>JAKSBV010000487.1 GCA_022360955.1 Bacillota bacterium
AAAAAACGCAAAACCATCGTTGTTTGTTTAAATGTATGTAGGTGCAAAATGCGCTATCTTTATTCAATCCATGACCGTTCAAAAGGCGTTTCAAAAAAGTAGAATTTATTTATCCTTGGACATCAATAACATGCATAATGTATTTTTTAAAACGCCCTGTGTGTAAATAGTATTTTTAGGTTTAAAGTTGGTGATCTTTACCGAGGTGGAGAAACATTGATAAAATTATTTCGTATAGCCGCTGTTTTGCTATGTATCATAGGTCTTTTAGTCGGCTATGAACAATATGCTGAAAATAATGCAACACGCGAATACACGCAATGGGAAGCATTGCAAGCTTCAAAATCGAAAAAAAATCCTTATCGGATACTGGTAGATGTAGAAGAGGCCAAATTGTATTTATTGGAGAATGGTGTATTGAAAAAATCCTATCCTTGTGCAGGCGGCAAATACACAACCCCATCCCCTATCGGGACCTGGAAGATTATCAGTAAAGATACATGGGGAGAAGGATTCGGGGGAAGATGGATGGGTTTCAACGTCCCCTGGGGGAAATTCGGTATACATGGCACCATCTACCCCAATTCTATCGGCTGGAGTTCTTCCAAGGGCTGTATTCGTATGTTCAACAAAGATGTAAAAGATCTGTACAACATCGTCCCCCACGGCACCAGAGTCACCATTGTAGACGGACCCTTCGGCCCGTTCGGGCGCGGCATCAGAAGCTTGGACCCGGGAGAATACGGGGCCGATGTGATGGAAGTCCAAAAAAAATTAAAGGAACTGGGATATTATTATGGGGGCATTGACGGGAAATATGGAGAAGGCATGAAAGCCGCGGTGCACAAGTACCAAAAAGATCATAAATTGCCTGTCGGCAACAAGATCAGCACGCGAATGATTGAACAGCTGGGCTTTTTTGAATTTGAATGAAACAAGAGGGCATCAAGCCCTCTTGTTGTGCAAATTTCTTTTACCTACTCAACCCTCAACTCTCAGCCCTCAACCATTTTTCTGCCCTTGGAATATCAATAATCGGAATCATATGCTTCTGCATAAACCGGAATACTTCCCGTCATATATTTCTCCACGCGTCTTTCTCTATTAACACAGCTCTTACCGGTGCCGCCTCCAATTTTTCCATTTTAAGGGGCAAGGCAATGAGCAAATATTCTCCTGCGCGAATATTCTTAAGCCTTAAGCCTTCAATAATAAGAATGTCCGAACCCAATAACAGTTTATGCGTCTCATGCCCTTTCTGGCTTCTTTCTATCCCCAGCGCATCAATCCCTACACCTGTAATCTTCATTTCCTGCAAATACCGGGCTCCGCTTTTTTCTAAATATACGAAATCATATTCAAATTGTTCCGTAAAAGAATTTTTTGTCTTCAGCAATATAAATTCTCCCGGTTTAATATCCTTTTTTTCCAAATCCGATTTTTTGACACATCCTTCAATTTCCGTACAATCAATCACCCGGCAAAGGGTTATGCATTTGGTTAAATCCGTTTTATCAATGGTCTCCCCGCCTTCCACCATGTGAAGAGGCGCATCCATATGCGTCCCGGTATGCATATCCATTTTAACATTTGTTTCAAAAGCATCTCCGTTCGTAAAATCTCTTATAACGCTAAAAACAGGCTTTTTCTCTTCCTTGTTTTTATATACCTGCATATTCTCATGTACAGGCATAGAGATATCATATATTTTCACTTTACTCACCTACACTTCCCACCATTTTTTATGGTCTTTTGCCAGCATGTCGTCTGCTTCTTTAGGGCCTAAGGAGCCCACTTCATAGTTTGTCAATATTTTTTGTCTATCCCCTTTGCAGCATTTGGTCATTTGATCAATGAACCTCCACGAATACTCCACTTCATCCCATCGGGTAAAAAGTGTAGAATCTCCTTTCATCACATCCCACAGCAATCTTTCATAGGCTTCGGGCGATTTGTATTCCATATGACAATTCTGACAAAAATCCATCTTTGCGGAAACGATATCTTCCGCACTCCTTGGCTTTTTCACATTAAACTTTAGAAAAACACCCTCCCAGGGCTGTATCCTGATCACCAGTAAGTTGGGGTCGATTAATTGGTTATATAACGTATTGGTTTGTGGTATATTTTTAAATTGAACACTGATATAGGCTGTCTTTTTCCCCACCCTTTTGCCTGTTCTCAAATAAAACGGAACACCCTCCCATCTGGCATTTTGCAGCAGTACTTTCAGCGCGACAAAGGTCTCGGTGTCAGAGGTTTCCGATACGCCGTTTTCTTCTCTATATCCCAATATGTTTCGATTTTTCTCTTCGTTAGACACATATTGGCCCATGACCACATGATTGTGAACATCCTCTTCCGAAAATCCCTTAAGAGATTGGATGATTTTTACTTTTTCATCTCGAACATCGGTTGTGCTAAAGCTCTTAGGGGGTTCCATGGCAGTGAGTGCAAGCATTTGAAACAGATGATTCTGCACCATGTCTCTCAACGCTCCCGACTTCTCATAGTACGCCCCTCTGGATTCTATTCCGATCGATTCAAATACCGTTATTTGTATATTGTCTATACATCGATTATTCCATAGGGGTTCAAAAATCCCGTTTGCAAACCTAATAAACATGATATTCTGTATCATTTCTTTTCCCAGATAATGGTCTATCCTGTAAATATTTTCTTCACTGAAGACCCGGGTAATTTTCTTATTAAGATACTGAGCCGAGGCCAAATCACTTCCGAAGGGCTTTTCAATCACTATTCTTTGCCATGATGTCCTATTATCGACCATATTGTTTGCATCAATGCAATCTACGACAACATCAAAATATGTAGGCGCAGTCGCTAAATAAAATACGCGATTCCCTTTCGTGTCATATCTTGTATCTAAATCCTCTAAAAAATGCTTTAATTTTTGGTAGCCTTGGACATCATTAAAGTTTAAAGACATATAATAAATTTTTTTACTTAATGCTTCCCATAGAGACGAATGGATTTCAGCATCAGTATATTTCCGAATAGAATCCAACAATTCCTTTCTATATTCTTCATCGGTTTTAATCCGCCTGCCGATGGATACGACAGCAAAATTCTCCGTAAGCCTATCTTCCTTGACCAGATTATAAATGGCAGGGATAAGCTTTTTATGGGTCAGGTCTCCTGTCCCGCCGAATATAACGAAAATGCAGCACGCATTTTTATATGAACGCAACCGATTCAACTCCCATTACAAATTTTCTTTTTTATGAACAGCATGCCCTCCGAATTGCTTTCTTTGGGCGGCTACAACTTTACCTGAAAACGTATCGTCTTGCTTTGACCGATATCTTACAAATAGTGATTGTGTAATAACAGGTGCGGGCACCCCTAGTGCAAGAGCCTCCTGCACCGTCCACAGACCTTCTCCCGATGAATCGACAATGCCTCTAATATCATCCAGTTTAGGGCTTTCGCGAAATGCCTTTTCTGTTACCTCCATTAAGTATCCTTGAATAATCGAACCATTGTTCCAAACCCTTGCAACTTTCTCCAAGTCCAATGCATAGGGACTCGTTTCTAAAATTTCAAAGCCCTCTCCGATCGCTTGCATCATGCCGTATTCTATACCGTTATGCACCATTTTTACAAAATGCCCGGCACCGGCTCTGCCCAGATATTGATACCCGTCCTTTACACAAATAGCTGCAAAAATAGGTTCTACGTACTCAACAGCTTCTAGGTCCCCTCCGACCATCATGCACGCACCGTTTCTGGCTCCCAACGTCCCGCCGCTGGTACCCACATCTATAAAATGTACGCCCCTCTGTTTTAAAGCCTCATATCTTCTTAAGGTGTCTTGATAGTTTGAATTCCCTCCATCTATCACAATATCACCTTCATTGAGCATGGGAATGAGCCGACCTATGATGTCATCTACGATTTTTCCCGCCGGAATCATCAGCCAAACTACTTTTTTGCTGTCAAGCTTTGAAACCAATTCTTCCAGGGTATATGCGCCATGTATGCCATATTGCGCTAATGCTTTCGTCTTGCTTGGGGTTCGATTATAGACTATGACATTGACATTGTGATCCTGCATATTCAGTGCCAAATTTGACCCCATCCTACCCAGTCCGACCAAACCAATTGCAGGCAGATTTTTTTCATTCCTTCTCATTCTGTCACCTTCTTAACGATATTTTCTTTTAATATGATATTTATACCCATAACGTTGCCTTCTAAACCCTATTATTTACAGGTAAGATATATGACATCCTGCACTTTATATAAAAAAATAAACCTCCACTTATCAAAGTGAAGGTTTCTTCCGTATGACCATCATTTCCTGAATAAACAGGAAAACACCTAGAACAATCAAAAGATCGCCTATACTTAATACCTTGGCTAACGGGTATAGTTTAGGGATAGGAATAATATCCGCTAAAATCTCCAATTTCGTATATTCCGTTACCGCCGTATGTGTAATGTGAAACTGATCGCTAAGCCCTGCAATTTTCAAAGCCTCTATGGAGACCGGCATTTGCCCTCCATTTGCCGTAATCACCAAAAAATTGAGGAACGCCCCGATTAAAATAAATTTTATACTGTTCATTCCGAAGTTCAATAATAATCCTGCAAAAATCAATATATAGGAAAGACCATATATATACATAAAGTGTTTATTCACGATAGGCGTTATCCCTTGTACAGGATTTGCCTCCAAATACAAAGCCGCGAATTTAATCAACGCTGCCAGGATAAACAGATACCATCCTTTAATTTTGATTCTGGCAAGATTCTCAAACTTCCCTTTCCTACACTTTGCTGTAATTAACGAGGCAACCAACGATTCTAAAATCATATCCCTACCTCACTTTCCAAAATCCCTATCCGCATCATAAAAACATAGGTATTCTTGACTTAAGTTTTATTGTCTATATTATATACAAAATTTCTTTATTTTTCTACATTTTTTCAATAAATTTATATAAAAATAATAGGTCGTAAGATCAAAGATCCGTACGCCTATCATTAAAATCTTACTTCAAAATCTTTAACAAATCCAACGGATTTTCAATGAGCTCTTTTGCACCGCTTTGTCTTAACTCCTGCTCATCGCGGAATCCCCACAATGCTCCCACCGGATACATGCCTGCCCTATTAGCAGTCTCCATATCTGTTTTTGTATCGCCTAAAAAAAGCACTTGATCCGGCAAAAGGGCAAAATCCTTGGCAATCTGCAGCGCAGCAGCAGGGTCCGGTTTTTTTGGCACCGAAGGCCGGGCACCCCATACTTTACAAAAAGACCACCGGGGTAATAGGGCTTCTACCATTATCTTTGTAAAATCATGGGGTTTATTTGATAATATAGCCATAGGCATATGCTGTTCTTGTAAACAGCTGAGCAGCTCCGGTACGCCGGCATAGGGGTCGGAATGCATATTCCAGCACCGTTCATATTCCTTCTTCATACTATCAATACATTGGCTTACGAATGCATCGGTAAAGGCCTGCTGCGGCAGCGCACGCCGTACCAGCTTTTCAATACCTTCCCCTATGAAATAGCAATAAGACTCGGTAGAATGGACAGGATATCCAAGCTTTTTCAGCACATTATTCATTGCATTGGCAATATCCTTGATCGTATCCAGTAAGGTTCCGTCAAGATCAAAAATAATTCCACGAAAGCGCATATCAACTCCCCCTTAACGCTTCTATTTCTTGTATCTTCGACTCAATGTCTGCCTGTTTGACAGTGCTCAGGAAGGAAAATCTATAATTTAACGCTTTTTTCATCATTTCTAAGGCTTCTTCCGGTTGATCGGCTTTCAAAAGAAGTAGTCCATAGTTATAATATGCTTCCGGAAAAGCAGGATCTGTAGGTATCATCTTCTCATATAGTTCCCGGGCCTTATCATATTCTCCTCTCAAAAAATAGGTTTGTCCCAGATTATCCAATATGATGGCATTGGAATCATTGTACTCATAAGCTTCCAGATTAAACGTCAGCGCACGTTCCAGATCACCTTTCAAAATCAGCAGATAGCCCAGGCTTCCATAGAGGGTTGTGGTTTTAAAGTCGGTATGCACTTCTTCCATTAGCGCAACGGCCTCATCCAAATGACCTTTTTTCCATAATACCAACGCATGATTGGATTTTGCAAGCATCTGAGAATGTTGGTCTAATCTTTGATTCCGCCAAAAGGTCAATATCTCGTCCGCTTTCTCTACATTGCCCGTTTTCAGCTGAAGATAACCATAGGAAATACCGATTTTCGGCGGGCACTTGCCACCACGATACGCTTTTTCAAACCATTTAATCGCCTTATCTGTCTTTCCTTTCCGATAGCTAAAATTGCCTATCAGCGCATATATTTTCGATAATAATTTTAACATGATGAACCCCCAACTAGAAATTCTCGTTTTTTAGTATACTACCCGTTGCTTTTTTTTGTCAAATGCGCACACATTTAAGGGTGCACTTCATTAAGTTAACGGGTTGTGCCAAGCTAAATCGTATTTCAATAACTGAAGTTCCAGGGCTAAGAGCCTGCCGGCACAGTATTCTCAACCCTCAACTTTTTTTCAGCTTTGCCAGTGCGTCTGCCAATGCTGTGTTAATGGGTACATCGCTATTCTGCTTTTTCAAATATTTGCTTACTTCCCGCTTGTCAATGCTTCCCTTTTGTGCCTTTTTACGTTCATTAAAGGCCGACAGCTTTTCACGATAGCCACAGGGACAGATAAATATTTTCTTTTCCCCTTCCCCCCTGATTTCCATTTTTTTATGACATTGGGGGCATCGCGCATTGGACAGCTGAGAAATAGATTTACGGTATCCGCATTCACGGTCCTGGCATACATGCATTTTCCCTTTTTTCCCTTTGACTTCCAATAGGTATTTACCACACTCCGGACATTTACTGCCGGTAATGTTGTCATGTTTAAAGGTTGTCGAACTTACCGCTACGGTTGATACTAATTTCGCCGCATACCCTTTCAAATCGCCAATAAACATTTTTCCATTTACCTGCCCCTTACTGATGCCCGACAATTGCTGCTCCCATTTCGCTGTCAGCGCCGGCGACTTCAGATCCCCAGGTACCAGCTCAATAAGCTGCTTCCCTTTTGAGGTAGGTACAATATCTTTTCCTCTTTTCTCCATATAAAAGCTGTTAAATAGTTTTTCTATGATATCCGCCCTTGTTGCCGGCGTACCCAAACCGCTGGTATGGCTCATCGTTTTTTTCAGCGAAGCATTTTCAATAAATTTTTCCGGATGTTCCATTGCCGAAAGCAGTGTTGCTTCCGTATACCTGGCCGGAGGTTTGGTTTTGCCGTTTATTGCTTTTGCTCCAATCACTTTTAACGCAGATCCCTGCTTTATTTCAGGCAGTGATTGCTCTTTTTCATCCTCTTCTCCCTCATCCTCCGTACAAAAACTGTTGTCATAAACGGCTTTCCACCCTTTTGATTTGACAATCTTCCCCTTTGCCGTGAACAATTCTCCCTTTATATCGACGTTAATGATGGTTTGCTCATATTCAAAGGAAGGTTTTAACACCGCAATAAACCTTTTTACAATCAAATCATAGATATGCCGTTCCTCCTGGCTAAGCGCACTTAAATCCACATACTGTTCTGTCGGGATAATGGCATGATGGTCCGTAACCTTGCTGTTATCCACCAATCTTTTGGTTGTACGAATCTTATTGCGCATTACCTCTCGTGCCAAAGCCGCATAAGGTCCCACAGCTATACTTTTTAGCCGTTCGGGCAACGTTGGTATCATATCCTCCGTAATGTATCTTGAGTCTGTTCTCGGATAAGTGACCAATTTGTGCCTTTCGTATAGATTCTGCATAACCGAGAGGGTCTTTTTAGCGGAGTAGCCGTATTTTTTATTTGCATCCCGCTGTAATTCGGTGAGGTCATAGGCAAGGGGCGGCGGTTCTTTTTTGGCAGCCTTTTTCACATCTATCACCTTTCCGGTTTCTCCTTGTGCCTTTGCTGCAAGTGCCTGGGCCTTATCTTTATCGAAAATACGCGTCTGACCCGTATTTCGCTCTCTCCACTGAACGGTAAATCCATTTACAGCGGCTTGGATCGTCCAGTAATCTTTCGGTACGAATTTTCTGATTTCCTCTTCCCTTTGTACAATCATCGCTAAGGTTGGCGTCTGCACCCTGCCGGCGGAAAGCTGTGCATTGTATTTACAGGTTAATGCCCTTGTCACATTTAAACCGACCAGCCAATCTGCTTCGGCGCGACACTGTGCGGACATATATAGATCCTCATATTGCCTGCCGGATTTTAAATTGTTAAATCCCTCTCTAATTGCTCTATCTGTTTGTGAAGAGATCCACAGACGTTGAATGGGCTTTCTCCACCCCGCCTTTTCAATAATCCATCTTGCCACCAACTCACCTTCACGCCCTGCGTCCGTCGCAATCACCAGCGTATCAACATCTTTTCTCCGCATCAAATCTTTAACTGCCTTAAATTGGTGTGACGTCTTTTTGATTACGATTAATTCCATTTCCTTGGGAAGCATCGGCAAATCTTCCATTCTCCACGTCTTATATCGATCCCCATAGGCCTCCGGTTCGGCCAGTGTCACCAAATGCCCCAACGCCCAGGTTACAATATATTTTGAGCCCATTAGACAACCGTTTCCTTTTTGAGTACATTTTAATACTTTGGCTATATCACGGCCTACGGAGGGCTTCTCCGTCAGGACTAAAACTTTTCCCATGCTGCTACATTCCTTTCGTGTATTGGTTCAAACAGCTCCTAAGTCATAGGGCTACATTTCATTGAGTTGAAGAAAGTTTCAGTTGTTGAAATCATTTTCTCCACTCAACACTTATACACCCTAAGCTGTAAAAACAAAAATATCCTTTACCGGTTATGACCGATTTTTTTACTCTATTTCATATCATTATATGCTAATCCATATGTTTATACAATGTGATAACTAAAAAAGTTTGTGATAACTACTCACAAACCTTTTTTGGCCCTTACGCTATTCGTGTATCTTAACTTCAAACTTCTTTTTAAGCTCATTACCTTTATCGGTATATAAATCATTCTGCTTCATTGCCAGCAAATGCTGCGTTAATCGTTCCTTGACTTCTTCCAATGTGCTGATGTCCGCTTCTTTTTTATCCACCAATTTAATAATGTGATATCCGAATTGTGTTTTTACAGGTTTGCTAATTTCACCGATTTGCATGGAAAACACTGCATCTTCAAACTCTTGCACCATTTTCCCCCGGGAAAAATAACCTAAGTCTCCGCCGTTTTGCTCCGAAGAACATTTTGAATAAGTGTTGACCCCCTCTTCAAAAGAAAGTCCTTCTTTGATCTGTTTTAAGATTTTATTTGCAGTTACTTCATCCTCCGTCAAGATATGACTCGCTCTGACGCTTTCCGGTTTTTTAAACTGCTCTTTGTGTTTTTCATAATAATCTTTTACTTCGTCCTCTTCTACTTTGACATCCATCATGATATTATTAATCGCATATTGTATTAAAATGTTCACTTTTGCTTGCTCTAATTCCGCTTTGAAAGCTTCCTCATGCTCTAAACCCTTCTCAACAGCATCGGCATAAAACAATTGTTGATTGATGAGTTCATTTAATATCTTCTGCACGCCTTCTTTCGAACGAAACTGCATGGCTCTTTCCGGTCCCAATCTTTGCAAAAATGCATCCACATCCTGCTGCGTAATGGGTCTTCCGTTTACTGTTGCTAACACTTTATTCTCTTTCATTTGATTAAACGCTCCTTTTTGATTTAAATCGGTTACACTGATTATTCGGGTTTAAAGCTGACTATCCTTAGCCTTTCATATCATATCCCTGCCGGAGACCGGAAGTCCGAAATCGCAAGCCGGATATCAGAATACAAATATATCCAAAGGATATCCCACCGTAAACTATCCGTTCCTTTGAACAAACAGAGCGAGGATGCTGTGTTCTTTGTTCTCATCCGGCTTCCATTTTAAAGTGGGATATCTGTTATTATACATTTGCAAAAATATGACTTAAAGGACTCTTACACTGAGAACACCATTGATACTTTGAAGCTTATCGATGACTTCTTTACCAACGCTTCGATCAATATCGATAATCGTATACGCATACTCTCCACTGCTTCGATTCAGCATATTGAGAATATTAATATGCTCATTTGCCAATACGGTAGAAATCTGTCCAACCATGTTGGGAATGTTTTTGTTGGCTAAGGTAATACGGTAATCGGAAACCCGATTGAGTTCACATGCGGGGTAATTTACGGAATTGATAATGTTTCCGTTTTCCAAAAAGTCTTTCAATTGTTCTGCGGCCATCACGGCACAATTCTCTTCCGACTCGGGCGTAGAAGCCCCCAGATGCGGAATGGGAATGACATGATCGAGTGCCAGCAAGTCTGCATTTGGAAAATCGGTTACATAGGTCTCAACAATACCGTCTTCGATTGCTTTTTTTAAATCTTTATTATTGACTAAACCATCTCTGGACATGTTCAGCAATCGCACACCTTTTTTCATCCAAGAGAATTTTTCCTCGTTAACCATATTTTTAGTCTCTTCCAGCAGCGGAAGATGCAGCGTAATATAATCGGAAGTCTCAAAAAGCGTTTGCAAGTCCAGGGCTTTTTTAACCCCTCTGGAAAGACCCCAGGCCGCATCAACGGAAATATACGGATCAAAGCCCTCCACTTCCATTCCCAACGCTTTGGCAGCATTAGCCACCATTACGCCAATAGCACCCAAGCCTATCACACCCAGCTTCTTGCCCTTCATTTCCGGCCCTGCAAAACTGGACTTTCCTTTTTCCACCAGCTTTGCAACGCTGCTGCTTTCTTCTTTAAGCGTTTTGGCCCATTCAATCCCTTGAACAATTTTACGGTTGGAGAGTAATAACGCTGCTATTGTCAATTCTTTTACGGCATTCGCATTCGCACCGGGCGTATTAAACACAACAATCCCCTGTTCGGAACATTTGTCAATGGGTATATTATTCACACCCGCACCTGCTCTGGCAATGGCGGCTAAAGATGGCGGAAGCTCCATATCATGCATGTTATAGCTTCTCAATAGTACGGCATCCGGTCTGTCGGTATCCGTTTCACCTAGAATGCCATATCGATCCGCTTCCAAACGTTCCAGCCCTTTGGAAGAAATTTTATTCAATGTTTGAATTTTGTACACACTCAGCACCCTCTTTTATTTATTTTCAACCTCAAACTGTTTCATTAAATCCACTAATTTTTGAACACCTTCCAGAGGCATGGCATTATAGATACTGGCCCGCATACCACCTACACTACGGTGCCCTTTTAAATTCACCATACCTTTGACAGCCGCCTCTTTAATAAATTGAGCATCTAATGCCTTATCACCGGTTACGAAAGGAATATTCATTAAAGAGCGATCCTTTTTTTGCGCTACAGTTCCGCTGAACAGGTCAGAGGCATCCAAGAAATCATATAATGCTTGTGCTTTCTCTTCATTGATCTTTTGCATAGCAGGTACGCCGCCCATTTCTTTAAGCCAGTCAAAAACCAGCTTACACATATAAATGCCATAAGTCGGCGGTGTATTAAACATCGAACCGGCCTCAACATGGGTTTTGTAATTAAACATGGTGGGGGTCATCTCCATTGCGTGACCCACTAAGTCTTCACGAATCACGGCCATCGTCACGCCTGCCGGACCCATATTTTTTTGAGCACCCGCAAAAATTACGCCGAATTTGGAAACATCATAGACTTCCGATAATATATTGGATGACATATCGGCCATCAAAGGCACATCACCCGTATCGGGCAAATCGGTAAATCGGGTTCCGTAAATCGTATTGTTTGTGGTAATATAGAAATAGTCGGCTTCACGGTCAAATTTTGCCGGGTCAAGTACCGGTATATAATTAAATGTTGATTCTTCCGACGATGCAACAACATTGACTTTTCCGTAACGAGCCGCTTCCTTTATGGCTTTCTTGGACCATGCCCCGGTATTCACGTAATCTGCCTTTTTACTGTTTCTAAAAAGGTTGAGGGGAATCATTGCAAACTGACTGGAAGCGCCTCCTTGTAAAAATAAAACCTTGTAATGATCTGGAATTCCCATAATTTCTCTGAGGGTTTGCTCCGCCTCATCAATAATTTCTTGATAATGGCCGGAACGATGACTCATCTCCATAACGGACATACCGGAACTGCCGTAACTCAACAACTCTTTCTGTGCTCTTTCCAAAACAGGTACGGGAAGCATTGACGGACCTGCTGAAAAATTATAAACTCTCTCCACTCCTATCCCTCCCTAATAGAATAATCATTCATGGTATTTCCTTGTTAATATTTAGTCAAAATTATATCGCAAAACGTTCGACGGGTCAATGCTTTCCTCAAAAGTAGGGTGTATAAAATAAATATAACCTATTATTTGAAACTTCACCGTAAAGTTAGTAACGTAAGATACATCATCACCTATGTGGTCATCCTTCCGGTAAAAATGGATATAAATACCCGGTTTTTATATCCATCATTTTATATTTATGTTATTTCGTGTTGTCATCATGCTGACATTGGCTTAAAACAAATTCTAAAAAGCCTTAAAGCATTTTATATGTATTTTTAATGTTATTTCGTAATTTTAGGGTCTTAGCAAGCTTAACGCCTATTTGCGCAGCATTCTCAAGCTGCTGTTTCTGCTGCAAAATACTTCCTTTTGAAAAGGCATTTAATGCCTTAATATTTGCAATAATTCTATATCCTAATGCCTCTAATGTTTTACTCATCGTAAGTGATGTAAAACCCATGTCTTCTTCATTATCTTGCTCACAAACTGCAACTGTTACGGCATATTTTACTCCAACAACTTCATTTAAACTCATCCATATAGATCTATCATGTTCATCGAATATTTCATAACAATATAATCGGTTAAGAAAATTTTTCACCTTTCCCGTAACATTATAAAAATAGGTTGGTGAACCCAATACAATAGCGTCAGCTTCCATTAGCAAAGGGTATAATTGCTGCATATCATCATTAATGACACATTTATATGTATTTTTACATCCCTCACATCCAATGCAATCTTTAATATCATAGTCATCTAAAAATATATACCGGCTATCAATATGTTCACTTTTTACCCCATCAAGAACTTTTTTCAACAGTATGTCGGTGTTCCCGTTTTTTCGATAGCTTCCAACTAATCCTAAAACCTTCATAGTACACCCTCCACATAGTATAAAATAACCCTCTGCAGCTTTAGTTTATTTTATAATTATTATATCACAAAGCAAAAGCTACCGTCAGGACGCTTTGCTAAAGTTATAGACATGCTTTTATCAAAAGTGAATACGTAAATTTCCCCACTCACCGGCTCTAATTCTCTGCACAAAGATTAGTTCCAAAACTTTCTGTCCAGGCTCCGATACTGAATTGCTTCGGCCAGATGATGGGTACGAATAGAGTCGCTGACGTCCAAATCCGCAATTGTCCTCGCTACTTTTAAAATCCTATTATGGGCTCTGGCGCTAAGACCCAATTTTTCAAAAGCATTTTTTAATAATTCTTTTTCTTGTGTGCCGAGC
The DNA here is from genome assembly GCA_022360955.1 of Bacillota bacterium. GTDB lineage: Bacteria > Bacillota > Clostridia > SK-Y3 > SK-Y3 > JAKSBV01. The sequence goes on from JAKSBV010000487.1 coordinate 13,593, forward strand.
TTACAATATTTCTGCATATGTGAAGGCTGTAATTGCGAATTGGCATATATTTTGGATTTTTGATATCTCTCCAATTGTATCTTTCTCGCTTGATTGACCCTGCTTTTAATATCTCGCGAGTGTTCAGGCCTGCTTGTCGATTCCAAATCTTTATATTTAACCGGTGCAACCTGCAGCTGGATATCGATTCTGTCCATCAGGGGGCCACTGATCTTTCCTAAATACTTTTGAATTTGTACCGCCGAGCAGGTGCATTCCCTTGTGGAATCGCCATAGAATCCGCATTTGCATGGATTCATGGACGCAATAAGCATTGTATTGCAAGGATAGGTTAAAGAAGCATTGATCCTTGAAATCGTGACAACACCATCCTCCAGCGGCTGCCGCATTACCTCCAGCACATCTTTTTTGAATTCCGGGAGCTCATCCAGAAAAAGCACCCCTAAGTGGGCCAAACTGATTTCGCCGGGTTTGGGCATTCGTCCCCCTCCAACCAGACTGGCATTAGAGATGGTATGGTGCGGACTTCTAAAGACTCTATTTGTAATCAGAGACGTGTTTTTCGATATCAATCCGGCGACGCTGTGGATTTTTGTTACCTCCAACGCTTCCTCAAAAGACATGTCGGGTAATATGGTGGGTAGACGTTTGGCAATCATTGTTTTTCCGGAACCGGGGGGGCCGGTCATCAAGACATTGTGTCCTCCGGCCGCCGCAACTTCCAATGCCCTTTTGACATTCTCCTGCCCTTTGACATCACAGAAATCCACATCATATTGGTTTTCCGAAGCAAAGATTTCGTCAAAAGCTACACTACACGGCGCCAACTGCTTTTGGCCGGTAAGATGAAATACGATTTCTTGAAGGTTCGATGCGGGATAGACCTGCAATCCTTTTACTGTGGCCGCCTCATAGGCATTTTCCTTGGGCAGGATCATTTTTTCGATACCATGATCACGGGCTGCTATTGCAATGGGAAGCGCCCCTTTGATAGGGCGAAGCTCACCGGTTAGGGATAATTCTCCCAAAAACATATATTGCGCCGGACAATCTATGTCGATTTGTTCCGATGCCGCTAAAATAGCGATGGATATAGGCAAATCAAAACAAGCCCCTTCTTTTTTGATATGGGCCGGTGCAAGATTAACGGTCATTCTTTTGACAGGAAAATTAAATCCGGAATTTTTAACTGCCGCCCTCACTCTTTCCCGGGCCTCTCGTACTGCAGCATCGGGTAATCCGACAATATCAAAAGCGGGCAGACCATTGGAAATATCCGTTTCAACTTCTCCAACAAACCCGTCTACCCCCATCAGACCACAGCTTTTTACTTTTGAAATCATAATGTAACCCCCAAACAAATTCTCTTTTCAACCCTATGTTTTGCCCCTCATTCTTTTATATCTGCCAAAATGCGAAAGTATGTTCTCTTAAAATATAGCAAACCTCTCCTTTATTGTCAATATTTTTGTCGCATTCTCGTAAAAAACAGAAAATAACATACCATTTTATATTGATACTATGAGGAGAACCAAAAAAACTTCCAATGAATCGCCTCCTTTTGTTTTAACATAAAAAACCTATTGACTAAACTGTTAATCAATAGGTCTTCAATTTACATTATTTTAACCCTCTTTAATAATCTGATACAATCCCCAAATCCATGTATATAACTTATATGGTAGTATTCCCCTGCTAAAACTTGTTTTTCATCTAGATATTTTTCTATGAGTTTTTTATCTTCTTTTTCTAGATTTGATATTATCTTATGTACTTTACAACTTAATTCCACAATCCTTTTTTGCAACATTTTTATATCCGGGTTACATTCTTTTTCTTGTTGAAAGTTATATTCTAGTAACTCAGATATGAAATCTTTTGCTAAACTTTCATATGTTGTCGTTGTTTTTCCCACCTTTAAATCACCTCCTAAGAACATAATAGGCTTATTGCGCCTATTTGTCAATACTACTATTACGCCTAATGTATAATTCCATTGAGGTGATTTTATGATTTTTGAACGTATACGCAATATTAGAGAAGATAATGACTTAAGACAAACTCAAATAGCAAGTTTACTTAATATCGACCAAAGAACCTATTCAAGATATGAACGAGGTGAAATTACACTATCTGTAGCAACACTATGCAAACTTGCGGATTTTTACGGAACAAGTCTAGATTATTTAGCTGGAAGAACTAACGAAACACGACCTTATCCGCCATCACAAATTTGCAAATAAGTTTTAGGCTTGCAAAGTGCAAGCCTCAGTTTGTCGACAAACTGAGGCATCTTTATAAAATAAGATGTCTTTTTTTTAAACCCGTTACATTTTACATGCTATTGGGAATATATATCTGAAAATTCAATATTAATTCTTTCGATCCGACTTTGTAACAAGTCTTTGTCTGCAGTCACAATCTCCTCTTTCGGCAGTACTTTGACAGGGATTTCTATTATAAATTCACTGCCCTTTCCATATTCGCTTTCGGCCCTAATACTTCCGCCATGCAACTCAACAAGAGATTTAACCAGCGATAATCCTATACCGCTTCCCGAATGATTTCTCGTAAGTGATCTTTCCACTTGTCTAAACCGTTCAAAAATGAGCTGCAACTTATCCTTGGGTATGCCCGTGCCTGTATCTTGTATGGAAATTAAAATACGCTCTCCCTTATCATAGATGTTAACGGATATACTTCCCCCCGAATTTGAAAATTTTACGGCATTGGATAAAAGGTTTAAAATAATTCTCTCAATTTTATCGGGATCACAAGCGATAATCTTCTCTTCTACATCCGTGTCAAACTGAAAGTGTATCCCTTTATCCTGTATAAAATCCCTTATGGATAAAGCGATTTCTTCAATGATATTCACAATGTTATGATTTTGTAATTTCAAACTATAATACCCTGCATCCATCTTTGTTATATCAATTAAATTGTTAATCAACCTCAATAATCTGTAGCAATTCTGTTTCATTACTTTTATGCGTTTGTCCGTCTTTTGTATTGTATTTTCCGTCATCCCCTTTTGTTGATATAGATCAAATAATTGCATCGTTCCCAAGATAATATTCAATGGTGTTCTCAGCTCATGAGAGATGTTTGCAAAAAAATCGGTTTTCAATTTATCTATTTCCAGCGCTTCTTTCAATTCTCTTGTTTTCTCTTCTACTTTTTTCTTCAGTTCTGCGCCCATCTTCCGCTCGGTAATATCACGGACAATAATCAATGCCGCATTTCCTTGCTCAAAATGAATAGGTATGGCCGCGGCCTCAATATCCCTAAAAGTACCGTCATGTTTGATAATCTTGTATTCGTGCAATCCTATCGTTTCCCTTTCCTCATCCACTTTTCTCAAGTATGTGCGGGCCACTTCCCTATAAGCGGGGTGCACATGCCACATTAACGATTTCTCCGACAATTTCTGACCGTTTTTTGCTCCTACCAATTCGCCCGCCGCAGTATTGGCAAAAATAATCTTACCGTTTTTATAGACCACGATACAATCAGGAAAAAATTCCACAACCTGCCGATAACGTTTTTCGCTTTCTCTTAATGCTGCCTCCGTACGCTTACGCTTAGTAATTTCCCGTACACAAGCAACTTGTCCTATAAATTTTTGTTTGTCGTCATACAGAGGATTTCTGATCGCTTCTACCCATACATAATAACCGCTGGCATGTCGATAGCGGTATTCTAATCTTCCCGCAGTACCGGTATCATGTACTTTATCAAAATCTCTTTTCACCTGTTCTACATCTTCGGGATGAATAAATTCCAAAAAAGATTTACCCAAAATATCCGCCGGTTCATAACCTAAAAGATTTTTAGTGGAGGAACTAACATACTGAAAAATGCCTTCGATATCTGTTTTCAAAATCATATCCGTCATATTATCCGCAATAATATGTAAATGTTGCTGGCTTGTTTTTAAATCATTCCGCGTTTTTTCAAAATAGATCAACAATATACCTAAAGCGCCGATCACCAATAATGTATTTCCGATAATGTAGCCCCAAGGCGCAAAACCCTCAATCTGACTTAGAAAAGGATAATCGGCTACATGCACACCCCATAAACTAAACGTAATGCCTGTTAAATATTTACCGGCCCCTTCAATTGTAACGGACCTAAGCAAAAGAATGCCGATCCAAATATAAATAACACTAATAAATACGGTGGGCAGTAAAAAATGGTAATAGTTGTATTTGATCCCTATCACTACACTGATGCTTAAGATAAACCAGGCAAATATCAACCACTTCGAGATCTTTTTTCCTAAAAAACCATAGAGTCCCCATACGAGAAAAAAGCTGCTCCATATCGCAAACATGGCTTCTGCGATCCGTATGAATACGATGTCGGACCACTCATGCATCAAAAACTTAAATATATAACTCATTGAATAAATAGCCCAACTGAACATCCAAAGGCGAATATAGCCTTTTCTTTCCATGATAAAGAGATACATATATACCACAAACAATACAAATCCTATTAAGGCCGTAGAAAATTCAAATCCAATAATCCAAGGCATAAACTTCCTCCCAACATTGTTTTACTCTTTTCCTCATACGATGTATACTAATGTCATTAAATACAATTCTCATTGAATACAATTAAATTACCGCCTGCTGTTAATAGCCTACTAAAAATTTCTTCTATAAGAATATTCTTTCAAGGCATCAAAAAATCCTGCATATTTTTAAAACAAAATCTATAAATAAAAAAGTTTATGCTTTATCATCCAATATTTTACTTCCATGTATCGGTTTCTTTCGTATAAAAAACAAAAACCCCTGAGTTAATACTCAAGAGTTTTCGTTTACGCTTACCATTGGTCCTGCCACTATTCTCCAAACACCATTTTTTGAACCGTTACGCTTTCAATTTCCTTTAACACCGCTTCTAATGCTGCAATTTCCGTTTCCGCATCTTCAATGAATTCTAAAATAATCAACCCTTTTTGACTGCAGATATTTTGGTCTCTGTGCGCCTCGTGCAGCCCAATCCTCGTTTTAATAATACAGCCGTTTTCCGTAAGCAGCTGCTGCACCTTTACCGCATCCTCTACTCTAACCCCCACATGAATGCCCATAATCACTTTTGCCATTTTACTTTCCCTCCTATAGTATCCTCTTTTGCGTTCTTCCGTTAAGCAGTCTAAGATTTATATACCCCTGCGGACATCCTCAAAAACACTTTTTTCAGTTTGCTTGTTTTAGATACCCCTTTACCCAACTTTTTTGAAACATCATTTGCACGGTTTTGCCGGAAATCCCTTCAATGACTCACTTCATACTTGTCCTTGGTGGAAATAAACAAATTATTTTTATAAACTTTGTTATAAAATACTATGTCATTTATACCATAAAATGTTATATAATTTATCATCGTTACAAATGATAAAATTTGGGAGATTGGATATGAATATCACGAAAATAGATCAATTGAAATTAGAAATTCAGGAATTGCAAACTAAGTTGAACCATCTCTATAGCGACCCCGCGGCTTGTTATGAAGATGTTTTAAAATTGAGTCAAGAATTGGACATATTAATTGTTAATTGTCAAAAACTGATACAAGCGTCTGATCATAACAGCAAACTTCATTGTGCTTGAGACATTGTGGCGCATCCCCTTTGTCTCTAGATGTCTTCGGCACGTTTTGATCGTCTGTCATCTTCTATTTTAAAAAAGTAAATTTTTTCATTTATTCATCATTTGTTCATAAATTTTTCATTTATTTCTGGTATAATAATAGACATAAAAGTAAAGTCTTTTTGAATAGTAATAGTTAAACGATTTTGTTGATCTTTAAAAATGATGTGTCGGCTCCGCATAAATCATGTGACCGAAACAGCATTGATGAGACATCAAAAAATATTGTAAAAGAGGTTTTGATGAGATATGGTACCTAAAGTGATGGTATGTGTAACACGTCAAAAAACATGTGAACGGTTAATAAAAATAGGGACAAAAATTGCGCTGGACCTTAAAGCAGTATTATCTGTCGTACATGTAGCAAAAATAGGAACAAACTTTTTAGGTAACCCCGATGAAGGAGAGGCACTGGATCATTTATTCCAAATTTCTAAAAACGCCGGAGCAGATATGTCTGTTCTGCGTTCCGACAATGTAGTGAATACACTCGTGGAATTTGCGAAGAAAAATAAGGTCTCGGTGTTAATTCTAGGTGAATCTCCCGATTCAAAAGACGAAAACAATATTATCAAACAATTGCAACGCCGGCTCCCTGATATTGACATACAAATAGCTTCACGGTATCGACATGAACATAGAAAATTAAATGCTAAATATTATATCCTCCCATCTTTTCAATAGATCCAAAGACAAGGAGACGTAAACAGACGTCCCTTGTCTTTTTTTGATGTGAAGCAAGCCATGTTTTCTTCGTTCTCTTATCCTTGGTGCATTTCTTCCGGTTGAAAAATCTCCCTAAATAATCGATAAATTTAATCACTTATGTTAAATCCACTGCATATATTGGTATAGGTATATAACATAGATTTTATATAAAGGAGATGACACAAATGGATATAAACGAAAATTTAATGACTCAATATAGTCTAAAACCAAATATTGCGCGTAACTTATCCCACTCTACAAAATCCGTTCCTATGATGGAAGAAATAACGCCGCGATGGCTTTTGACCTTTCTTCCCTGGACAGCAGTAGAATCCGGCATTTATCGGGTAAACAAGCTAAAAGAACACTATGTTACTCCTGGAAACGTTCCCTTTGAAGCCTATGAAGATTTGACAATCCATCCCAAACACCTTCACAGGATTCCACCCTTCCGGTATATTGATCCCTCATTGATTGATTCGGTGGTCCCCTTGTTTGAAAAAGAAGAATATAATCCGGGAAAAGCGGTGACTAACAGTGAAAATGAAGGGAATAAGTTTTTTATTGTCGCCAAAGGGCAGGTAGAAGTCTCCACCTTGGGCCATCGAGGTAAAAAACTGATTGTCTCCATACTGTCGGATGGGGATCATTCAAATATTGACGCTTTCATGCAGAAGTCAAACCGGTACATAGGCGTCAGAGCCCTTACGCCTTGCGTATTGTTTTCCTTAGAAAGAACAGCCTTTGAAAACTGGATAAACCAGTCCTCCCAATTACGCGAGAACTTTAATAACGCTTTACATAAATGGGAGAATGAACGGGCTAATGCAAATAAACACGGTGAAAAATTGATCAACCTGCATTCGGGGCATTTGGGGGAAAATACTGCACCTCATACCTTCCCCGATTATGAGGAATATCCCCGTGAATATATATTAAGTTATGTCCAAACCATTTTAAGGGTCAATACCCAAGTTTCGGATATTTTTAATATACCTATAGATCAATTGCACGAACAAATGCGGCTCACCATCGAAGCAATGAAAGAAAAACAAGAGTGGGAAATGATAAACAACAGGGATTTCGGATTGCTAAACGCTGTAGCGCCATCTATGAAGGTGCAGACAAAGAAAGGCATGCCTACGCCTGATGATATGGATGAGTTGCTCGCACGTGTGTGGAAAAAACCTGCTTTCTTTTTGGCGCATCCTAAAGCCATTGCCGCTTTTACGCGAGAATGCACTCGAAGAGGCGTACCGCCCAAAACGGTCAATTTTTATGGTTCTCCTTTTGTGACTTGGAGAGGCGTACCCCTTATTCCCTCTGATAAGCTTCCGATCAAAGGTGATTCTAGCCGCCAATCACGCTGTGGAACGACGAGTATTCTACTCATGCGCGTAGGCGAAGGTGAACAGGGCGTTATCGGATTGCATCAGCCGGGCATACCGGATGAAAAACATTCGCCAAGTCTGTCTGTAAAATTCGGTGGCATTGACAATACCGGGATCACCTCTTATATATTGAGCCTATACTTTTCAGTTGCCGTATTGACAAACGATGCGTTAGGTATGCTTGAAGATGTAGAGGTGGGATATTATCATGACTATGAATAAGTCCGAAGCTGATTTATATTCTGATCATGTCCTAGCAGAATCCATACCGCCCAACATAGAGCCTCAAGGGCGTTTTAACCGGGATTTTGTCAGTCAACTCGCCAATGACCTGTATAAGGAAGGCTTTGAGCATATACCTGAAACTGATATGATAGAGGATAAAGGATTGAAAGAAGCAGAGAATATCAACTTGCTGCCGGAAGCATCGGATCCTTCCGGCAGCTCAAATGCACCTGATGCCGCCCAGGAACCCAATGTACAAAATATTCGGGCAGATAAGCTTGTAAATGCCGAATCAGCCTCTTATATGCATCCGGTGCACAACGTAAAAAATAATTATTATTTTCTTTCGGATTATACACCGATAATGATATCCAACAATCCGAATAAACCCTGTTTTCATCATATTGATGTTCGCTCCATACGTAATGATTTTCCGATCCTGCAAAAGAGAATAAACGGGAAGCCCTTAATCTGGCTTGACAATGCGGCAACGACTCAAAAGCCCCGATGTGTCATTAACACTTTGAGCCAATATTATCATGGATATAATTCCAATATACATCGAGGTGCTCATACATTAGCCCGTACGTCTACCGATGCTTATGAGTCGGCACGCAAAAAGGCACAAACGCTCATTGGCGCATCCTTACCGGAAGAAATCATCTTTGTACGCGGTACAACGGAAGCGATTAACCTTGTCGCTCAAACATACGGTAAAATGACCCTCAACCCGGGTGATGAGATTCTTCTAACTGCTATGGAGCACCATTCAAATATTGTACCCTGGCAGATGCTCCGTAGAGAAAAAGGAGCCGTCATTAAAGTAATCCCTATTAACGACCGGGGCGAAGTGATCCTTGAAGAATATGCCAAGCTGCTATCTTCCAGAACACGCATAGTAGCCGTCACACATGTTTCCAACGTTTTAGGCACGATTAATCCGATAAACACTATGATTAAGATGGCCCATGACCACGGCGCATGTGTGCTCATTGACGGCGCACAGGCTGCTCCCCATTTCAGGGTTAATGTAAAAGAATCGGATGCGGATTTTTATACCTTCTCCGGTCATAAAGCTTATGGTCCGACCGGTATAGGCGTTTTATACGGCAAAAAAGCATTGCTTGAAGCGATGCCGCCCTGGCAAAGAGGCGGGGGTATGATAAAGAATGTTAGCTTTAGCGAAACCACTTATAATACCCTTCCTTATAAATTTGAGGCGGGAACAGGCAATATTGCAGATGCAATCGGTTTGGGCGCAGCCATTGATTATATGCAAAAAATAGGACTGGATGACATTGAGTGTCACGAAAAGGCATTAACTGCCTATGCGATGGAGGCCCTTTCCGCAATCCCGGGTTTGACGATCATCGGTACCGCACCAAACAAAATCAGCGTTATTTCATTTGTCATAAACGGTATTATACCGGAAATCGCAGCACGCTACCTTGACCAGGAGGGTATTGCTCTCCGTGTCGGTCACCACTGCGCTCAACCGGCCATGCAAAGGTTTAGGGTAACCAGTACGATTCGCGCTTCTCTGGGTATATATAATACGGCAGAAGACATTGATGCGCTGGTAAACGCCCTTTTTAAAATCGTTAAATACTACCGTTAAATCTATTTTGGGAATTTCGGCACACTTGTATGTGAAAATTAGTGTTTTAGAACCATATAATACCCCCAATGGTCAAGGCCATTGGGGGTATTATATAGTATTTGTTAACCCTCTCCACTTTCTGTCAAATAAAAATTTTAATATCCTTTGTACTTTTTCGGGTCTTGTTGCTGTTAATACATCATCGTGTCGTCACCGTTCCAAGCAGCCTGCAAAGTCCAACGCAATGAATTCTTTATAATGTCACAGTCTTAAACCGTATGAAATAAATTGATATGTCTAAGACCCATAAAAATCTTTTATCTTTACTTATGTAATCTAAAGAACTTAATCGTCGGCCGGTGCATAGTATGAAAGTATAGGATTCGATACACTTTTGATCAAGATAACGCACTGCAGCCTTAAAATACATTTGATTTTAAAGTTCGTTATCCATATATAAAATTATGTGACGACATAAAAAATTTCTATGAAAGGAGAATTCATGCATGATGTATAAAGATTGTGCAAAAAGTTATCAAAAGCCGGTAACATGTCCCCCAAGTGCCCCCATTTGCGCAGACTGCCAACCGGCCAAGCATCCGTACCCGCAAAATATTATTTTCAATTGCTGTACGGGCGCAGGGGTTAATGCGGGTGTCATCGCCCTACCGAATATCTCTCCTCCACAGCCTGCTCCGCTGGTGTGTACTACGCTGGATACAACGTGTCTGTGCAGGCCTATTGTAAACGTTGAATTTGACTGTAATATCGGTATCGTGTTTATTGAAACATTGGATGCACAAGTTTCACTGACCTTTGAGCTGAAGAAATCCTGTGATAATGGGCAAGAAGTCGTATGCGGCACTTGGGTATTTACGAAAAACAACCTCCTTGTCTCTAGTATTGACTCTTTCGCGTTTAGGTTCTGTGACAGCAATCCATGTCCGAGCTGCTGTACCTATACTGTTGAAGTCTCTTTTGAGGTTCCGGAACTAGCGGCGCTTAGTATATCCGTTAATGCACCAACGCTAAAGGCAACAGCAGCAGAATTTTGTGGCGTATCCACAAATACTTTTACACACCGAGAACTAAAATATCCTCCGGCGGCCCCGGTTTGTGCAGATTGTGAACCCCAGCACCCGTGTCCGCAAAGTGCTATTTTCCACTGCTGCACAGGCACGGGCATCTCAAATACGGGTATATGTCCTCCTACACCCCTTTCGCTGGTATCTGTAACGGTTGATACCACATGCTTATGCAGTCCCCTTGTCGTATTGGATTTCAGTACTGTTATTAATTCTGTAAAAGTAGACGGAAACATTACTAAACTAATTTTTCAAGTAAAAAAATCCTGTGACAACGGACAGGAAGTTGAATGCGGCAGTTGGACGTTTGAAAAATTTATCGGCCAATCTTCCATAACGACAAGTGATACCTTTAGATTCACGTTCTGTGACTGCAATCCCTGCGGCGGCTGCTGCACCTATTCCGTTGAACTGGCCTCCTGCAATGCAGCAACTATAGATGATGCTCCCTTTGTGGGCAGCTTCAGCATCGAAGCACCGACGGCTGCCGTGCTGGCGGTAGACACTTGCCCTCAGTAAGCTTAAGAAGCCCGAAATTAACAGGCGGGCTGCCTGCCCGCCTGTCTTTATTGTAAATCGATCATCTTTTTATAATCGGTCGGCCATCCGACCACTCTTTTATAAATTCCGTAGGCTCCTCTTGATAACCTTTGTCATTCGTACAATAAGCGGACCCCTGAACCGGCGTCCACTGCTCCATTGGCCATACCATGCTTCAAAAGTTTTGATCCGGCTCTTTCCTAAATTCAATTTTCCCGGCTTGATACATATTATCTTTGAATACGTAATGAATTTGAACTTCTCCAATAAAACTTGCCGGAGCTATTTGCAGGGCAATATTGGCTTTCAATGTATTATTAACCACTTCAAAACGGCGGATACTGTTAAAACCTATCTCGCCAAACCAATTTTCAGGTGCAACCTCTACATTTTCTTTCCCAATGAATTGCTTCTGGTTATTGAGCGTAATTTCTATTTTATCTGCACATACTTGCGTTTTAACGTTTTTTAGCATGATCGCTGTCGGGTCATCCATGTATATTTTCGCAAGGGTTTTTACATTGATGATATGTGCTTCGTTGACATTGACCCCTGTTCCCGTTCCCGTTGTCAATATAACGATTAATTCTTCTTGCCCGTCTTCGTTAAGATCACTTAATACAAGCTGCGGCCCATAGGTGGGATTGGTCACATTTTTCCAATCAAAAAATTTTCTGCGCCCATTGATTTCCAAATAGAAATCTTCATACATACCATCTCTCTCTATCGCAGATAACGTTATTTTTTCTTCCGGAATATCGGCAATGATTTTTGAAGTCTCTTCCTTTTCAGTGATGATAACAGCATTCTCTTGTTCATCCCAATTCACATCAACATCCAGACTTTCAGCAACCGCCTTTATCGGAACCATTAGCGTTCCCTGAATAACTTTTGGCGGAGTATCACACGCTATTTCCTGTTTATTCACAATAAGCTTCATAGGATCGGCCGCAAAAACGCCCCCTATAGCCAGAATGATCGTGAGTACTGCAATACCGGTGATGACTAATCTTTTTTTATGCATACACCAACCTCCTTGTAAATTTTACAAATTAGACGGATCAATCATACTTTTGTTCCATGCATATGGCTATGGATATGTTTTGGGGCAGTTAGTCTTTCATCAAGACACAAATGGTTGCAAAATGGTTAAATGCGCGTTTTAGGTCTCTTCATTGTTAAGGGAATAGACTGCCATAAAAGTATTTTAGCTGTCGCTACCCGCCAAAATAAACTGCCTTACCGGTCTTACCTGACTCATAGATAGCATCCAGCACCTCATCTACAACAAGTGTTTGCTCCGGTTTTACAATATAAGGAGTATCATTGCTTATACTCTCAATCCAAAGTCTTGCTTCTTTATCCGTATCGCTTTCCACTTCTTTTGCCGGTTTACGATATACTGAAACAAACAGTTCTCCCGATTTTTCTCCATTTAACCGAAGTATCTGATTTTGTTTTACGCTGGCTCCACCTTCCGTTCCGCATAAGGTTACTTCTTCTTCGCCGGTATCCACCGTATTTAATGCCCAGCTGGTTTCTACTATTATTGTAGCTCCCGATTCCATCGTTATGAAACCGAAAGCAGAATCCTCGACTTGAAATTTATCAGGGTCCCACGGTCCCCAAAGATTTGGTGCATTTCTCCTATTAGCAAGTTTATGGTAAACATTTCCCATAACACTTTTAACTTTATAGTTATCCATTAACCATAAAGTCAGGTCTAATGCATGACATCCTATATCTATTAGTGGTCCCCCTCCTTGCTCTTCTTTGTTTAAGAATGCCCCCCAGGTTGGTACTGCACGTCTCCGAATTGCATAAGCCCGTGCAAAATATATTTCTCCAAGGTCACCTCTCTCACAAATTTGTTTCAGATGTTGATAATCATGTCTGAAACGAACTTGATAACCGACGGAAAGCTTTTTATCAGCCTTTTTTGCTGCCTCATACATTTTTCTAGCTTCTTTAGCATTTACAGCCATAGGTTTTTCGCACATAACATGCTTTCCCGCTTCCAAAGCATCAATTGCCATAGTGGAATGCAACTTATTCGGTGTAAAAATATGTACTGCATCAATGCTTTTATCCTTTAGCATTTCCTTGTAATTTATATATGTTTTTGCATCTTTAGCACCATACGTTCTGGCATATTCTTGTGCCCGTTCCAATTTACAATCACAAAAAGCAGCTAACTCAACATTCCCAAGTTTTGAAAGGCTTGGCAGTTTATATTCTTTAGCTACAAACCCACAACCTATGATACCTATTTTAAGTTTCTTTACGCTTTTTATATCAGACATAAAACCCCTCCCCATCAATTCACCGCATATTTATTCTTCAATCCTTAATATTTTTTTATTTTTATTTAAAACCGATTAAGTTGTAAATATCGGTTAATGTATTATAGATATCCAACTTCAAAATTGAATTTATATATACACAAAAAACGCAGAATCATCGTTGTTTGTATAAATAGTATTTTTAGGTTTGAAGTTGGATATCTTTAGTCTCACTTCTATATTTATAGTCCAATATCATTCAATATATTGGCAACAATTCTTTCAGTCCCGTTAACTATGTTCATTGCACTAATTCTTGCTTTAACATCACTTTTCCAAGAAGTATTATACATTATATCGAGTGCTTGGCAAATATCTTGATCGTCCTTGCAAACATATCCAACTTTATTTTGCTCAAGGAATTTTACAATTCCTTTTTCTTGATATAACAAACCGTTTATTGCGTCAATCATTAGTGGCGTACATGTAAATAAACATTCGTAAACTGTGTTTGCACCTGCTTTTGTTAAACAGGCATCAGCAATGTAAAGAAGTTCTTCAATATTGTTAACATAGGGCAAAATAACTATATCTTTATTTCTGTCTTTTGGGTAACAAAATTTTGCAGCATTATATAAGCTCCTGTTCTTACCACAAACCATCACAATTTGCATATCGCATATGTGCTGAGATAAAATAGATTTCAGAATATTAAAATAGTGTAATGACCCATGAGTACTACTGTTTATCAATAGTACAGGTTTTGTGGGGTCTAGCCCATACTTATTGTAAATCTTAACCTCTTCATCATCCGAGGGTATACAACAAAATTTACATGAAACAGGATATCCAAAAACTTTAATTTTATCCGCTTCAACACCTGCATTAAGCAGTATACTGCCTACCGTATCATTAGGACAAAAGTATCCGTTTGCACCCTTCACTTCAAAACCCGGATATATTGGATCATAAGGATCTGTTACTACTATATAAAAAGGAATTTTGCCAATCAATTTATTATCTTTAAAATAAAGCAAAATAAGCTTATTTAACAATGGAGTTGTGGATATAATTGCCATATGTTTATCTTTTTGAATAAATTGATCAATCGCATTATAACTGTGCCTATATAATTCATTTTGCCATCTTTCTCCCTGTAAAACCGATAATTCGTTATACTTTATAGCTAGTGGGAATGAAGTCTCTAACAATGAATTATAAAAGTCATGCAAAACACGATTACTTGGCATTAAATCTTCATAAAAGGTTGGATAGCCTTTCACATCATAGCCTTTATGCTTAAAACCTTCTTTTAAAGTATTCATCACCACATTATGGCCATTCCCTGCACTTGTGCTAATAATAGAAATTGACATATTCATACCTCATTTTTTATTATTGTACACTCATTAGGTTCAAAATACGTTGAAGGCATTAACCCTTCTGCTTCGTGTGTACAGTCTTTGCATAAGTCATGATTCCCAGCTTGCTGTCTTATTTTCTGTGCATGTTCTCTATTCTACAATTTAGAGAAATTCATATCCTCTTTTTGATAATCTCCATGCTTTGAACATATCTCATTAACTGCTGATATTCTTGTACAGAGCAGTGGTAAAAAGCCTCCACATATTTGTACATTTTATTATTAAAAAATGAAGCTCTGTAAGCATTAAGCGAAGTAACCATACCGACATAATTCATAATCTTAAGCTGAGTCTGATGTTTTTCTAAAGCCTTAATTTTAACTCTAAATTGTTCTGTAATATTAATACAGAGGTTTTGCAATAACGGCGTCCAAACCTCATACATAATGATATCCTTGATTCCCAAGCTTTCACAATGATTGAATTTCAACAAATTTGCAAAAATCGTATTGGTTCCACGATGATCATGATGGATATCAAGAATGTATGGTGTGAATACAAGTACGGGATTAATAATCTTAATTATTTCTTCTAGCTTAATATTGGTGCTATGGCTGTCTACACAACCATCGGGTATATTTAAACAATATGTATTCTCCAACGGTATCCCTAAAACGCCGGTTGCTTCTTTAGCCTCATCATACCTGATCCGGGATATGGTTTTATTTGAAATAGCTTCAGGCTTCCCTTTTTTTCCGTCGGTTATATATACAATATGAATATCTTCGCCTTGCTTTTGATATTTTAATAAAGTTCCCCCACAACCTATAATATCATCATCAAAATGTGGAGATAACACAAGAATTGATCCTTTTACTTCCGGTAGATTACAACTAGGGAATGGAATCCGATACTTTGAATTGTTAAGTATATTCTCTAATATTTGCTGCATGATTTTTTCTCCTATCTAAGCTCATATTTGATGATTGTTCTCCAATCATAGTTATTACTTGTTAGTTTGAAAGAAATCGTCAGACAATGATTATAGCAATTACAATAATCTTTAATGCTTACCAATTCCTTTTTGAGCTTAAATATAAATCTACACAGGCTAAATCATCATCTTGTAGGCCTATGATTAAACAGCAATGTAAAACATGATACTTTTTCTATCCATTTCAGAATTTGAGCCTTTATAATATATATTTTGACTTTGTCCAATATTTAAATAAATAGGAAATATTTATCTAAATAACATTATACTAACTGTAATGATGATTGTCAATAATTACTTTTTTAGTTTTTTAAAGGGTATTTTGAAATTATGAAAGTTCTTTTCTCCCAAAAAATCTTTTAAGATTTCAAAGAATATCCCTTTGCCCTTTTTTAACATCTTATAAATATCCACCTTTAAAATCTAATATATATTTACACAAAAAACGCAGAACCATCGTTGTTTTGGATATTCTTTAATCCATAACCGATCAAAAGGCGTTTCAAAAAAGTAGAATGGTCCGTGGACATACATAACATGTATAATGTATTTTTTAAAACGCCCTGTGTGTAAATAGCATTTTTAGGTTTAAAGTGTGCTGGCTTTATTATAATTGTAACCTTCTGCAGTGCAAAGACATAAAATAAATTATGTAAATATCTTTCAGGAGATATTCAATAAATAAAGTGAGGTGGATAAATCGATGGTCGAAAAGAGTGTTCAAAGGAAAAAAGAAATACAGAAGCCTTCCAAAAAGAAGGTCACGGAGAAAGGAGCTGCAAATACAAACGCAGCTTTAGGAAAATGCTGTGAAATCGGACCATTAACCGCAATACAGCGTCGAGAAGAGGCCTTTGAAATTCGTCAGAATGCGGCCCAATTTCAGAAGGATCTTCCGCTTCCAGGTCATCCATGTAACGGAGATGAAGATTTATACCCGAATAAAATCGGCAACTTCTCTAAGACCTTGCCGCACAATCAACTAGGTGAAGTGGATATTAATGCATATAATATCTTTATTAAAGCTTTAACCACGGGTAATCCCGATATTTTTGAGACCATTCCTTTGGGAGGTGTTGTGAAGCTTGCCAATCCTCAGGCTTCCTATGCATATGATCTGGCAGGCCCTGATTCTCATCATTTGGGCACCATGATACCCCCAACCTTTGATAGTGCTTGGCGTGCCGGCGAAATGGCCGAAGACTATTGGAGCGCGCTAACCCGAGATGTGTCTTTCATAAACTATGATACGGATCGCCTTACTATTGCTGCCGCCGCCGACCTATCAAATTTTTCGGACTTTCGAGGGCCTAAAGAAGATGGCGTTGTAACTACCAAGACATTGTTTAGAGGAAACGCTCCCGGTGATTTGGTAGGTCCCTATATTTCACAACTTTTTTATAAAGATATTCCCTTTGGCAATATAACCCTCCCCCAACGCTATAATAGTCCGGTGGCTGGGGATGATTTTATGGTTTCCTATGATGAGTGGCTGAATATCCAAAATGGGGGATTGCCAAGTAAGTCAATAACCTTTGACCCGCCCCCACGTTATATTCGAAATGGTCGTGATCTGGGGCAATGGGTTCATGTAGATTTCACTTATCAAGGTATGCTGACTGCCTGCTTGATCCTGCTAGGTTTCGGGGAGAAAGCATTAGACCCGCAAAACCCCTATTTGAATTCCAGAACCCAGGTTGGCTTTATTACCTTCGGGTCTGCCCAAATTTTAGACTTCGTTGCTAAAGCAGCGCGGGTCGCACTGGAAGCTGCCTGGTTCCAGAAATTTTTGGTTCAGCGTGTGCTTCGACCAGAGGCCTTTGGCGGGTGTGTTCAGAACAATTTGACAGGCGCAACCAACTATCCTATTAATCCTGAATTATTTAACTCCGAGGCTCTTCCTAAGGTATTCGATAAGTATGGTACGTATTTGTTGCCTATGGCCTATCCGGAAGGGTCTCCTACCCATCCCGCCTATCCCGCCGGTCATGCTTGCATTGCCGGAGCCGGCGCGACTATGCTGAAGGCATTTTTTAACGAATCATTTGTAATTCCTGACCCGGTTGTAGCCGGTGCAGACGGTCTTTCTCTCCTGCCTTATTCAGGAGAGGACTTGACAATAGGAGGGGAATTAAACAAACTTGCTTCTAATATATCTATTGGCCGAGATCTGGCAGGTGTCCATTGGCGTTCGGACAGCAGTGAAGGTTTAACGCTAGGTGAATCGGCAGCTATCCAAATCCTTTTGGACTACAAGAACACCTACAATGAAGATTTTAGCGGATTTACCCTTACTAAATTTGACGGAACAACTATCATCATCTGATATCCCCCCCTTAGAAAAACCAAACTTTTCTGAGTGGGTTGTTTTATAGCCGCTATCCCTTATGGGATGCGGCTTTGATCTGGGTAGTTATTTTTCTTCCATACTAAAAGGTTCTACATCTTTTATATTAATTATTGCTGGTGTTGCACCAGGTAATCTAATGTGATATTCTGTTTCTGTTTTTTCCATTATTCTTCCCCAAGTTGAATGATTTTTAACTGTTAGGACTTTTTCTTTATTCCTGCCTATTTTCATAGGGCTACCTTTTTTTAAATTGACGTCTAATCCTATGCTAGAGTCAAATGAATCGTAATATCCTAAATTAGATTTTTTAATCCATCCATAATAGGGGGCATTCGAGTCAACATGATAATTAATATGGATATAATAAAAATCATTATATTCTCCTTTTACAGTAACAGCATTTCCCCTGTGACAGGATAAAACCGACATCGAATTATTTGTAGGACTTAAAAAAATATCACCGTCGTTTAATACATACATAATTCTATCATTTATATATTCTACAGTATTTTCAGCTTTAGCAATATCTTCTGCAATTGCCCAGGTTGGTATAAAACCTTCAATCGATACACGTGTAAAATATTCATTTTCTTTCCCTAATATTTTAAACATATTTTTATCAATAGCACGGTTTATACCAAATGAATTTAACTTCGCTAAAGGGCCATATGCAGGGACAGTGGGGAATTGAGCATAATTATCCCAAAGCCCTAACTCAAAACTGCCTTCTTTAAGTATCGTATTATTTTTTGTCTTATTTTCTATTTGTTCTATATCACTATTTGCATTAATCAATTGATTTATTTGATTGGTTAGACCTTTATTCTCTTTGTATTGATACAAATTTAAAATAATAGTACAAAAAATTATACTAATGAAAATCCATCTTTGTTTCATCTAAAATCGGCTATAAAACCTTCCCTCCTTTATCATAAAATCAGAGTTTATTATACCATTTTATCCATAATTTGTCCATGCGCTTTTCAAAGTGATTTTCAAATCCTTTTTTCCAATTAACATCTGTTGACATCATTTCTTGCTTAGTATCGCGCTTCTCTTATCGGTAATGGATCACATGTCCATGCAAGTCGGTCACACATTCCCTTAAGCATTACATACTTAATATTCGCATGGCTTTCATCATACCACAGATTTTTTGTTTCATTGGGGTCATTTTCCATATCGTACAGCTCTCCCATATCCGTACCATGCTCACATACCATTTTATATTGCTCATTTCGTAACATGGTAAGAAAAGCATTGGGATCCTTGTGACTTGGCATTGCATTGTAATATTCACTCATAATGTCTTGTCTATGCTCATCTATATGCGATTTTCCATTGAGAAGATCCCACATTGATTTGCCCTGCATACCAGGATACACTTCAAGCCCTACGGCTTCTAAAAGTGTTGGCGCAAGGTCAATAAGTTCAACAAGTGCATTACTTACCACTCCCTGTTTAATGGTACCCGGATATGAAATGATGAGAGGAACCCGCACAGAGCAATCATAGAAATGCGGACCCTTCATATATATGCCGTGATCACCCAGCATTTCACCATGATCCGAGGTAAAGATCACAATTGTGTTATCCATTTGTCCGGTTTTCTCTAGTGAATCCAGTAATCTTCCAACTTGTTCATCAATCAAATCAATCATGGCCCAGTATGCAGCACGGACCAATCTATGATCATACTCTGTCATATCTTTGTATATAAATCGTTTATCGTTATTATAAGCACCATTTTTAAATTCATCTATCTGATAATGCGGCTTGTTGTCGAGCTCTCCTTCCACATAGTTGGGTAATGGTATCTCATTCAGCTGCTCCATATACCTTTCAAGATATTCAGGTGATGGATCAAAAGCATGATGCGGATCATAGATATTAACCGAGAACAACCAGGGATTTTCATAACTTGCATTGGCCTCAATAAAGCTAATCGCTTTATTCACACACCATGTACTATGCTGGTATTGAGGCGGCATACTCACCTGCACATGTTTAGAGCCCTTATAGGGTTGTCTCTCATATTTCAAACCATTCTCACGAAGCCATAGGTTATACTCGTTGTTGGCCCAGTTACTGTTTGTTACATCTTCCTTCTCAGGATGATGAGACCAATAGAAAACAGAATATCCGTCTTTAATCCTTCTCTCTGTTGTTTTACATACTGAAGAATGACAAGCTGATATATGAAGTTTACCAGAAAGGCCACAATTGTATCCCGCATCGGCAAGAATTTTTGTAACCAGCACTTCATCTTCAGGTATAGACTGCCCATTCTGCCTGCATCTTGTAGTACGAGGATAGCGTCCGGTTAAGAAACTTGCCCGGCTTGGTGTACACACAGGACTTTGACTATATGCCATGTTAAAACGAACCCCGCTTTGTGCCAATCTATCAAGATTTGGCGTTTTAACAAACCTATTTCCATAGCATCCTAAGGTATCATATCGTTGCTGATCAGTACAGATCCATAGAATATTCGGTCTTTTTGCATTTGCTGTATTTTCATACATTATTTATCACTTCCTTTTTTTACATAGATTATTATATCTATGTAAAATTAATAATTTTGGAATGGTTAAATACTTTCATTTTGCACTACAACTTTATGCAAAATTACAACCCCTAAATGCCGCTAATCAGATAGGATTTAGGGGTATTTTATCAAAGGCTGCTTCTGAAAAAAGGTATATACTTATTTATATTAAGTACTGACAAAAAAAACAGCAAATAAAATAATCGGCTACCATGTATTCAACCATTTTTTCTTGTTAGCTTCTTTAATATATAATATTTGCTTTTGTGATTTCACCCTATCCTTTTTTACTTTTTCTAAATTCCAGCCATGTTATACTATG
>JAKSBV010000079.1 GCA_022360955.1 Bacillota bacterium
AGGACAAATATGTTTACACATTTGATTTAATTAAAGAAGCAGATCATTTTGATTCTTTGTTTGAATTGGGTCAGCAGTGTGAAGAAAAATACAAGGAGCAACTCTTCAAAATTAAAGAATCGGTAAAGCCGGATGACCTTGCTACAATTTTATACACTTCGGGCACAACCGGAGTACCGAAAGGGGTGATGTTGTCACACGACAATCTAATTAGCAATGTAAAAGCATCTACATTACGCTTAAAACTGAATCACAATCACCGGGTGTTAAGCTTTTTACCGCTAAACCACGTGTATGAGCGCATTATGAATTATCAGTGTCAATACAAAGGCATTAGCGTTTATTATGCCGAAGACATGACAACGATTGGTGATAACCTGAAAGAAATTAAACCTCATGGATTTGCTACCGTACCCAGGCTTCTTGAGAAAGTATACGACAAAATCATCACTAAAAGTAAATCTTTGTCGTTGCCCAAACGATGGATTTTCCACTGGGCTATTGATTTGGGAACCAAATATGAACCGGGGCCAAATTCTTCACATTGGTACCGTTTTCAGTTAAAATTTGCCAATAAACTGGTATTTAGCAAATGGCGTGAAGCGCTGGGCGGTAATTTGCAGTTTATTGGTTCCGGAGGAGCTGCTCTTCAGGAACGATTGGAACGGGTTTTCTGGGCAGCTGGCTTACGTATTCAGGAAGGTTACGGACTCACCGAAACTTCACCAATTATTGCTACCAATATGGATTACTGGCCTGAAGTTCGGTTTGGAACTGTGGGGACATTATTGGAAGGCGTTGAAGTTAAAATCGCTGAAGACGGCGAAATATTGACCAAAGGCCCCAATGTTATGCTTGGGTACTATAAAGATCCCGGGAAAACCAGGGAAGTTATTGACGAGGATGGTTGGTTTCACACAGGCGATATTGGAAAAATGGTTGATAACAAATTCCTGAAAATCACCGATCGGAAAAAGGAAATGTTTAAAACATCAGGCGGAAAATACATTGCTCCACAGGTTATCGAGAATTGTTTAAAAGAATCCATTTTTATTGACCAAGCCATGGTAATTGGTGAAATGAAGCGATTTCCAGCCGTTATCATCGCCCCTAACTTTGAATTTCTGTATCAGTATTGCCCTAAAAAGAATGTGAAA
>JAKSBV010000303.1 GCA_022360955.1 Bacillota bacterium
CCTGGCTAATTTTATGCGGGTGAATTTATTTACAGCATTGGGTGCCCTAAAAACCGGCTTGGATATTCTTTTGAAAGAAGAAGCGGTGAAGGTTGATGAAATTTTAGGTCATGGCGGCTTTTTCAAGACGAAGGAAGTGGGGCAGAGGATCATGGCTGCTGCCGTTAATGTTCCCGTATCGATCATGGAAACTGCAGGGGAAGGCGGAGCCTGGGGCATTGCTTTGCTTGCATCCTATATGGTCAATCGGGAAGAAAATGAGTCACTGGTGGACTTCCTCAAGCAAAAAGTCTTTGACGGAAAAATGGGAGATTCCATGGCTCCTGACCCTGCTGGTGTAGCTGGGTTTAACGAGTTTATGAAGCGCTACAATCAGGGATTGGCAATTGAAAGAGCTGCAGTGGATAATCTGAAATAGGATTGTTAAGCTAACCCTGAATTATTCTAGACATCCAACTTTAAAATTGAATTTATCAGTTATTGGAATAAATTTCTTCACTTCAAATTTATGTACCCAATGCCCCCGATTGTCAAGACAATTGGGGGCATTATACATCTCTTATATGAAGTGCGGAAGATTACAATGTAATATTAAAATTCTCAGCTATATATTTAGTTAATCTATCGGTTATTATAATTAAACCAAGCATAAATAAAATACTTTGCCAAAAAGTCAAATGATTATAGCCTAAAACCAAAATACTCCAACCTATTATTATCCAGTGGATAATATAAAATTTAGTTATATTACGGCTCCAAAAAATCAATTTATTTATTATTACTTGGGGAATAAATCTCTTTATATAATACAAAAACGAAATCCATATCATGACCATTGATATCAAATACAAATTACCCCTTACATCATGATGATAATAATTATATTCATCCGCAAAACCTAGGTCAATATATCCCGAAGTTAAGGCTGTATTACCAAAAATCACAAAAGAAAGCAGCAAAATATATAAATAAAATTTGTTTTTGTTTTTGCATCTAATTAAGAAATATCCAAACAATACGCCGCTCAAGGGATAAAAAATCCAGCTTAATAGTGGAAAATAAGAATTATTTCCACTCCCCCAGAACAATCCTAATATTGAGTTAATTATTACATTATTAGCTGATATATCAGATACAAAGAAATGAATGATTGTAAAAAATAAAGCCAAAATGAAATAACCTAAAATCGATATTTTCATTTTTTTAATAAATGCTATAACAAGTAAACTTAACCCGGCAAATTGTAAAATATCCGTCTCCAACAAATTCATTAATAAACTACCATACTTAATTGATTCAGCATCTATCAAATTCAATTCTAATCCTAAAAACAAAGGTATAAAACTTCTAAAAGCGTTCAACAAATATCCAATGATTATTAATATGAATCCTCGTTTTAAAAAGCAGCTATAACTTTCTCTTCTAGAATAAACAATTCCTATTCCCATAGCAAACATAAAAACCGGAGCTGCCGGAACACCTCCAAAAAAATGAATTAAATTGCCTAGTATGGTTTTTTTTACTTCAGGAGCAGATAAATCCCATAAAACATGAACATTAAGCATAAATAAAACTGCTAAACCTTTAGCTATATCTAATTCAATTTGCCGATTAGCATTAATTTTTTCTTTAGAAATCATTCTTTCACCCCATTTTATATAGTGAGTGTATTCCCGGCACCTGTCATGTAATTAATTATAACATGCATCATGTATTTTTTAAAACACCCTTGTGTAAATACACTTTTAGGTTGCAGCCGGGTATCTTTATCGCAGGACCTTTTTTATTTTAAACATATCATCCAGCAGCTTATGGTTTTGCGAAAAAGATGGGTTTAATGACCAATAGCTGAGTCCCCGTAACCCTAGGATATTTGCAAGCTTATATTTTGCCGTTATGCTTCGCTCGTCTTCAAACCATACGATATGCGGTCTGCCCGAGCGGTCGATATAGTGATAATAAGGACATTGGGCAACGGCATCATAATGTATAGGTGTTTTAATACCGGCAGCAAGTTCAAGTGCAGCTTGTGCGCTAAGGCTTCTGGCCCTTTGACTTTTGACGGTATAGGGGAAAGTCCAGTTGTAACCGTATAAGGGAATACCCATTATCACTTTATCAGCAGCAATCGTCGAAAGTACATTCTTTAAAACCCTTTTGACCTGGTCCAGAGGTGCGACCGGTGAAGGCGGTCCCCCGGCCCATCCCCAATAATCGTTCATTAATACGACAAAATCTGCAATATTTCCGTATGCCGAATAATCCTTACCCGAATGACCGTAAATAGCGCCTGGAGAAGCACCCTGTATGTCAGCATGCCGAGGCATGAGTACGGTAGAAAGGATGAAATGCCGGTCAGCCGCATATTTCTTTAAAGTGGCTAAAAAATCAACAAGCAGCGGTCTGTCTTCATCCCGAACCCCTTCAAAATCCAGGTGTATGCCGCTGTAGTGCTTAGCTTTTAAAACAGTCAGAATCTGGCGGATCAGTTTCATTCGTATATCCTTATAAGACAGAACAAGATGTGCCAAATCAGCGTTAAAAATACCGTCTACAAAGTTCGTGATCACCATTAAAGGCGCCACACCATTTTGACGCGCCGTCCTAATCAATCGGGCATCATTCAATGAGGATAAACTGCCGTCCGGCTTTGGATAATATCCGAATATGCTCAAATAGGTCAAATGAGGCGCTATGTCCTGCACAGTCTTTATCTCGTTTCCCTCCGAGGTTATCTCAATATACCCGTTTACCTCTATTGTTCTTGGAGTCCTGTTCTGTACGGGAATGATCAATTTTTCGCCCGGATAGATATAGGAGGGATGATAAATGTGATTGAATCCCATAATTTCGTATACATTTGTTTGATATGCGGCTGCGATCGACCACAGGTTTTCTCCCGGCTGCACAATATGAGGCTTGAAATAGCTTGATTTTTGATGTCCGATGTTTGGAGAGGGTTTTGAAGATGGCGGGGACACCTTTTTTTTGCCGGCATCTGTGGAAGAATGCGTATTTTGATCGGATTTACCCAAATTCTTTGTATCCATGACTTCACCTCGCAATGCATAATGTGCCCAATCATTATTTTTATCTTTGATTAATTAATATGTTGTAAGAGAAGAATATATGTAACATCGTCGTAAATTTTCTTCAGATGAAGGTGTTTTGTTAATAATGAAGAATTAAGAATTAGAGTTCGGGGGTTCATGAAGGATTCTAAAATTAAGAATAAATTGCAGACTGTTTTAAAGTCTGTTGACGCAGCATTGTCAAGCTCACAGGCTCTTAGCCGTGGAATATCAGTTATTGGAATAATATTCTTCAACCGGCATTTATACACCTCGAATAAAATAATGAGTTGAAAAATACGGCAAGATAGCTTAGAATACTTAATAAGTATATTCAACACGAAAAAGAGCGTAGAGGGTACGGTTCGGATTTTTCGCGTTGTATGCGGCAAGTCATAGGTTTTGTATTTTCCACATCAACCATGCAAAAAACGGCCTGCGAAATCTATGGAGAAAAAAAAGAATATGAGGTGACTTATGTTTAATGTTTTATATCCCGATTTGGTGGTAGATAGTATTTATGATATTAATTTAGAAACCTTACAACAAAATAACATTAAAGCATTGATTATTGATATTGACAATACGCTGGTTGCTTGGAATATCAAAAAGGCCGACGAAAGGTCTATGGGGTGGATCGAACATATGAAATCCCATGGCATCAAGGTATGCCTTGTATCCAACAACTCAAAGGATAGAGTTGTAAAGTTCAACCAAGACTTGCGGCTCTATGTGGTGCATCGTGCGAAGAAGCCACGCAGAGCGCCTTTTTTAAAGGCTTTGCGGCATCTTGGTACCCTTCCCGAAGAGACAGCGATGATTGGGGATCAGATTTTCACCGATGTTTTGGGAGGCAATCGCCTAAAGATGTTTACGATACTGGTTAAACCTATTAGTAAAAAGGAATTTCCGCTTATCCGGATCAAAAGGGTTTTTGAAAAAATGGTGATGAGCAAGTATTATAAGAGAAAAAGGTAACAGCAGTTCTATCGAATGAATGGCCCCCGTATAGAATTTACCGGCAATTCGGCATAGGATGGGCGGGCCGTAGGCAGCAGGGGCCGGGGGCAGGCTAAAGATGCAAACAGAAAGCGGGGAAGTCGGATGGACAATTCTATTAACGGACACACAAAGGTGCTGGGGCTTATAGGTGATCCTATAGAACATAGCCTTTCACCGGGGATACACAATACCATTTGCCGACATCTAAACCTTAACTATACTTACGTCCCTTTTAGAGTGTCGCCGGACAATCTGAAAGAGGCCGTAAAAGGATTTAAAGCACTGGGTGTGACA
Source organism: Bacillota bacterium (assembly GCA_022360955.1). Taxonomy (GTDB): domain Bacteria; phylum Bacillota; class Clostridia; order SK-Y3; family SK-Y3; genus JAKSBV01. The sequence continues at coordinate 4,368 of JAKSBV010000303.1, forward strand.
GGATTCAATGTAACCATACCGCACAAAAAAGATATTATAAAATATCTTGACGAAGTAAGCAAAGAGGCTTTATTGATGGGAGCAGTTAATACGGTTAAAAATATTGAAGGCAAATTATACGGATATAATACGGATGGGGAAGGCCTGATCAAATCTTTTAAAAGCGAGCATATTTCCATAAAGGATAAAAAAGTTGTGGTGATTGGGGCAGGAGGAGCTTCAAGAGGGATTTGCATCAAAATGGCCATGGAAGGGGTCCGGCATATCACTATTTTAAACCGGACCCGTGACAAGGCCGATAACATATGCAATGTAATTAACAGCAATATTCAAGATATTGCCCGGAGTGCCGAATGGGACGGCAGCACATTGCGGCAATACGGGGAGCAATGCGATGTGCTTATTCACACGACCCCTATAGGCATGTATCCCGAGACACACCGGTGTCCTGTAAAAGATTTTGATTTTATCCATTCTAATATGGTGGTGTGTGATTTGATTTACAACCCCTTTAAAACGGTTCTCTTGCAAAAAGCCGAAGAAAAGGGCTGTAAAATCGTCAATGGCTGGGGGATGCTGCTTTTTCAAGCGATTAGTGCCTTTGAAATTTGGACCGGTGTAAAAATCCACAGGGATTTGATTAACCGGCTGCAAAAGGTTAACAGATCATAAAAATCATCGGGCAAAAGCAGGAATTTATGTGTCTTTGTCGAATATAATGTTTATACTAGTACGTTTGGCCTATTGCATATAGTGCTGGCAGACTATATATGAGGGGTATGAGTATGAGGATTCTGGTTACGGGGGGATATGGTTTTATTGGTTCACATGTTGTAGAGAGGTTTCAAAAAGAGGGACATCATGTTTATGTCATTGATAATCTTTCTACGGGCAATAAAGAGAGCGTTAAATGCAAGCATGTATTTTATAAATTTGACGTAGAAGATAAGGAATGTGAAGAAATATTTAGGAGCAACAGATTTGACCTCGTTATTCATCTTGCGCCACAAGTGAACGTTGAAAAATCTATAACCGATCCTCATATGGATTTAAAAATTAATCTTCTAGGATTAACGAATATGTTGAATCTGTCCAGGCAATACGGTGTAAAAAAATTTATATTCGCATCTTCCGCAGCGGTATACGGCGTTAATGACAGTAGGCCGTTAAGAGAAGAGGACGACATAGATCCCGTGTCTTTCTACGGGATCAGTAAATATGTGGGTGAGTATTATTGCAGAAAATGGAAAGAATTATACGGTTTAGACACGGTATGCTTCCGCCTTTCGGATGTGTATGGGCCGAGACAGGATACAAGCGGAGAGGGCGGCGTAGTATCCGCACTCTTTGAGGACGCATTGCATCGTAAAAAATTGACGGTATTCGGTGACGGAGAACAGGCGGGGGACTTTATATATGTAGGTGATGTGGCAGAGGCCATTTTTCGATCCATAGACCCTACCTCCAGTGAGGTTATGAACCTGTCTTCAAATACCGGGACGGTTATGAATGAATTGATTGAAATCGTGAAGGATATATGTCCGATCAAAGATATCATATATAAAGAGGAGAAAAAAGGGGATCATAGGTATTACCGATTGGAGAATGCAAAAGCAAAGCAAGAGCTGGATTGGGTGCCGATGCATTCTTTGCGGGAAGGGCTGCAAAAGACCTATGACTGGTATTTGACCTATGGTGCTGTGGAAAGTATTAAAAAAGAAAAACGGGAAGAGGGTCTTAATCCTGCCAAAAGCTTAATCACCGCGCTATTTATGAGAATATTTCCTTATATAGAAAACATTGCATTATTCGGGCTGGTTTATGTCCTGAACAATTTAACACGCTATTATCCCAGGGGCATTTCTTTTGATTTCAGTTTGATGTATATTGTTTTGATGGGTGTTACCCACGGATTGCGTCAGGCTACGGTAGCGGTTGCGTTGTCGACTATCTTGTATGTGGTTACTTTGCTGAACGCAGGGAAGGACATCACTTCGTTTTTATATGACATCAATAGTTTGTTGTATATTTCCAACTTTTTTCTTATCGGCATAGGGGTGGGATATGTAATCGATAAGAAAAATTTTGAAGTAAAATCAAAAAGCGGTGAATTGGAAAAGGTAAAGGATGAATATGATTTTCTGCATAGAATGTATGAAGAAAATAGGCGGATCAAAAATATTCTTCAAGAACAAATTGCAAGTTCGGAGGATAGCTTTGGAAAAATTTTCGGCATCACTTCCAAGTTGGACAGCTTAGAGCCGGAAAACATCTTTACCGCAGCGGTAGGTGTCTTAGAGCAAGTAATGAAAGCTAAAGGCGTATTGATTTATACCGTATCTAATTCCGGAGATTATTTAAGGCTTGTTGCAAAATCCGGCAAAATGAAAAATGTTTTATCCAAATCCGTCAAACTGGACGATGAGGCACCCTTTAAAAGAATGGTGACAGATAAGACAATCTGGGTTAATAGGGCATTGGACGATCATTTGCCGATTTTGGCGGCCCCTATTATAGACAAGAATAGGGTTGTTGCTATTATCATGATTTACCGTGTGAAATTTGAATATTTATCTCTGTACTATGAAAACTTATTTAAAATAGTGATAGGGCTTATTACGTCGTCGTTATCGATAGCCTATCGTTATATGCAGGCAGTCCATCAAGAAAGATATATTGAGGATACGTTTATACTGAACAACGAAAGCTTTAACCGTATTTTGCGAAGTAAAAAAGAGGCGCAAGAAAACGCGCAATCGGAGTTTAGTATGCTCCGGGTGGAAGGCCCTGGCAGTCTAAAGCCATTGTCCTTGAAAGTCGGAAGTATTATCCGGGAAAGTGATTATATAGGTCTGAGGGAAGACGGCAGACTATACATGATCCTTTCCAATACCAATGTTGAGGATGCGTTATTTGTGATCAAAAGACTGCAAAAAATAGGGCTTCGCTCAACAATTGTGCAGGAGGCTTAGCAAATGAGTGAGGCGCTTTTGGGTATTCATGTACTGGCAAGTCTGTTATATGGGCTCGTTGACATCAAAAATACGACGCAGGAGAGAATATGCAAGGTCATTTTTGTCTTGTTTTTTCCTGGTTTTGGGTTGTTGTTTTTTTTTATTTTGTGGCTTTTGGAAAAGGCTTTCAATGTCCAAGAGGAAATAGATTACAGCGACCTTATTTCAAAGCATGAACGGAGCGGGCGTTTTATCAAAGAAGTGGACTTTATGAAAGAAATCAATGTGGTTTCCTTGGAAGAAGCCTTAATTGTCAATGAGAACAAGACCAAGAGAAGGATCGTGCTGGATGCGCTTAAAGAAAAAGCGGATATGTATATCGACCATTTGAACCTTGCAATATATGATGAAGATACGGAGACATCACACTATGCGGCTTCCGGTCTTATGAACCTTAAGAGAAAATTCGATCTCTCCTTGCAGGAAATGGCTCTTCGTTATGAAAAGGAGCATAATGACTATGAGACTGCTTCCGCCTATGCAACTATCTTGGGCAATTACTTAAAAAGCGGTCTGATAGAAGAGGTTCATGAAAAGAAATATCAATCCGTTTATTTGGACGTACTGACGAACCTGGTGGATCAAAATGAGACAGAGAAAATCGAAGAGCAATATTTTATGGAATTGATTAATTGCGCACTGGATTTGCAGGAATATGAAAGAGCAGAAAGATATTGCGAACAATACCTTGCCCGTTATAGCGACAGTGAAAATGCCTATCTAGTTTATATAAAGCTGTATTTCCGACAAAATCGACGTGAAAAGATGTTCGATATGATGCAAAAAATGCAGCATTCTTTGACAACGGTATCAAAGGAAGCGAAAAATATCATAGCCTTTTGGACTGGCGGTGTTTCATAAATGGAGACGGTCAGAAGAAAGATTTTAATTGTTTGTTTTGTGATTGCCTTAGCGACTTTATTACAACTGATACGGCTCAATTATATTGTTGAATGGAGCAAAAGCAAGAATGAATTTAATGAAGTGGATATAGGGAAAAAAGCTGCTTTGCCGTCGGATACCGTGAAGGGTCTGTCAAAAGAAAAAATATTGATCATCTATGATGAAGAAGAACAGGAAAGTATACTGGTTGAAAAAAACATCGCACAGGTGCTGTCATATATGAAAAAGTCTTGTGACAGCAAAAACGTCAAAGAAATAAAAGCCATTGACGACAGCTATATGAGTGTGATACTGACGTTATCGGAATGGAATAAATTCGGAGACATGAACCATTTGATTCAATATGTACAAAAGGGAGGCAACGTCTTTTTTGCACAGACACCGATAGTGGATGATGCCTTTTTTTCGATATATAGAAAATTAGGGATTTATGAGGTGGGTCCCCCTATTGTTCATCATGGGATAGAATTGCTGAGCAATATTCTGATAAAAGGAAAGGGGACAAGGGTGGATGAGCATTTTTTAAGCAATTTTTCACTCAGCGTAAGATTGAAAGATACGTGTACGGTATATGCGAAGTCTGCGGACGGTATCCCGCTTTTATGGGAGACCGGGCTTGGAGAAGGGAAAATAATGCTTTTTAACGGTACAATGCTCGACGAAAGAATGCATAGAGGGATTATTGCAGGGGCCTTGTCTTTTCTAAACGAAGATTTTATTTATCCGATTATGAATACCAAGGTGGCTTTTATTGACGGCTTTCCTGCCCCTATTAACATGGAGAGCGATGACATATATGAGAGATACGCCAAAAGCCCCAAAGAATTTTACCGGGAAATATGGTGGCCCGATATTGTAGCCGGCGGACTTAAATATGATGTGAAATACACGGGCGTGTTTGTCCAGACCTATAATGACAGGGTCGAACCACCCTTTGGCAATCCGATAGGGCTGGATGGAAAAAGTTTTACGCTTTACGGCAGGGAGTTGCTAAAATACGGCGGAGAATTAGGCTTCCAGGGCTACAATCATCAACCGCTGACTGCTAAGGCATTGAATCACATAGATTTAGAGTACAATGTGTGGCCCGATACGGAGAATATGCTGTTGGCTGTGGAGGAGGCCGTAAGGTTCGCAAAGGCGGGGTTTCCCTATTATGCGTTAAGATGTTATATGCCCCCTTCCAATGTATTAAGTCCCGAGGGCAGGCAGGCCTTAGTTGCCGGTATGCCCGATTTGAAGATTATCAGCAGCGTCTATCAAGGCGACGGCGAAAAGGATGAATACGTACAGGAATATGGGGTATCTTCCGATGGGATCGTCGATTTTCCCATGATGACCTCCGGTTCTTTTAATGACAGCGACACCCACTGGATGATGCTAAACGGCATAACGTCTTTAGGCGTATTTTCCCACTCTATTCATCCCGATGCATTCTTAGACCCTGAAAAGAGCCGGGGATACGATTGGGAGAACATCTATCGAGAATATACTCAGTTATTGAAGGGGTTAAAAAATCGTTACGGATGGCTTAGGAGTATGACCGTTTCACAAGCAGCAGAAGAAGTCAAAAGGCTTTCTGTATGCGATCTCTATGTTCAACGGCATGAAGAGAATATCCGTGTATATTGCAACTATTTTATAGAGGAGCTGCAGTTTATTTTAAGAACAGAGAAAAACATTATTTCCGCTGTCGACTGCGAATGGAAAAAGATTGATGACGATTTTTATCTCATCCGGACGGAAAAGCCTGTTTTTTCGATTCAATTAGGAAGGTGAAGATATGAAAATATGTTTGATCGCCGAAGGATGCTATCCCTATCTTGTGGGTGGTGTATCAAGCTGGATACAATCGCTCATTACTTCTTTGCCCGAGTACCGGTTTGTCATCTATGCCATTGGTGCGAATCAGGAAAGCCGGGGAGATTTTAAATATAAACTACCCTCAAATGTTGTAGAAGTGAAGGAAGTGTTTTTGGATGCCGTATTGGAAGAAGACGGAAAGTGGGGAAAACGATACAAGCTTAGAAAGTCGGAGAATGATGCCATTGAATCGCTTTTGGAAGGAAGAGAAACCGACTGGCAATATGTGTTTGATTTCTTTTTGAGAGACTCTAGGAAAAATGCGGCAGATTTTTTGACCAGTAAAAATTTTTTGGATATGGTCAAGAAAACCTATCATCACAAATATTCAAAACTTTCTTTTACCGATTTTTTTTGGACAATGCGCTCCATATATTTGCCTTTGTTTTATTTAATCAAACAAGGCATAGAGGAGGCGGATTTGTATCATTCCGTTTCAACGGGATATGCCGGGATAGTCGGAAGCTTAGGGAGTTACTTGTACGATAAACCCTACGTGGTAACGGAACATGGTATTTATACCAGGGAGAGAGAAGAGGAAATTATACAGGCCGATTGGGTAAAAGGCTATTTTAAAGATATTTGGATAGAGTATTTTTACAGTCTGTCCCGGTGTGCCTATCATTATGCCGATGAGGTGATTACACTTTTTTCTACGAATAAGGAAATCCAAGTAGAATTAGGATGCAGTGCGGATAAGATCCGCATTGTTCCGAATGGTGTAAAGGTAGAGGGCTTTACGGAGATCGCCCAAAAGGATGAGGCGGATGAACATATCAATATTGGTGCGGTGGTAAGGATTGTACCCATCAAAGATATTAAATCGATGCTGCAAAGCTTTGATCTGGTTAAAAAACAGGTTCCCAACACAAGGCTTTATATTATGGGACCTACCGATGAAAATGAGGAATATTATGAAGAATGCAAGCTATTGTTAAAAATTCTGGGAACAGAAGATGTGATCTTTACGGGCAGAGTGGATATAAAAGAGTATATAGGCAAAATGGATGTGCTGGTTTTAAGCAGTATCAGCGAGGGACAGCCCTTTGCGATCTTGGAAGGGATGGCATGCGGCAAACCTTTTGTGGCCACCAATGTGGGCAGTTGTAAAGAATTGATATACGGAGAAAATGATGATTACGGAAAAGCGGGGATCATTGTACCTTTGATGAATGATGAAAAGATGGGAAATGCAATTGTGAAATTGTGCAGGAGCGAAGCATTAAGAGCGGAAATGGGACAGGCGGCTTTGAGAAGAGTTAAAGAATTATATGCCAAAGACGACTTTATTGCAACCTATAGGGACTTATACCATTCTTATGAAGGAGTGTAACCATGGCAGGGATTGGTTTTGAATTGAAAAAATTATTCCGGCAAAATAGCTTTTTGTTAAGTATAAGAGGGTATGCCTATGCTGCCTTTGTTACGGTAGGTCCTATCCTTTCATGTATCGGTGTATTGACGGTATTGAAAGAGTTATTGGAGTATATGATGGTTTCGTATATGGAAAGGCAATTGTTTTTAGCTGCGGTGATGTACGCGTTTATATTCTCCTTGATGATTGTCAGCGGTTTTGCGATGATGCTGTCAAGATATGTTTCCGACAAGATCTATAAAGAAGAGTATGAAGATATTTTGCCCTCTTTGTATGGTGCCATCTGTCTATGTACTTTTCTAGGAGGCATTGCGGGGATATTGTTTTATTGGCACTCTCCTTTATCTCTTGCCTTTAAATACGGGTCTTATATTGTTTATATGGAATTAATCATTTTATTTTTGTTAATGGTATATGTTTCGGCTATCAAGGATTATAAAAAAATTGTATATGGTTTTTTATATGGCACATTGACGATTATTGTTTGTGCCTATGTGTTTATTGTGCATCTGCGCATGAAGGAGATTGAAGGTGTATTATATGCCATGGACATAGGATTTTTTGTGACGATCATTTTTATCATGAGGGGTGTCCAGCGGTTTTTTAATACCAAGAGCAAAAAATATTTTGATTTCTTGATCTGTTTTCAGGAAAAGCCCAGATTATTTTTGATCAATTTTTTTTATACAGCGGGTATTTATATTCATAACATATTATTTTGGCAGTCGGATTTGGGCATAACGGTGGGAGATACGTTTATAGCGGCACCTCTTTATGATATTTCCACTTTTTATGCCGTACTCACCATATTACCTGCTACGGTGATTTTTGTTGTCAAGGTGGAGACCACTTTTTATGACAAATACCAGCAGTACTTTGAAGCGATTGTGGGGGGCGGAGGACTGCATGATATAGAAACGGCCAAGAAACATATGAGTGAGGTGCTGGAGCGGGAACTTATATTTCTGATGGAAATACAATTATTGATTTCCGTGGCTGCGATTGTAATCGGTGTCGGTATTTTACCCGTTATGGGGATTAGCGGATTGGGACTGGAGATCTTTAATTTTTTGACGCTGGGATATTACACTACTGCGATGATGTTTATGATTATGACCGTGCTGCTGTATTATGACGACCAGAAAGGGGCTCTATGGATTTCTTTTGTTTTTCTGGTGTTGAATACGGTGCTTACCTATGTTTCGATTCGGCTTGGTGAAAATTATTATGGGGTAGGCACCATTGCGGCAGGAGCGGTCAGCCTGCTCATCAGTATCCTGCGTTTAAAATACTTGCTGAAAAATATTGATTATAGGGTTTTTTGTTCCCAGCCTATTATTACGAGGCCGAATAACAGCCGCTTTGCACGTTTTGTAAGAAGGCTGGGGGCGTAAAGAGGACGAAGGAATAAAGGGGGGCACCGGAATGGGGTTGAAAAAACGAATAGCGTTTTTTTATATACTGGGCGTTATCTGTCTTTTGTGTTTAGGCTGCAATGCTTCCACGGAAGGAGCAGCGGAAGATACGGACAAGGCTGATGCTGCCGAAGGGGCGGAGTTGGTATGGAATATTAAAAACAGCCCCTTGAATAACTTGCCGTTGGTGGAGGATACAAGGGTATATCTGCAGGATCGTGATACACGTGTTGCGCATATCTATCTTACCGTAACACCGATGCAAGATGATAAAACCGGCAGGATCTATACGCTTGGGGATTTGAACAGCGTTCAAACCTTTCGGAATGAAGATGAACCTGTTGTAGAAATCATTTTTCAGGAAGGTACGGAAGACGGTCCGGCTAAGGGCTATTTCGGGTACGGGCAGAAGGAACCCGGCGGCTTTATGCGGGTAAGAGGCCGTTCTACAAGAAGAGCCGTCCAAAAATCTTATAAAATTAGGTTATATGATAAAGCAGGATTGTGGCGGGGTCAAGAAGTGATTAATTTAAACAAGCATCCCTTTGATTCCTTACGTATCCGAAACAAGTTCTGCTTTGATTATTTTGAGAAAATCCCCGATATCGTGAGCTTAAGGACGCAATTTGTGCATCTGCATGTCAAAGATTTGTCTAAGGAGGTGCCCGACGAGACGTTTGTAGATTATGGACTTTATACCCATGTAGAACAGCCCAATAAGAGATTTTTGCGCAGCCGTGGATTAGACCCGAACGGCCATCTCTACAAACCGGAATTTTTTGAGTTCTTTAGATATCCGGAACATTTAAAATCGGAAGACGATGCAGATTTCAGTGA
>JAKSBV010000274.1 GCA_022360955.1 Bacillota bacterium
CTCCCAACTTTACTAGTTTATGATCTATATCTGTGCAAACAACAAAAAGACCGTACCATTACGGTACGGTCTCGGAAATCTATCGATTACTCGGAAATTGAAGCAACAGCACCTGAACCTACTGTTCTTCCACCTTCACGGATAGCGAATCTCAATCCTTCTTCAATAGCGATTGGCGTAATCAACTCAACATCCATCGCGACGTTGTCGCCAGGCATACACATTTCGGTTCCTTCCGGCAATTGAATAACACCGGTTACGTCGGTTGTTCTGAAATAGAACTGAGGTCTGTAGTTGTTAAAGAAAGGCGTATGTCTTCCACCCTCTTCTTTAGTCAATACATAAACCTGCGCCTTAAATTTGGTATAAGGCTTGATGGAACCGGGTTTAGCCAAAACTTGTCCCCTTTGGATCTCAGTTCTTTGTACCCCTCTTAAAAGAGCACCGATGTTATCACCGGCTTGTGCTTCATCAAGAAGCTTTCTGAACATTTCAATACCGGTTACAACAACTTTTCTTGATTCATCAGCCATCCCGACCATTTCAACTTCGTCGGAAACTCTAATGGTTCCTCTGTCCACTCTGCCGGTAGCAACCGTACCACGACCTGTGATGGAGAATACATCCTCAATGGACATCAAGAACGGCAGGTCCGACTGTCTTTCCGGAGTAGGAATATAGTCATCTACCGCGTTCATGAGTTCAAGCATAGGTGCATATTCCGGTGCATTCGGATCTTCGGAAGTACATTCCAATGCTTTCAATGCGGAACCCTTGATGATCGGGATATCGTCTCCCGGAAATTCGTATTCATTTAATAATTCTCTTACTTCCATTTCAACTAATTCCAATAATTCTTCGTCATCCACTTGATCCGCTTTGTTTAAGAAAACAACAATGTGCGGTACACCAACCTGTCTGGAAAGAAGAATATGTTCTCTCGTCTGAGGCATCGGACCGTCTGCTGCGGATACAACAAGGATTGCACCGTCCATCTGGGCCGCACCGGTAATCATGTTCTTAACATAGTCGGCATGTCCCGGGCAGTCAACGTGCGCATAGTGCCTGTTATCCGTTTCATACTCAACGTGTGCGGTGGAAATCGTAATTCCTCTTTCTCTTTCTTCCGGAGCTTTATCAATGTTGTCATATGAGGAATATTCCGCTTTTCCCTGGAAACCTAAAACCTTAGTAATTGCTGCTGTTAAGGAAGTTTTTCCGTGGTCAACGTGACCAATCGTCCCAATATTAACATGGGGTTTATTTCTTTCGAATTTAGCTTTTGCCATTATATTTGTCCTCCTTCATTTATTCGTGGAGAATAAGAAATCCTTCATCCTGCCACAATATAATTTTATTTTATTTAATACATTTTACACCTTTAATTCCCAATTTGCAATATGCAATCCTATCATTGTGCAATATTAAGTGTTTTTTACCCTTCCGGCAATAATTTCTTCCTGAACGCTCTTAGGCACTTCTTCAAAATGACTGGGCTGCATGGAATAATTCCCTCGACCTTGCGTCTTAGAACGAAGGTCCGTTGCATATCCAAACATTTCGCCGAGGGGTACATAGGAGCCTATGGCCTGCGCACCGGATCTTGCTTCCATACCGTCTATCCTGCCTCTTCTGGAATTAATATCGCCAATGACATCACCCATATAGTCTTCAGGAACAATGACATCCACTCTCATCACAGGCTCCAGCAATACTGGATCAGCCTTCTTCATGCCTTCTTTAAAGGCTATCGAACCTGCAATTTTAAATGCCATTTCCGAAGAGTCTACGTCATGGTAAGAACCGTCATACAACGTTACCTTGACGTCAACTACATTGTAGCCGGCAAGGATACCGGCCTGCATCGCAGATTGAACACCCGCATCAACTGCCGGGATATATTCCTTCGGAATCGCACCACCGACAATTTTATTGACAAATTCATAGCCGACGCCCGGTTCCTGCGGTTCAATCTCAAGGTATACATGTCCGTATTGACCTTTACCACCGGATTGTCTCGCATATTTATGTTCGATTTTAACCGCTTTTCTAATCGTTTCTTTATAGGAAACCTGAGGTCTGCCGACGTTTGCTTCCACTTTAAATTCTCTCAAAAGACGGTCAACGATAATTTCAAGGTGCAATTCACCCATACCAGCGATAATGGTCTGTCCGGTCTCTTCATCCGTATAGGCCTGAAAAGTAGGATCTTCCTCCGCAAGTTTTGAAAGTGCTATACTCATCTTTTCCTGACCGGCCTTTGTTTTTGGCTCAATCGCAACTCTAATAACCGGCTCCGGGAATTCCATGGATTCAAGAATAACCGGATGATCTTCATTACACAAAGTATCTCCTGTGGTTGTAAACTTCAATCCAATTGCAGCAGCAATATCGCCGGAGTAAACGGTTTGAATATCTTCTCTGCTATTAGCATGCATCTGCATGATACGTCCGATACGTTCCCTCTTACCTTTAGTAGAATTGTAAACATAGGAACCTGAATCTATCGTACCTGAATATACCCTAAAGAAACACAACTTACCTACATAAGGGTCTGTCATAATTTTAAAAGCTAATGCGGCAAACGGTTCTTCATCACCTGAAGGGCGCGTTAGTTCTTCGTCCGAATCCGGAAGCACACCTTTAATCGGCGGTATGTCCAACGGCGACGGCATATAGTCTACCACTGCATTCATGAGCCTTTGTACACCTTTATTTCTGTAAGCAGTACCACACAGCACAGGGATCATTTTAACCCCTATAGTCGCTTCCCTGATTCCCTTCTTGATTTCATCCAGGGTCAGTTCTTCTCCTTCTAGGTATTTCATCATCAATTCTTCATCTAGTTCCGCAACCGCCTCTACAAGCTCGTCGCGATATTTTTGTGCTGTTTCCTGCATATCTTCGGGAATTTCTTCTTCCCTAATGTCTTTGCCTAAATCGTCATAATAGACATAAGCTTTCATTTCAACTAAGTCAATCATTCCTTTAAAGCTGTCTTCACTGCCGATCGGCAGCTGAATCGGAACAGCGTTACACTTAAGTCTGTCCTTCATCATTGCAACAACATTATAGAAGTCCGCTCCCATAATGTCCATTTTATTGACAAACGCCATACGGGGAACCCCATATTTATCTGCTTGTCTCCATACGGTCTCGGATTGTGGTTCTACCCCACCTTTAGCACAGAAAACCGTTACGGAGCCATCCAATACTCTAAGGGACCTTTCAACTTCGACTGTAAAGTCAACGTGTCCTGGTGTGTCTATTATATTGATCCTATTGCCCAGCCATTGTGCAGTCGTTGCAGCAGAAGTAATGGTAATGCCTCTCTCCTGCTCTTGTTCCATCCAATCCATCGTTGCAGCACCTTCATGCACTTCACCGATTTTATGAACTCTACCGGTATAAAAAAGTATTCTCTCGGTAGTCGTCGTTTTACCTGCATCAATGTGCGCCATGATACCTATATTTCTCGTTTTTTCTAATGGAAATTCTCTTGGCACAAAGCTTCTCCTTTCTCTAACAGTTCGGGGGTCGGAGTTCGGAGTCCGGATAAAATGCGATCTAAAAAAACTCCTTCTGCCCTAACTCAAGCTCTATCTTATTGCAATCTTCATATGATTCCATCCAAAAGTCCGCAACATGTACTTCAGAACAGTAAGCCCCGAACACCATACTCCGAACTAAACTACCATCTATAATGTGCAAAAGCTTTGTTAGCTTCGGCCATTTTATGTGTATCTTCTTTCTTCTTTACTGCCGAACCGGCATTGTTAACAGCATCAAGGATCTCACCGGCTAATCTTTCTCTCATGGTTTTTTCACCACGTTTGCGAGAATAAAGCGTAAGCCATCTTAACCCAAGGGTCTGTCTTCTATCCGGTCTGACTTCGATAGGCACCTGATAAGTGGCACCACCCACTCTTCTGGCCTTAACCTCTAGAACAGGCATAATATTTCCTAATCCTTCTTCAAACACTTCCAAAGGGTCTTTGCTTGTCTTTTCTTTTATAATATCAAATGCATCATACACAATTTTCTGTGCGACCCCTCTTTTCCCATCCAGCATGATATTATTAATAAGCTTTGTAACAACCTTGCTTCCATACAACGGATCCGCAAGTACTTCTCTTTTAGCAATATATCCTTTTCTTGGCACTCTACTTCCCTCCTTTGCATGATAAATCATTATCACAGGTACTCAACAGTATAAAGACTGCCGTCAAGTGCTGACAACCAAAATTTATAATAAACTTCGTACGTCGCACTTATGTGATGTTCCCGTACTTGCGTACGAAAAAATTTTAACTATTTTTTGCTTGGTTTAGGCCTTTTAGCACCATACTTCGATCTTGCCTGGTTTCTATTCGCAACACCTGAGGTATCCAATGTTCCTCTGACAATATGATATCTCACCCCAGGAAGATCCTTCACTCTACCGCCTCTAATCAAAACAACACTGTGTTCTTGAAGATTATGACCAATTCCGGGAATATACGCAGTTACTTCTATACCATTCGTAAGTCTAACCCTGGCAACTTTTCTCAAAGCTGAATTAGGCTTTTTAGGGGTCATTGTTTTAACTGCCGTACACACTCCTCTTTTTTGCGGCGAACTCTGATCGGTAGGGTTCTTCTTTAACGAATTAAAACCTTTTTGAAGCGCCGGAGCAGTAGATTTCTTTTCCATTGTTTTTCTACCATTCCTAACAAGCTGATTAAATGTTGGCATCCATACACCTCCCTCCACAAATTAATTAATAATGAATAATTAAGAATTAATAATTACAAACCTTTTGAAACGGATGCACTAATTCCTAATTATATACAAATATTATGAATAACAATAATGGGAAATATCCTCTACCTACTATTGTAAATCATTCACCTATTTTATATAAATCTTAACTCTCTTTTCATTATTCATTATTCACTATTAATTATTCATTGACAATCACTGCTACTGCTGCGCCTATGTCGATACCGCAAGCTTTTCCAAGCGTTTTCATCGTCTCGGCATATTCTATTTCCACATTATTCTCTATACAAAACTCTTTTAACTTTTGAGTAACTCTTTCGTCCGCGTCCTCAGCAATATACGCTTTTAATACATTACCATCTTGGGCAGCCTTGAGAGACTGCTTAATTCCGACAACTTTCTTTGCCGTCTTGAGTTCATCTAACATTCCTATTATCCCCCTAGATAGCTTTTACCTATCATTTTTGCTTAATACGGTTGAACCGGATCATATAGATATCGCACTTTAAAATGGTATTTATATTTGAACAAAAAACACAGCATCTCTTTATTTGTCCAAATGTAGTGTAAAGTTTAAAGTGCGCTATCTTTAACCCAACCATATATTACAATTTTACACACTGCATAATTTTATCACCGAATCGCAACAGTGTCAAGCACCTTTTTTATTGTTCCGCCACCTGCACTGAAATATCTCTATATCTTGCCATTCCTGTCCCTGCCGGAACAAGCTTACCGATAATGACATTCTCCTTCAAGCCTAGCAGCGGATCGACTTTTCCTTTAATTGCCGCTTCCGTAAGCACTCTTGTCGTTTCCTGGAAGGAAGCCGCCGACAAGAAAGAATCTGTTGCAAGAGAAGCCTTTGTAATACCTAGCAGCACTCTGCTGCCGTTCGCTGTTTCCAGCCCTTGGGCGATTGCATTATTATTGACTTCTTCAAATTCGAACATATCCACCAAACTGCCGAGCAATAAATCCGTATCTCCCGAGTCTTCAATCTTAATCTTGCGCAGCATCTGCCTTACAATGACCTCAATATGCTTATCATTAATGTCAACACCCTGCAATCTGTAAACCCTCTGTACTTCTTGGAGCAGATATGCCTGCACACTCGCCAAGCCTTTAATTTTAAGTATGTCATGGGGATTAACCGAGCCTTCGGTCAGTTCGTCGCCCGCTTCCACTACGTCTCCGTCAAATACTTTAATCCTGGAACCGTAAGGAATCAAATAAGTCTTGGATTCTCCGGCTTCATCATTCGTGATAACAACTTCTCTCTTTTTCTTCGTTTCATTGATTTTGACCGCACCTGCAATTTCTGCAATAATGGCCAATCCTTTTGGCTTTCTGGCCTCAAACAACTCTTCAACCCTGGGCAAACCTTGTGTAATATCGTCACCTGCCACACCACCGGTATGGAAGGTCCTCATCGTAAGCTGGGTACCCGGCTCACCAATGGACTGAGCCGCAATAATGCCAACTGCTTCCCCTACATTTACTTCTTCCCCGCTGGCAAGGTTTGAGCCGTAACATTTTACGCATACGCCATACCTGGAGTGACAGGTAAGCACGGAACGAATTTTCACCTTTTTGATACCCGCTTTTATAATCTCTCCGGCTTTATCCTCCGGAATCATATGCCCGCAAGGCACCATAATTTCTCCCTTTTCAGGATGAACAATATCTTCCATGGTATAACGTCCTACCAGCCTATCTTGAAGCGGCTCTATAATTTCATTGCCGTCTTTTATATCTTTTACAACGATGCCTTCCGCTGTACCGC
>JAKSBV010000371.1 GCA_022360955.1 Bacillota bacterium
ACTGATTCCACTTTCGGTTTTCAATTCATCGTTTGCAAGAAAAACATGTTTATCATTCAAGAAATCCTCTTTCTTTCTTTCCGCAATTTCCCCTGCTTTCTCTAAAAGTTTGATTGCTTTGTAGGAATAACCATTCTTCCGGGAGAGTAAAATGCATGTTGGTATTACATGTTCATCAATTATCTCTTCCTTGAAAGCAATAGAAGATCGAGCTTCCAGAATTTGTTCCATTTCTTTCTCGTTATAAGGGGGGAAAATCATTTCCTTGTAATTAAAAGACTGAACAAGGATTGAAGGTAATTTTTCCGGGAAAAAAAGGTCATTCGAGATTCCAATAATCCCTATATGCACATCATTTCCGATGCACATTTTTTCTCCAGCCTGGCTCAGAGAGAGCAGAACATCGAAGTTTTTCAACATTTCTATGTCATCAAGAACTATGATTATGGATATCTGTTTTTCATTCAGTGCCTGCCAGAGAATGTTGTAGTATTCATTCAAAGATAAACCGGTTTTAGGAATTTGCAACTCGGGGCTTACCTGATGAACAATTTCAAGAATTATACGACTGGTTGTGTTTGTGACACCACAATTAAGAAAAATGACCTTGGCACTTATATTATCTTTTGCTGCAATACCAGTGAACTCCTTAATTACATACTTAACAACACTTGTCTTGCCAACACCTTTTTCCCCTAGGATCAATCCATTTCCCGGAACTCCTTTGTGAAGAGCAGGCTCAATCTGCTTTGCAATTTCCTTGATTTGCTGATCTCTTGCAATCAATTTATCAGGAAGATATTGTTCCGAAAGAACTGCTTTTTTTTCGAAGATGCTGGATTCGACGTTAAATATCTCACTCATAGGGATCACCTATTGAATCAAGGATAAAAAGTTGGGTCAAGAACCTGACAATTTGTGTGTGGCAAAATGGAGGAATGCCAAAGTTTTGATTCTTTTCTCACCCAACTTTTTATAAAACTCACTCGTTGCTCATTCAATTGACATATAGTCCTTTATTTCACTACTCACTTTCATATATAGTTGCATATATTCATCAGTTGGTCGCATCTCATATTCTGAGTCTACCAGATAGCACTCGCTGAATGGTTTTCCCTCCGGTGCGGCATTTAGCATATTTTCATATTTTGAGTAGATCTTTCCGATAATATAATTTGCTTCATCTGCAGATAGATCCGTAGCCATATGGGCAACTTCTCCCATAAACCTTGATTCAAGACCTGTGGAATGATCGGCACCTGCACCACGTGCACCCACTGGTCCAACCAAAACATCTCTGCCGCTAACCGTATCTCCTATTGCCTGGGCAGCAGTTTCGTAAAACATCATGTCAGTGCAGCATCCTCCAAGGTTCCAGTAGTATCTTCCTGTATAATGATGAAAGTTTCTGGAAATTGCAATTGATGAAAGGTTGGATGCCCAAAGGATTTCCTTTGTTGAAGAAGAATTGGTATTTATATGTACAGCACCTGACAAATGCAGGTTTGCTCCTGTCACCACTTTTGATTGTATGGTTTCTGCAACGTCAATAATAGCAAGGCCTGCAGGAGATCCAATACTTGGCCCTCCAAATATCGGACATTGCCCGGTGAGGAAATTGCCACCTCTTTCTATGTGAAAAATAGATTTATAAAATGTTTCAAAGTCTGTCTTTAGTTCATCAAGCTGATAGACTTCCTGAACATCAGAAGGTGAATACAGTTTGTCTGTTGATACAAGCATGTATGCCTGAGATATGGTCGGTGTACCTGGTCCCATCAATGTCATACCTTCTCTATTCGCAAGTTCTGTGGCAAGCCTTTCCAGTCTTGCTTCTTTCAATGCTGCCAGCATCTCCATAGGGGTTTTGCCTTGTATACTCTTGTGACCCATATTCTCGATTGCACCGGCATAAATTCCCTGAACAATAGGCTCCTTTGCAGAACTGAGATGCACCTCTAAAAAATTCTCTTCAGAGACCGTACCTCCCATAGGTCCGCCAATTATGATTGGTGGTTCCGTATCCTGCATGTACCTGTTCGGAACAAGAACTTTTTCCCTGAGGCGACCGATTTCCAGTGTCTCTGTAGATTTGGTAGCTTTGCGTATGTCCTCTTCATCGATTTGGATTGACTTATTTGTGTCAATACAATAGATTCCGATAGATGTCAACAATTCAACTGCGGCTTCAAATACTGAGTCAGCCATTGAATAATCTGTAGGTACAAAGGTATTTGGATCGTACTCGATTTCATATTTTTTTGCTAATTCTTCAGATTTCATGAAAATTGACATATCATGCTGATTTTCACTTTTTTTGTCACCTGTCATTGCATATTTCAAGTATTTGTAG
>JAKSBV010000023.1 GCA_022360955.1 Bacillota bacterium
GAGCGAATCCCCAAAAGCAGTCTCAGTTCGGATTGCAGGCTGAAACTCGCCTGCATGAAGTTGGAATTGCTAGTAATCGCCGATCAGCATGCCGCGGTGAATACGTTCCCGGGCCTTGTACACACCGCCCGTCACACCATGAGAGTTGGTAACACCCGAAGCCTGTGAGCTAACCGTAAGGAGGCAGCAGTCGAAGGTGGGGCTGATGATTAGGGTGAAGTCGTAACAAGGTAGCTGTATCGGAAGGTGCGGCTGGATCACCTCCTTTCTAAGGAGCAAAGCGAATCGAAGATTCGCAAATCCTATGGTCGATACATTAACATACGTTAATGTGCAACTAAGAAACAAACTCTCTTACGCTGTGTACTTTTGAAAGACCAAGAGAAACTTCAATTAATAATGAACAATGAATAATGAATAATGAGAAAAGCAAAACCAAAGAACGAAGTTCTTTGAAAGGTTCAATCCATTATTCATTCTTAATTATTAATGATTCATTGGTTTTTCCATGTACCTTGAAAACTAAACAATGTAAAGACATGAGGAAAAGAAAAAAGGGTAACACAGGAAAGCTGTGTACAAGAGATTCTTACTCATATAATTCGAGAACCAGACTGTTATGATTGGCAGGAGGAGATGGGGTGTTGATGGATTTAACTGTCAACGGTCCGCTGACAACTGTCAACTAAGAGAAAGGTCAAGCTAATAAGAGCACAGGGTGGATGCCTTGGCATTAGGAGCCGAAGAAGGACGCGATAAGCTGCGAAAAGCTGCGGAGAGGCGCAAATAGCCATTGACCCGCAGATGTCCGAATGGGGAAACCCGGCCGGAGTAATATCCGGTCACCGTATAGTGAATTCATAGGTATACGGAGGGAAACCTGCCGAACTGAAACATCTAAGTAGGCGGAGGAAGAGAAAGAAACATCGATTCCCTTAGTAGCGGCGAGCGAAAGGGGAAGAGGCCAAACCCGACACCTTAGGGAGTTGGGGGTTGCGGACTGCATAAGGCAGCCTTAAGGTTAGCAGAACAACCTGGAAAGGTAGACCAAAGAGGGTAAAAGTCCCGTACGCGAAAACCAAGAGGCGCTGGCAGGATCCAGAGTACCATCGGGCACGTGAAACCTGGTGGGAAGCCGGGAGGACCACCTCCCAAGCCTAAATACTACCTAATGACCGATAGCGCATAGTACCGTGAGGGAAAGGTGAAAAGAACCCCGGGAGGGGAGTGAAAGAGAACCTGAAACCCTGTGTTTACAAGCAGTCAGAGCACGTTAAGGTGCGATGGCGTACTTTTTGTAGAACGGTCCGGCGAGTGTATGTATGTAGCAAGGTTAAGGTGCTGGCGCACTGAAGCCGAAGGGAAACCGAGTGTGAAGAGCGCGTAGAGTTGCATGTATACGACCCGAAACCGGGTGACCTACCCATGGCCAGGTTGAAGCGGAAGTAAAATTCCGTGGAGGACCGAACCCACCAGTGTTGAAAAACTGGGGGATGAGCTGTGGGTAGCGGAGAAATTCCAATCGAACTCGGAGATAGCTGGTTCTCCCCGAAATAGCTTTAGGGCTAGCCTCGGATTAATTTGGCGGAGGTAAAGCACTGATTGGGCTAGGGGCCTTACTCGGTTACCGAACTCTATCAAACTCTGAATGCCGCACAAATGATGTCCGGGAGTCAGACTATGGGAGATAAGTTTCATAGTCAAGAGGGAAACAGCCCAGACCAACAGCTAAGGTCCCAAAATAGACTTAAGTGGAAAAGGATGTGGAGTTGCTAAAACAACCAGGATGTTGGCTTAGAAGCAGCCATTCATTGAAAGAGTGCGTAATAGCTCACTGGTCGAGTGATTCTGCGCCGAAAATGTAACGGGGCTAAAGTCTATACCGAAGCTTTGGCAGCGTAATGCTGGGTAGGGGAGCATTCTATGATAGGTTGAAGCATGACCGAGAGGACATGTGGACGAGATAGAAGAGAGAATGCCGGAATGAGTAGCGAGAATTATGTGAGAATCATAATCGTCGAAAACCTAAGGTTTCTTGAGGAAGGTTCGTCCGCTCAAGGTAAGTCGGGAGCTAAGGCGAGGCCGAAAGGCGTAGTCGATGCACATACGGTTGAAATTCCGTAACCACCGAAGCCGATAATACATTAAGGGACGCAGGAAGATAGCCTGACCGCACCGTTGGTTGAGTGCGGCGAAAGGGAGCGAAAACAAGTAGCGAAGCAGGTGATTCTACACTGACAAGAAAAGCTTAATGTATGGGTGAGGTGCCCGTACCGCAAACCGACACAGGTAGGTGAGGAGAGAATCCTAAGACGATCGGGAGAAGCGTTGTTAAGGAACTCGGCAAATTGACCCCGTAACTTCGGGAGAAGGGGTGCCTGCTTCTGGCAGGCCGCAGAGAATAGGCCCAAGCGACTGTTTAGCAAAAACACAGGTCTCTGCTAAGTCGAAAGACGACGTATAGGGGCTGACGCCTGCCCGGTGCTGGAAGGTTAAGGGGAAGAGTTAGCGTAAGCGAAGCTTAGAACCGAAGCCCCAGTAAACGGCGGCCGTAACTATAACGGTCCTAAGGTAGCGAAATTCCTTGTCGGGTAAGTTCCGACCCGCACGAAAGGCGTAACGATTTGGGCGCTGTCTCAACAACGTACCCGGCGAAATTGTAGTACCAGTGAAGATGCTGGTTACCCGCGACAAGACGGAAAGACCCCATGGAGCTTTACTGTAGCCTGATATTGGATTTTGGTATTTCATGTACAGGATAGGTGGGAGGCAGAGATACATGGACGCAAGTCTGTGAGGAGCCGCTGTTGGGATACCACTCTTGGAGTACTGGAATTCTA
>JAKSBV010000048.1 GCA_022360955.1 Bacillota bacterium
GTATTTGGATAGCTACAAGCGTGAAAGAGCAAATCTTTGTACATTCTATTTTTCTGAAACACTGACTGATTCTTTTAAGCTTGAATTAATTCACCCTAAAACTGAAGCCGACTGGTCGTATCTGCAATTTAATCCTACACGTGATTCGCTGCAACTGTGGGTTATTGATACTCTTTTGAGTAATACTGATACACTGAATATGAGGTTGGATTATATTGTGAAAGATACTCTTGATCAATTTGTATATCGAACTGATACTCTTGAAATGTATTTCAAGAAAAAGGAAACAAAAACTAAGAAGAAAAAGAAGAGTAGTAAAAAAGTCCGTACAAAATTTATTAACCTGAGTACCAACTTAACAAGTACAGGTTTTGATGTTTACAGAAACCTGAAACTTGATGTTCCTGAGCCATTAATGCAATTGGATGAGAGTGGTATTCATTTGTATCAAAAGGTGGATACGCTTGAAGAAGAACTGGATTTTCAAATACTGCAGGATTCTACTTCAATTTTGAAATATTACGTAGAATACCCCTGGGAATATGAAACAGAATATCGATTTGTAATTGATTCAGCTTCGCTAAAAAATTACTACGGAGAACCGAACAATACGTTGGAAAAAACATTTAAAATCCAAAAGGAAGGTTATTATGCCAAAATAATCCTGACACTATCAAATGTAAATGGGCATAGTATCGTTCAACTACTAAAGAATAATGAGGATGAAAACGTTCTTCAGGAGTTAAAGATTGAAGAAGATGGACAAATTGAGTTTCCATTATTAAAGCCTGAAAAATATAAGATCAGGTTGATCGTTGATAGTAACAATAACGGGAAGTGGGATATTGGCGATATTAAAAATGATATTCAACCTGAAAAAGTAGTTTACTTTCAGAAAATTCTAAAGTTACGCTCTAATTTCGAAGTCCGCGAAAGTTGGGACTTGCCGCAAGACCTTCAATTTGAAAAGGATTTAGTGGATGAAGACAAAGAAAAAAATGATTCACGAAAATCATCTAAATCGAGCTCAAGATCAAGCAGAAGCCGTGGTTTATAAAAGAACCTGGCTGATTATTTGTTTCCTGATTTTATCTACAGGTGCAAAGCTTTTTTCGCAGGACATTCAACTTGCATTTCTTCCCGGGGAACAAGTAACTTATGGTGCATATTTTAATTGGCATTTTATCTGGATAAATGCCGGAGAGGTTGTTTTTAGAGCTGATACAGTTAATGCTAAAGGCGAAAAAAACTGGCACCTAAAAGCCAAAGGAAAAACCTTTAAAGCTTATGATTGGCTTTATACCGTTCGGGATACTTTTGAATCACATCTATCTTTCCCTGGTTTCTATCCTATTGATTTCAGAAGGGTAATTAACCATTCCAAAAAGCATTCGAGTCACCATTATCAGTTTGACGAAGGAAATGGTTTGATTTATTCGGCAATAAAACCTCGTGAAGAACCATTTTTCAATGACACGCTTAACTATGAAAAAGGAACTTTCGATTTATTGAGTACGGCCTACTTTTTTAGATCCTTTCAGTTAAAAAAAAA
>JAKSBV010000352.1 GCA_022360955.1 Bacillota bacterium
ACTGTCAAAGGGCGCCCACCGGTCGATGATGTCCCTGACCTCAAGTACTGTGATGCCCATCTCGCACCTCCATTAAGCTTTTCAATGTCCTCTCATAGTCGGCAGGCTCCGCATCCTGCGGGCTATTCGCCTTATTGAGTCCAGCTATTATACCATACAATTTACTGATTTGCTCCTGTAAGAATTTATGAAATAAATCCGGCTGCTTTTTTAATAGTACAGGGCCGAGTATGCACTCTATTTCACTGAGCTCCGGTCCATTTCCCCACTGGACCAGCATGGCGCAATAGATGCGGTTGTTGTCCTTTGATAGTGACTCATCGACAAACCGGACATTTTGAGCAGATAGATAACGGCGCAGTTTGTAAGCACCATCCATGCTCTGCAGCAGCAGCTGTGCGCCCTGCACCTTATCCCAATCCCTCTTTAGGATATCGATGATGGTCTGCTGGCCCACACCGGCCATGATGACGAGATCCACCTCATCCTTATGGATAGGGACCAGCCCGTCGCCCAGCCGTGTCTCTATGTTGTCTAGACCCAGTTGGTTTTTCAGCTCCATGGTCTTTCGCAGTGAGGGCTCACTGATATCTACCGCCACCACCGGTATCCCCATGAGTGCCATAGCCGCCGATAGCTTGCCATGGTCGCATCCGATGTCAGCGACTTTTTTAGGGGACTGTATCATCTCGAGGAGGGCAGCCAATCTGGGCGGCAGGACCACCGATCTCATGCTGCCCTCCTGTGCCTTCTGGTCTTGAGGTGCTTGGGCCGGTTGGATGTCATACAGATGAAAATGAAGAGCACCATCCCCGCCATCATCACCAGATCGCCGGCACTGGCCATACCGGCTAAAGGGATGGCGATGATATCACCGAGAAACCAAAATGGCACCCGGTGATCCATGATGAAGTACTCGGGGATCGCACCGGACTGGATACGATCCATGACCCTCGTAAAGCCGGGGTAATTATAAGCTATGGATGATACAGGCATCCGGCCGCCATTGGATATAATGACAGCAAAATTCAAAAGCACACCCAAAGCCATGACAGATACCGGCCAATTATGACTGTTCAGCATGAAAAACGCAAAAATGAGCGCATACTGCAATATGACCAGTGCCCAGAGGTATTCGGGGAAAATACCGGGCAGGAGTTTGACCAGCAATCCGGTGGAGGCTTCCAGTAGCATGGAAATAATCAAGAGTACCGGGTACTCCATATTGTCAGCCAGTCCTTTGAGCCGTCCATTCTTTAGGAGGCCCAGGAC
>JAKSBV010000183.1 GCA_022360955.1 Bacillota bacterium
ACTAAAAAGGCAAAAAATACACCTATTTTTCTTAATTATTATAGGATTAAATGAAAAAAATAGTATGTGAATATTTTTGGGAAAAAGCTTTTAAATATTCGTATCATTGTGTATAATGTTAATAATGTAATAGTGGGGCGTGGGGCGTGAGGAGTGGGGCGGTTAGAACAGGCAGATAAGACATGGAGTAATTTGGATTGGGTTTGAGTCTTATGTTCGGAAAATAGAGACAGATTGAGAGAGGAGGGGAAAAGAATGGAGAAATTGCAGAGAAATGAGCGGATTGCCGTATTGATGAAAATTTTGAGTGATCATCCGAATGCCATATATACATTTAATTATTTTACAGAAGTTTTTCGTTGTGCAAAATCCACATTGAGTGAAGATGTAGATCTTTTGAAGGGCATTGTAGACAAACTTGCTTTAGGGATGATCGAAACCATCTCAGGCGCGGCAGGTGGGGTAAAATATGTCCCTTTGCTTTCGGAAGAAAAAATACGAGAAGTTGTTTCCGGCCTATGTCGTGATCTTTCCAATCAAGATAGGATCCTTTCCGGAGGATATATTTATATGACCGATATTATCTATAATCCTGTTGTTGTGGATAACGTGGGGAAAATATTTGCAGGAAGATTTATCAACCGGGATATTAATTATGTGGTGACGGTGGAAACAAAAGGGATCCCCATTGCAACGATGACAGCCAAATACTTAAATGTCCCATTGATTATTGCGAGAAGAGATATTAAGGTAACCGAAGGTTCAACGGTGAACATTAATTATGTTTCGGCCTCCACCCGCAGGATTCAGACCATGTCCGTGTCGCGGAGGGCCATCAAGAAAAACTCACGTGTGCTGTTTATCGACGACTTTATGAAAGGCGGCGGAACGGCGCGCGGCATTGTAGAATTGATGAAGGAGTTTGAATCGGAGGTAGAGGGCATTGCAGTGCTGATTTCAACAAATGAAACGAAAGAAAAATTTTCCAAAGATTACTTTTCTTTAATTGTTGTCAACGAAGTAGATGACCACCGGAATATTATAGATTTAAAACCGAGTATAAAATTTACTGAAAATGCGTAACCTAAAAAATAAGTTGACAGTTGACAGCTAGCAATTGACAGTTATTCGTTATTATAGATATTGCGCTCTAACATTGAAGGTATATTTGAGCAAAAAACGCAGCAGTATCGTTGCCTGCTCAAATAAAATTTTAGGCCCTGCGCTACCTTTAATAAAATCAATTTAAAACCATGGATTGTGAATTGTGAATTGTGAACCGTGAACCGCTAACACATAATCATTGCTAATTTGTTTACTTCGGTGGAAGGTGGTGAACGTACCGTGGAAATTACAGATATTCGTGTGAGAAAGATTAGCACAGAGGGTAAAATGAAGGCGGTAGTATCTGTAACCTTTGACAACGCTTTTGTGGTACATGATATTAAGGTGATTGAAAGTCAGGATAAAATGTTTGTTGCAATGCCCAGCAGAAAAACGCCTGATGGTGAATTTAAGGATATTGCACACCCTATTAATGCAGAAACAAGGGATATCATTCAGGGTGCGATATTGGAAAAATTCGAAACAACCCTTATTCAAGAAGGCGAAAGAACGGAAGAGAATATGGTTGTGGAATAAAAAGACACTGGAAAGTGTCTTTTATTTTTGAATAGAACAGGGGACGGTTCTCTGTTTGACAACACCTTATCAGTATGATAATCTACTGATAAGGTGTAATTTTTATGAGTAAGGTTTTAGTGTTGGGTGGAAGTGGACTTATAGGCAAGGCAATCATTAGTGAAATCAATAAGTGTAAAGAATTTCAGGTTTATGCAACGCACTTTAAAAACCCAATGACACTAGAACAAAATAGAAGTTTTAAACTGGATATTAAAGATGGGGATAGCATCAATAGTATTTTAAACACTGTAAAGCCTCAAAGCGTA
>JAKSBV010000175.1 GCA_022360955.1 Bacillota bacterium
CCGAATAAACCGGACCATATGTTTGTATACTGGGCGACCTACGCTTACATCGGCGAATTATTAAAGTACGGAATACGACCGTACATCTACGAGAACGGCTTCTTGCATGCAAAAACACTTGTTATTGACGGACAAGCCGCATCGGTTGGTACCGCCAATATCGATATTAGAAGTTTTAAGCTGAATTTTGAGGTAAATGCATTTATATATGATCGGGAAACTGCGGGTAAACTGAAGCAAGCTTTTGAGGAAGATATCGAGGTCTGTACGCTGCTGACGGAAGATCTGTATGACCAACGTTCAATGATTATAAGATTCAAAGAAGCCATCTCCAGGCTTCTATCTCCTATTTTATAATAATTTAAAATTTTACTCCATTTAGTAGTCACTTAATTTATGTAAATGGCATATTATATATTGAAACTAAAATAAAGGAGGTTATCCACATGGCAGAAGTAGAAGGATGCGGGGGCGGATACGGTTTTTTCGGTAGAAGAAGCGAAATCCTGTTTTTCATATTAGTTTTCTTATGCTTATTCTGGAGCCCGTTTTGCTGTGGAAAAGGAATTTACTAGCTCTCACCATGTTGAGGTAAATCCATATCCATATTTGTTGAGGTAGACCCATCACCCATGGGTCTATTCTCATTTTTTCTCCATACCTTTTAACACTTCTTTAAAATTTTCTTCCCAAGATGTAAAAAGGTCTTCTCTGCTTTAGAACCGGAAATATCGTTGTAGAATATCCCATCGGAATTCATGATAAATATAACCGGAAAGTTTCACCCTTTTGCCGTCGATAATTAAAATAAATAATTGGAACCTTTTCACTATTTCTGCGTCTAATATATTTTGTGGAAACATTTTGGTTGTTTTTCCGTATATTTGATTAGAAGGATAAAACCGCGAAAGGGGTATGACCAATGAAGTCTATTAAACAGTTACTTGAACCTTACAAGCATTTCTATATATTAAGCTATTACTTGGTTATTTTGGCTTTATATAACATTTATAATGAAATAACGGTACCTAAATATTTTATGTATTGCAAGCTGGATGATTATATTCCTTTTGTCAAGGAAATGATCGTTCCCTATTTATTCTGGTATCTTTATATCGCCGGAGCTTTGATTTATCTCGGTTTTACTGCGAGAAAAGATTTCTATAACCTGGCCTGTTTCATGTTTACCGGCATGACCTTATGCTTTGTTATTTTTGCTATTTTCCCCAATGGGCAGAATTTGCGTCCGGTTATTAAGGAATCGGATATATTTTCAAGGGCCGTGCAGTATATCTACATGGTTGACAACCCTACGAATTCTGCACCCAGTATGCATGTACTAAATGCTATTGCGGTCCATCTGGCTTTAACTAAATGCGCAACTTTAGCCGGGAAAGTGTGGTTAAAGGTCGGGTCGTTTATTACCATGGTATTGATCATTATGTCCACAGTCATGCTGAAACAGCATTCTATTCTGGATGCAATGTACGGTGTTTTGTTAAGTATCCTGCTTTATTTTATCATTTACAAGATAGATATTATATCCTATTTTACTTCCACCCGCGCATTTGATAAAAAAAAGGAAATGTTTGAATAAAGGATTTTTTGACTAGAAGTCTGTGAGATGACCCAACAAAATAACAGGCGCATGGCAGCTGTTCACCTATTGCTTTTTTGGGTTATTAAACTGTTTTCTACTGTTCGCTTTGATCTGTGTATATTCGACATTATGTTAATAACAGCAAAGGGTGTTAACATGAATCGAATGGTGTGTTTCTATGTTTTGTATGCGTGAATAAGTTATACGTGTTTTTAATATTTTTCCCGACATTTTTATGTTAACGAAAATAAAACGGTTCCGTTTCCCGATTGTGAAAGTTATTTCCATTTTAGTCGCTTTGTTATATACTAGTTTTAGATTGGAGGGTTCTGTTTGGCTAAATTCGGAATACGACTCAAACAGCTGCGGGCAGAGCATAACTGGACGCAGCAGCAATTAATCGATCAGTTTAATAAGAAATACCATTACAGTTTGGGGAAATCTGCGATTTCACAATATGAGCACAATAAACGAATTCCGGAAATCCATGTATTAATGAACTTTGCAGATTTTTTTGATGTGTCATTGGATTATTTGATGGGCAAAACCGAAATACGATATTCTATTGTTAAAGAATCTTCCGGTAAATATCAGGCTGTGGTGGATATGCATAATGTAGATTTGGACAAGGCCGTTTCACAATTTGTTCAACATTTGGGACGCAAGCAAATGTATTTGAATGATCGGCCTGTCAATAAGCAACATATACAGACCATGGTGGACACACTTGAGATAGGACTTGAAGTTGTTAAGCGCAGACAACATAAGGAAGGTTAATAAAGTAAATCCCCAATCCATCGGATTTGGGGATTTTTGATTAAACATATTTAGATATATCTTTTCTTTTAGTGTGTTTTGATAGATTCTTATACATGAACAAATCCCCCAATCGCAATGCTTTGGGGGATTTCTGTTTTGAATGATATTATCTCTTGGAAAACTGGGGCGCTCTTCTTGCACCTTTGAGTCCGTATTTCTTTCTTTCTTTCATTCTTGGGTCTCTGGTTAAGAACCCTGCTTTTTTCAGAACCGGCTTGAATTCTTCGTCTGCCTTTAAAAGCGCTCTCGCAACACCGTGTCTGATGGCCCCCGCTTGACCGGTAAAGCCTCCGCCGATAACCTTTGCAACCACATCGAACTTGTCAAGGGTCTGGGTAAGGGTCAACGGTTGTTTGACAATCACTTTTAAGGTTTCCAATCCAAAATAGTCGTCAATGGATCTATCGTTAATGGTAACATTGCCGTCGCCAGGTACCAATCTAACTCTTGCTATCGATTTTTTTCTTCTTCCTGTTCCGTAATATTGAACTTTCGCCATCGTCTATTCCTCCCTCTCTCCTTATATTTCCTGTGTCCATACTTCAGGCTTTTGAGCTTCGTGATTGTGCTCCACACCTTTATACACTCTCAATTTTTTAAGAGCTTTTCTGCCAAGAGAGTTATGAGGAAGCATGCCTTTTACTGCGATCATCATTGCTCTTTCAGGCTTTGTCTGCATTAAATGTCTGTACTTGATCTCTTTCAATCCGCCCGGATGCATTGAATGACGTCTGTAGTATTTTTGGTCTAACTTCTTACCTGTCAAAACAACTTTTTCCGCATTGATGATAATGACATGATCCCCAGTATCCACATGGGGGGTAAATTCCGGCTTGTGTTTGCCTCTTAACAGTCTGGCCGCTTGCACCGCAACCCTGCCAAGGGGCTTGTCTGCAGCATCTATGATGTACCATTTTCTTTCCACTTCATTGGCTTTAGCCATAAAAGTACTCATTATATAGAACCTCCTTGATTAGTTAGTAGTAAGGCGTGGGGGGTGGGGCGTAAAAAATCTGGCCCATATCCTTCACACTTCCAAGCACTACCGTCGTTTATATTGATTGAATATCTTATATTCGATTGCCCGGGACTGCTATCGCATGTTACATATTTTAATACATTGCAGGGCTTGTGTCAAGGAGTTTTTATGATAATTTTAATTTATCTTCTGCATTCTCCATTTTCTCCCCTTTTCGTCCTATTTACTCTCCCTAGATAGCCCGCCATTTCATTTTTTAAAACCCACAAGCAACATCCATTCCCGTTACAACATACTATGCCAACAACCGGCATATCAAGAGGCAATAATAGTTGAGAGTTGAAGCGTGTCAGATGGTTCAGTCCCCAAGTCACATGCTTCTCCATTATTCATTCTTCATTATTAATTATTCATTATCCCTTACCGCCCCCATTGATTAAATCCAGCTGTTTAGAGTATAATGATTAATGGGAAGCGGAGCGTTTTTCCTCCCCACGCCCCACTCCCTTCCCCCCACTAAATACGAAAGGAAGATAGAATGCAAAAAATTTTAAGTTATGTGCGCAGGGCTGTAGATGATTATCATATGATTCAAGAAGGTGACCGGATTGCGGTGGGGGTCTCAGGGGGCAAGGACAGCCTGACGCTGCTCAGGGCCTTAAAGGCACTGCAGCGATTCTATCCCAAGCAGTTTGATCTTGAGGCGATTACCCTCACCATGGGCTTTGACAATTTTGATCTCTCCGCTATTCGTCAGATGTGCAAAGAAATCGATGTTCCTTATACGGTTGTCGAAACGAATATTGCCGAGGTCATTTTCGATATACGGAAAGAATCCAATCCCTGTTCTCTGTGTGCTAAAATGCGCAGAGGCGCCCTGCACGATGCGGCCCTTGAAGCGGGGTGCAAAAAGGTTGCGCTGGGCCATCACCATGATGATGTGATCGAAACCTTTTTTATGAGTTTGTTCTACGAAGGAAGACTTCATTGCTTTTCCCCTGTTACCTACCTCGACCGGAAGGATATTCACCTGATCCGTCCGATGCTGTATGTACCTGAGCAGGTGGTTGTGGGATTTGTTGACAAAACCGGTCTTCCGGTAGTACAGAGTCCCTGTCCTGTCAACGGTCATACCAAACGTCAATATGTCAAAGATCTGCTAAAGGCATTAAGCCGGGAAAACAAAGGTTTGAAGGAACGGCTTTTCGGGGCGATACGGCGTAATTTGTGGGGAGTGGGGGGTGGGGGGTGAGGAGTAGAGGATAGTTGACAGTTGAGAGGAGTCGGGGATGGTGGATTTTAGGAGGATATAGGCGTAATGGTAGAGCAGCGAGTTGGTGGGGGAAGTGGTTGAATTTGTGTTTTTTGGCTAAAAATTAACATATTTTGAGCAATAATACTATTTACTTCCACTTTATTTTTTGATAAGATTAATGATATGATTACATTACATAGGGAATGGTGTCATTATAAACAAAAGAATGCGATTTTCGTAGATTGACTGGGGGATTGATTATGAAAGTAAGAAAGGCGATTATTCCAGCTGCGGGGCTGGGTACGAGATTTTTACCGGCTACCAAAGCACAGCCCAAGGAAATGCTGCCCATTGTGGACAAGCCTACCATACAATATATCATTGAAGAAGCGGTTGCCTCGGGCATAGAGGATATCATCATCGTAACCGGCAGAAGTAAAAGAGCGATTGAAGACCATTTTGATAAATCCTATGAGCTGGAATCGGAACTGCATAAGAAAGGGAACGACGATCTCTTGAGTCTGGTACAGGATATATCCAATCTGGTGAATATTCACTACATACGCCAAAAAGAGCCTAAAGGATTGGGACATGCGATCCATTGTGCAAAGACCTTTATTAACGAGGAACCTTTTGCCGTACTATTGGGTGACGATGTGGTGGACGCAAAGGTGCCCTGTCTGAAACAAATGATTGACGTATACAATGAATATAAGACCTCTATTCTAGGTGTGCAAACCGTACCGGACGAAGATGTATCGAAATACGGTATTGTGAATTGTATTCATGTGGAAGGCCGCGTATATAAAGTCAAAGATATGGTGGAAAAACCCAAACAAGAAGAATCTCCTTCAAATATTGCTATTCTAGGCCGTTACATTATCACTCCCAAAATCTTTGAGTGCCTTGAAAATACTACGCCCGGCTCCGGCGGAGAAATCCAGCTGACCGACGCCCTTAAGGATCTATCCCGCTCGGAAGCCATGTATGCTTATGACTTCATGGGCCGCCGCTACGATGTAGGCAATAGAATGGGATTCTT
Source organism: Bacillota bacterium (assembly GCA_022360955.1). Taxonomy (GTDB): domain Bacteria; phylum Bacillota; class Clostridia; order SK-Y3; family SK-Y3; genus JAKSBV01. Next base: position 5,696 of record JAKSBV010000175.1, read on the forward strand.
GGAAGCAACGGTAGAATTCGCGTTGAAACGGGACGATTTAAAAGATGAGTTTAGGGCCTATTTGGAAAAAATCATCACAAAACCCTCGAAAAAAGATGCATAAATAGTTTTTGCAAGTTATATAAGCAATGGTACTTTTCATAGGCACCATTGCTTATTAACGTGTTATGCCGGTTAAATAGCTCCCTACAGGAGATATCTCCTGTATCCTGCACGCTTTCAACAGATATTTTTGCAAAAAGCATACACGCCCTGTCGTGCCAACATTTACTGAAGATATGGGGCCAAGTCCTCAAGCTTTTTAATATTGATCATATTGAGTGCAATTTTTTCAAGCTGTGCTTCTTCCAATTTGCTAATCTTTTGTTTGAATTCACTAGGAATCTCTTTGAGTCTTTGTTCTAATTGCAGCATAATAATTTTTTCTATGCCTTTCTTCTCAACTACCGTATCATACAACGTCTTAGTCATCTTGGCTACCTCCTTTTCC
>JAKSBV010000273.1 GCA_022360955.1 Bacillota bacterium
TACGTGGATCTGGGATATAATTATATGATCCAATTCGGAATGGAGGTATGACGAAACCATCAAATTGTGTGTCTTTATTTATCGGGAGCTCCAGGGACCTATGCAGGCCATAGGGGGGAGATAACAGCTCCAAAATATAAAGTAATTACTTTATCCTTGAGCAGCCGATGCATGCAGTCAGGATTATAATGCCATAATGATTCACAAGAGGGCCCACGATGATCGTGTTCATCGTGGGCCCTCTTGTTTTTATAGATAGCACACAGTAAAGTTGGAAATATAATCGTACACCGGCAACGGGTATTCCAAAGCTACAAATAGTTGAGAGCTGAGGGGAGAGAGATGTATCAATGTTTATTGAAAGGAGTCATCTAAAAAAATAAAAAAAATGTATCGTGAGATACTGACTTATACAATCTAGTGTATTATAATAAGAGTAAAAAGCGAATGAAAATCAATTTCATTAATGTGCGGCTAACATGTCGATTTTAGTGGGAACATTCCGGGGATAAACCGAACGAGGAACACATGAACAACTGATAGAATCGGAAGGACTCTATTTTCGATTATGGCATGAACAACAAAAAGCGCGAGGCTGGAAGATGAGAGTAACGGAAAGCCTGAGCGTATAGAGAGGGATTGAAAGGAAGAGAGATATGAATGTTTTAGAAATTAAAGATCTTTGTGTGCAGGTGGCCGGGAAGGTGCTGCTGCGCGATCTGAACCTGACCGTTCCGGCAGGAGAGGTTCACGCTTTGTTTGGACTGAATGGCAGCGGCAAAACATCGTTAATGATGACCATTATGGGGTTTGCCGGGTATGAAGTGACCGGTGGGCAAATCCTGTTTGAAGGACAGGATATTACGCACCTTGATATTACGGAAAGAGCAAAATTGGGTATCGGGATTGCAGCGCAGCGTCCGCCGACGATCCATGGCGTAAAGCTGCGCCATATTCTCGATTATATGACGGTCGACAGGCCGCAGCAGGCTCATAAAGTGACCGAACTGGCTCGCGAGGCCCGTATGGAAGCCTTTCTGGACAGGGATATCAATGGAGGGCTGTCCGGCGGTGAAATCAGGCGTTCGGAACTTTTGCAGCTGCTGGCCATCCAACCTGTGTTCAGTATGATGGATGAGCCGGATTCCGGCGTGGATCTGGAATCGCTGAAGCTAATGGGCAATTTAATCAATATGCTTTTTTCCAGGGACAGACTTCACCCGGTTAAACGGAAGGCTGGGATTGTGATTACACATAACGGAAATATCTTGGACTATGTCCATGTGGATAAAGCCCATGTTATGTTGGACGGACAGATAGGTTGTTCGGGAAATCCGTGCATGATACTGGATACAATCAGAAACTGCGGATATGAAGAATGTACCCGTTGTGTGCAGAAAGGAGTGTAGGCTAAATGGCAGGATCGAGTAAAGAAAGGCAAAAAGATGAAATGATATTAGAGCTGGAACGGTTTCATACCATATCCGAAGGATTGCCCCCGGAGATAGTCTTGCCGGACCGGATTACCCCAATTGATGCAGATGCATTGGCCGGTGTAGGGGTGTTGGTAGAAGGGAATGACCGGTCGGGCACGTTGATTGTACGTGACGATTCCCCCCTCTGTGTGCAGTGTGAAACGGAGGGACTGGAATTGCTGCCCATTGCCGTTGCCCTTGAGAAGTATGAGTGGCTGAGGGAAAAATATTTTTGGAAAGCAGTTCCGGCCGATCAGGATGAAATAACGACCCGCTGTGCTTCGCAGCAAAATCCGCAAGGGTATTTTGTCCGTGTCCGCAGGGGGGCCAAGGTGAAGCTGCCTTGTCAGGCGGCGCTCTATATGGCTAGCGAGAACGTTACACAGGTGGTGCATAATGTGGTGGTGGTGGAGGATGATGCTGAACTGCAGCTCATCACCGGATGCCTTACCGGGCACGATATTCATTCCGGATCGCATTTAGCCGTGGAAGAACAGTTTATAGGGAAAAATGCCAAATTGGTCAACACGATGGTTCACGGCTGGGGCCCTGAAGTAACGGTACATCCGCGAGCGGGGGTCATTGTAGAGGCCGGAGGCCGGTATGAAAGCAATTATATTTCCCTGCGGTCTGCAAAGAGCATCATCAGCAATCCGCAGGTTTGGCTCAATGGGAAAGGGGCCTCGGCAAAAACCCTCACAATCATTCTCAGTGCTGCCGGTTCAACCGTTGATGTGGGTGGGGATGTCTACCTGAACGCCGACGATACGACGGCCGAGTTGGCTCACCGGGGCGTCTGCACCGGGGGTAAAATGTACCAGAAAGGATTATTGATTGGAAATGCCCGCTGCAAGGCCCATGTGGATTGTGCCGGTATGCTGCTTAACGCCGGTGAGGGCGGGATGATAGAGTCGATTCCCGGCATTAAAGCACAACACCCGGATGCACGGATCAGCCACGAGGCCAGTATCGGAAAAATAGCACCGGAACAGGTAGAATACCTGCAATCACGGGGGATGGAGGAGCGAGAAGCTATCTCCTTGCTAATCCGAGGTTTTCTAGGAGCGGATGTAGCAGGCCTGGGGGCTGAATTGGACGCCAGGATCGCTGAAA
>JAKSBV010000445.1 GCA_022360955.1 Bacillota bacterium
CAAGATTACGATTTGGATAATTTCCATTTTTAATTGATTTTAATTAATACTTCTGCAAATTTAAATTGGCGTTGTGACAGAGGTGTGTCAAGGGTACTACTGATTTTTTACATATTTTTCAAAATACTCTTTTATAGTCATATTGTACGGACTAAATGTTTCGCTTTCAGTAACAAGCTTTTCAATGAAATCTATTCTAAAGTGTCTAAAATCGTCTCGCAATCGACAAAAGGCAATCAACAGAAAATCTCCGTGAATACTGTAGATAGCAAAAGGCTCAATGTTTCGAGTGGTTTTTTTATTTTCGGAAGAAAGGTATTCTATCGTTAAGATTTTATATTGGGTAATAGCCGATTGTATCTGCATTAAGTTATTACTCGTTTTTTCTTCATTGTTGTTTCCGCCAAAGTAAATTCTGTCTGCCAACAAATCTGCATTCCCTTTTTGAGAGTATCGTAAAATGGCTTTGATCTTTTCGATACCACTGGTAATGTTTTCAACCAATGACAAGTCTTTGTTTTTTATTGCTAATTGTTCTAATGTGATTAATGCGTTAGCTTCATCCTCTGTAAAAAGAACTGGTGGTAGGTGATAACCCTCCATAATTGAATAACCTTTACCTTCTTCGGTTACAATAGGGATTCCTGATTTTTCCAAGGTCCGAATATCCCTATATATAGTCCTAACACTTACATTATGTCTTTCAGCTAATTGTGTTGCCGTAACAATTCTTTTCGCCTGAAGTTGAGTTAGAATTGCAGTTAATCTCGAAAGTCTTGGTTTCTCTTTTTCTTCCATCTTCGTTTTTCTCAGTGCTAACTAATGTGTAATGTAACTTTTAGATTTCAACTATTTGATCGTAACCCAAATTATAAAAAAAATATTATTTGGCATTAATTGCGAACAAAAGGGCAGTCCCTAATGAAAAAAATTAAGATATAAAGTACCCAAGGATTCGGTCTTTGTAAAGAGGGATATGAAGACCATATTCCTTTTTTTAATCAGATATCAAAAATAAAATAAGTCTATACGATGAAAGTTCACTTACCTTCCAAATTTTCCTTTTGAAATAGCATTTTTGTAACATACACTTAACAGCTTAAGCCTTGGCATAGAAATAAATTCATTAATTTTACCTCCGCTAATTAGCGCTTGATGACAACTAAGGTAGATCTTGAAAAACAATGGATAGTTGAATTGAAGGGTGGAAGCGTAGAGGCTTTTGATCAATTGTTTGAACTTTACGGAAAGCGATTGTACCATTTTGCTTATGGCTACCTTAAGTCAAAAGAAGAATCAGAAGAAGTTGTTCAGGATGTGTTCATGAAGATTTGGGACACAAAAGAACTTCTAAAACCTG
>JAKSBV010000126.1 GCA_022360955.1 Bacillota bacterium
ATTTCGGGTTTTAGTGATCCGGGTTTTGTAGGCAGGGGCGTTATAGCCTTATCTTTATCTCTTGTTATTACCATTGTTATCCGTCCATCGTGTTTAATAACTTCTTTACTAAAAAGTCCCCAGCCTGTATACCTTACCCCCAATCCTTCGTGCCTATCATTTTCAAATTCTCCTATATATGACAATACCCCTCTATAAAAATCTGCTCCGAAACCATGTCTCTTATTATTTTTCCAACTACCCATGTAATACAATTTCTCCATCAAATAACCAATTCCATATCCTTCTTTTTTACCATTCTTAAATTCACCTTCATAGCTCAAAACAGCTCCCTTGTCGCTCCACCAAGAATAGTATTTTCCATATCCATGCGGGAGTCCATTTAGTAATTGTCCCTCATATCTTAAAGTACCATAGTTCTCATAATAAAGTTTTCCATGTGTTAATTCAACGTCTTGCGCATCAATTTGTTCATTTGCATATACAGTAACCCCTGAACAAATAATAAAAAGCATTGTAATAATACATATATACTTCTTTGTTAGTTCTTTCATAGCAATCTCCTCCATTTTTAATCTCATAAGACTTTATTAGCATTTTATTCTTATAATGCCATATATTTATTGATGCTATATTCTACTTCAATTTTGAACTTATGTCAAGAATGCAGACACAAAAAGTTTAAATATTTATGCAACCGTCTTGGCAGAAATAGAACAAGGGGCAGTTCTTTGTTCTATTATCTCGATATCCTTGTATTGACATAGGCTTATAATGTTACCTGCATTTTCTTCTATAATTTCCATAGATTATTGGCCCTTCTGTATTTTGATATAAATACTATATGGTACTTGCATTTCCATTTCGTATGTGCTAATGTGTTATTATCCATACGGATACTACCTCCTCTGATTTTTTATTGCGGTTGGCTAAACCCGCTTCGTTTTATCAGTTCGAGGTAGTTTTTTCTGCCCATAGCTACAAACTTTTCGGAATCATCCCTTTAGCGGGTGGTATTCCATCATACAACAAGGAGTTGATCATATTATGATTGCAAATATATTGGTTGTGGATGATGAACAGTCTATTGCAGACTTGATAGAGCTATATCTGACGAATGAACATTACAATGTTTTCAAGTTTTACAATGGTGAGGATGCTCTAAATTGTATAGAAAGTGAAAAACTGGATTTGGCTATTCTAGACGTAATGCTCCCTGGTGTAAATGGATTTTCAATCTGCCGGCGTATCAGGGAAAAATATAACTTTCCGGTCATTATGCTCACGGCTAAGGATGAGGAAATAGACAAGATTACAGGTCTTACATTAGGGGCCGACGACTATGTTACAAAGCCATTTCGACCTCTGGAGGTGGTTGCCCGTGTGAAGGCACAGCTCCGCAGGTTTACTAAATACAATACCACTGAGCCATCACAAGAGGAAGAGGTAATAGAATTTTACGGCTTGGTTTTGAATAAAAATACCCATACATGTATACTTAACGAAAAACTGCTCTCTTTAACTCCTACAGAATTTTCTATTTTATGGTTGCTGGCTTCCAATAGAGGGCGAGTGGTAAGCTCCGAGGAATTGTTCCAAAAGGTATGGGGTGAAAAGTATCTTACTAACAGCAATAATACGGTAATGGTTCATATACGGCGTTTGCGTGAAAAAATGCGTGATTCGGCACAGCATCCGAAATACATTAAAACTGTGTGGGGAGTTGGCTATAAAATTGAAAAGTAGTGTAAATGATTACTCAAAGCTGAAGAAAAAAATATTTATACAGATGCTCCTGATAACTTCAATTGCAGTCGCTACAGTGTTTTTTTTACGTTCTTCGGTCAGGGGGCGTTTTGGAGAAAGGGTTGCATGGTTTTTAGAGAATACATTTCGCCTAAACCCTCATGATGCCAATAGGATTTATTATTATATATTTGGTCGTAACATAGAGCTGTTTATGTTTATTACAATTATTGTTTTTCTAATTCTGCTTTTCCGGTTTTCAATTTCATGGTTTACGAGATATTTTGATGAAATCATAGCAGTTATGAACAAACTTGTAGAGGAATCAGAAGAAGAAATTACTATGTCACCGGAACTTGACTTTATGGAGAAAAATCTTAATCAGATTAAGAATACACTGGA
>JAKSBV010000447.1 GCA_022360955.1 Bacillota bacterium
CCAGCGACCATTTTCCGTATAGGCCCAAAATTAAACTTGTATCCTTGAGCGGTGCATCAGAGATATACCCGAAGGCTTCCAGGATATCAGGGCCTGTTTTTTCATGAAAGATATCAAGGCCAAAGTTCAAGGCCTCCGATTCAAGATATTTTTCTTTGTAACCGCTTACCGTCTCTGTCCCTGCCAGTTCTTTAAAGTACGTGGAAAAAAAGGTCCTGAAACTCTTTACCGCCAGTTCGGTTTTTTCTTTAGAAACACCTTTTAAGATACCGACCGTCTCTCTGATAGTACCTGTTTGACGGTATGCGGGGTCATCGGCAGACAAATGATCCGGTCTGGGAAAAGGTACGATCCCCACAGATTGGCCACGTTCCGCAGCCTTATTGGCAGCTGATTTTATCAGCCATTTTGCACAATTTGTAAATACTGTTTCACCATTGCCAAAATTATTGCTGTTCCACGTCCAGCCGACTTTGGCCAAATTCTCATTCGGCCTCTCGGTCCACATAAGTCCTTTGTTCATAAGCTGATCGATAAACATGGCTGCACCGATCGCTTCCGGTGTATCAATCCCCAGACCGTTTTCGCCGAATATTTCGCCTCCGCTTGCACTCAATGCGTCGAGAGTCGCATAGCGATAGTCTGTTTCATAGGCCCGTATTCTTCTTTCCGGTCGATTCGGGGCCTGACTATTTGAATAAAAGGTCTCTATTTTTTCCAAATACGATTCAAACCTGCTAAAGGTCCACTCTCCCCTTTTCCACAGATCTGTGGGGTATACGGTTTCCCCATCCTCTTTTAAAGCATCCACCGCTTCTATATATTGTATGTTGTAAACTAAAGGCCAATTTTTAATAAACGGAAATTGACCATTTAAGAAGTAGTGCTTGCCGAACATTTTGTCTAAGAACATCCAGGCATATTCCTCATCCTCAAATAAGCTTTGATAGTCGTCCAAAGGCTGCAGCACGTTTTGCGACAATATCTGCACTTGACTTCCGCCCCACATCCACACAAGGTCTGCAATAGGATCGTTTGCCATGACGCTTTGCAATATAATTTCCCGAAGGTCCGAAGGATATTTTACAAACTCGAGCTTTACATGATGCTCTTTCAAAACTGCTTCCATAGCTTTTTCTCTGGCTCTCAATTTCTCGGGGCTCATGTGCGTCTCACCTGTAACAGGGTCCCTCCACGTAGGGTCTATCCCACGCAGGTTATGGTGAGCGAACTTAATCGTCACGACTTCTTTTTCCGCGGGGAGTTCCTCTTTTGAAGATTCATGGGCATCCTCTGACGCCTTGTCGACTTCATCATTGGCAGCGGGACTGCACGCAGACCCAAACATAATACAGGCTACAAGTAAAGTGCAAAAGGCTTTTTTAATTGTCATTTTGATCCTCTCCTTATATTGAATAACCAGGGCTGTCTTACATTTTCACATTACGCGTGCTCAATATTATCCTATATTCTAAAATATGAGATGCTTCTTCCTAATAGTATTAAAATTATTTATAAAGACATATATTTTTTTTGAATTAATTTTTCATTTTAAGTTTTTAAGATTTATTTAAAATAATTATGCATTTTAAACCTAAAAATACCTTTGAACAAATAACAATGAGACAGTGTTTTTTGTTCAAAGGTATTTTAAATTTATTTTGTCCGGCTTGGGCAGGATATGCTCGCCTTAACAAAGACCGGCCGAAGAGTACCCCAAACCTCGAACCGTTTTCAATCAGGCAGCTGGTTCACATACTCTTCATTACTGATATTATCCATATCATCTACAATATCCTGCTTATCCACCTTATTTGTATAAAATTCCTCATAATCATGGTATCCTCCCATATCTTGCGGCGAATCGGCAGAACCGTATTTCATGACATCATTTAATTGGTCTAAGCCTTCATATTCATCATCCTCTTGTTCATTTAAATACTTTCTCCCAAAGGGTGCGTCAATTACCTTTTCCTCCACCGGGCGGCTCTTGCTTAAATAGTCTCGGGTCATATCCTTCTCTTTATCTTTTTCGCAATCGATGCATAATTTTGCAGCCGGAACGATTTCCAATCTTTCTTCACGAATAGGCCGGCCGCAAAACCGGCAGGCCCCATAACTGCCGTCTTCAATCCTTTGAAGAGCATCCTCTATTTCTTTAATATGGAATTCCTCGCCCACTTCCAGTGCCATGTTATGCTCCAATTCAAACACTTCCGATCCCAAGTCGGCGGGATGATTGTCATAATTGGAAAGCTCCCCGGAGGCATATTTTTCATTTTCCCCTCTGTCGTGTTTTTTCATATCGTTTAGAACACGGTCATGTTGATTTTTTTGCCCAATCAATAATTGTTTAAAAAACTCTTTTTTTTCACTGTCCATCATCATTCCTCCAATATTTTCGTTCCGCTATGCCTCTATCGGTTCAACGGGCAATGTTTCGCCTATTCAATGGAAATTCTTTCTGGTATTCAATCTATTCTTCATGTTCAGTATCTCTAAAAATAATTTTCCCTAAAAATGTTTAAAATACAAAGGTATTAATTGACTGATCGGCAACAATTTTTCAACTGCTTATTGAAAAATTGTGTTATTAAGGTATAATTGAATTAGTTCACCGCTGACTGTTAAACAGCAATCATTAATGCTGTGGGCAGTAAAAGCCGAACCGACATTTTAAAACAAATCAAGGAGGAATTTTGATGGACAAGAAGGCAGATATAGGTGTTTTTGGCGGATCGGGTTTTTATTCTTTTTTAGATGATGTAGAAGAAATTGAAATGGATACACCCTATGGAAAACCCAGTGATAAGATTGCGCTTGCTACAATCGGAAACAAAAAGGTGGCCTTTTTGCCGCGACATGGTAAAAAGCATCATCTTCCCCCCCATCTCTTGCCGTATCGGGCAAATATTTATGCGATGAAAATGCTTGGAGTAAAGAAGATTATTGCGCCCAATGCCTGCGGAAGTCTTCAGCCTCACGTTAAGCCCGGGGATTTTGTGATATGCGACCAATTTGTAGACCGTACCTCCGGGAGAAAGGATACTTTTTTCGATGGTCCGGAAGTACAGCATATCAGCCCGGCCGATCCTTATAATGAAGAATTAAGACAGCTTGCCGTTGCTTCTGCAAAAGAGCTTGGTATACCGGTACATGAAAAGGGAACCGTTGTTGTCATTCAGGGGCCCAGGTTTTCTACACGCGCCGAAAGCCGTTGGTTTAGCAAAATGGGCTGGGAAGTGATCAATATGACCCAATACCCGGAAAGCTATCTGGCCCTTGAGATGGAAATTCCCTATGTAAACATCTCACTGATTACCGATTATGACGCCGGTTTGGAAGGACGGGACGACATAAAACCCGTTACCCACGAAGCTGTTTTGGAAGTTTTTAATCAAAATGTGCATCATGTAAAGAAGTTAATCTATACCATGATTGAAAAAATATAATTTTAATACGTTCGGAGTTCGGCGTCTGGAGTTCGGAGTCATTTTTACTTCAAGATAGTACCCTATCCTCCCCACTCCTCACCCCCCACTCCCGACTAAACAAGGAGTGATAACGTGAGACCGATTCAATGGGAAAACGGTGTGTTAAAATTAATTGATCAAACAAGACTTCCGACGGAATACATCGTAAATGAATATACGGATTACAAAGTTGTGGCACAAGCGATCAAAGATATGATTGTGAGAGGAGCACCTGCCATCGGTGTGACTGCTGCTTATGGGATTGTGTTAGGTGCCAAAGAATTCTGCACTCTTTCCAAGGAAGTCTTCATGGAAAAAATGCAGAAGGTCTGTGACGTGCTGCGCAACACCCGTCCCACAGCCGTTAATCTCTTCTGGGCTATTGACCGAATGTATACCATTCTCGCAAAGGAGAACCATAATAATATTATGGAAACCGTTACGCTTTTGGAACAGGAAGCAAACAAAATTTATGACGAAGATGTAGACATTAACAGGGCAATAGGGTGTTATGGGAATGGGCTCATCCGAGAAAACGATACAATACTTACCCATTGTAACGCCGGTGCATTAGCTACGGCCGACTTCGGAACGGCATTAGGCGTTATTAGAGCTGCAAAGGAAGCCGGCAAACATATCTCTGTTTTTGCCGATGAAACCAGACCTTTTCTACAGGGCGCCCGGCTCACAGCCTTTGAACTTCATCATGAAGGGATACCGGTTACACTGATTACAGATAACATGGCGGGACATTTTATGAAACAGGGTAAAATCAATTGTGTAATTGTAGGTGCGGACCGTATTGCAAGCAATGGAGACGTTGCCAACAAAATCGGTACATATAGTGTGGCAGTGTTAGCAAAAGAAAATAATATCCCCTTTTATGTAGCAGCACCCATTTCTACCATCGATTTCACATTGGACAACGGAGTACAAATTCCGATTGAAGAAAGAAATCCCAAAGAAGTTACGCATATTGCCGGTCAACGGATAGCGCCGGAAGGCATTGCTGTGGCCAATCCGGCATTTGATGTCACGCCCCACCGGTATGTTACGGCCATTATGACCGAGAAAGGCATTGTATATCCGCCCTACAAGGCAAACATAGGAAAATTGAAATAATTAAAAAAGGGACGGAAGCATAAGAAAACCATGGGGCTGTCATTAACCCCATGGTTTAAGCACAAAAGCATTTTTTATCTTTATACATTATTCAAAAATATGCATTAAAAGAAACTTTGCCTAAGGTGTAACGAAAATTAGTGATCCAAACAACTTTTTCTGATACAAACCTTAACGATGTCTTTTTCAACAAATCTAAAAGCTATTTGTTCATGGGTGATAGGATGCATACCCAAGTTCTGCGTATTAGCGAAAACTTCACACAATACGGTAGAACCTGTAATCATGAAAGAATCATTCTCATTCGCATCTTCTCTATCAATAATACATTGGAAAGGAAGATCGTCAGTAATGATATTTTCTTCTTTAGCTCCGCTGTCTAAGACTGCGGTATAGGTTATGGTCTTACGAAGGAAACCACTAATCATCACCTTTTCAGCACATACTTTTTCTATTTCGGCATAGACCGTATTGCTTTGAGAAATAGGTGCGTTATTTAATGCAGGAGGTACCAGCTGAGTACTTCCCTCAACAACAACCTGACAACAAGATTGAGGGTTGCTTTCAATGACAGGACAGGATACAACCTTCATACGTCTCATCATCTCATTATCCTCATGGTCCAGAATATGGCAATGCCATACATAACCGGGACCGAAGGTAGGATCAAACGGGAATAAATTTACACCGGGTTTGGAATCTCCCGATTTAACATCCTGTGGTGTAAAACGAAGTCTAATTCTGGTGACCTCCGTTGGGTTCATTCGGACAGTATCCTTCCATCCCTGCTCATTTAAATCCGGCTCTATGGGATCACCCATAAGATAAGGTTCAACAGGTAACGGTATCGTCGGATGCTGGAGAGGAGGCTCGCCATTTAGACTTAGCCAATCCGCCAGATATCTCTCCGAATCAAAGTGCTGACGATTAACTACTTGAAACTGAATCAAGTGCACATGGATAGGATGGGTAGCTCTCGTCACGTTAGCGATTTCCCAGTCCACCGTTGATCCCACTATGGGCAGTTCTGAGGTTGGATCAACCCATTTTTGCCCGTCCAGCAGCAATTCAAGAGGGCCCTTTTCTCCATTTACCACATTCAGTGTTAGTACTTTTTTGGGCACATCCGGAATCAATGTCGGTATTTCATTTAACACCGGCGGAAGATGCACAGGCGGTACATGTGGTGTGTCGAGTACGGTAAACTGCATAATTTGCCCGGTAGTATCCGGATCCGGCGGGGAGCCGCCCGGGAAGGGGGTAATCGCATCATTGGTCATAATAATTTTGGTGCCGGGCTTTAGCATTGAAAAATCAATTAAAATGTCAGCACGCTCTCCCGGCGCAATTAAAAGCTCGGTTAGTGTTACCGGGAAAGGTAAAAATCCTCCATCGGAACCAATCTGAATAAATGACTGGCCATTTGATAATTTTAGGTTATAGAATCGGGAATTTGAGCCGTTCAGCATCCTAAAACGATATTGTCTTCGTTGAACATCGAGGTTTGGCCAAACCCTGCCGTTAACCATAATGGCATTCCCTATAAAATCCTGAACCCAATAAGGATGGACATCGGGATTAACACCAACATTAGGGAACAATAGCGAACCATCTTCATTGAATGAACGATCTTGAATAACGATGGGCACTTCAAATATTCCGCTTGGCAGAATAGGCTCTATATCATTGTTGGGATCTCTCAACAAATAGAATCCGGCAAGCCCTGCAAGCACATTCAGCCGTGTAATACCAAGTGCATGGGCATGATACCATAGGGTAGTAGGCTCTTGCTGGTTCGGATACGTATAGCGGGACTTAATGAAGTCAGCACCTGTCTGCGCCTCCCCGGCTGTAAACCACGACTCAGGACCTCCATCCGAATCGGATCTGGCTTCTGCGCCGTGCAAGTGAGTAGTCACCGGAACCGGGCTCTGCGCCAGCGGATATCCCGGCGGAAACGTCAGAAAAGGAGGCTCCGGTGTGGGTATATTATTGGGGTTTGCCCAGTGTAGAGTGGGGTCCACGGGAAGGAAATGAGGCACAGTAACGTTATTAACCCACTGAACATTTACAGGAATCCCTCTAACAGCTTCAAAAGTAGGTCCCGGAGTACTACTGAAGCAAGAATCATCTTCTATAATACCCTCGTAGCCAAGCACAAGTGTTTCCGGCAGACACGGCGGAAGAATTTGTTGCTTTAATGGGGTTATAAAAACCGTATAGTTATGACTTAATACTTCCCCGGTAGATGTATCCGTTGCAACGGTAGGTTTAAACACTGGCGGGCGCACTAGTTCATTAACGTATTTAGGAATTGTCTTAGGATCTAATGGCTTTACCATTCTTTACCCTCCTTATAAATTTATAAGCGTTATTGCAGGAAGAAACCTTTCCCTGCACACCTAAATATATGTATCTTTAAGACCCAATATGATAGCTGCATATACAAAATATATAAAAAAAGGGAATATTAACAAAACCTAGCTCCATTGTCTATGAAGCTAGGTTTTGTTAATATTAAATGGCACAAGCAAACCTAAGTTTGTTTGAAACAATCACTGTCCCGGTTCCTGTGTCTAATTTTTAAAATACATTTTTTATGTTTTTGTCGATTCTATGTGATGCAATGCACCGAAAATATCCTCTTTTGTCACTTCGGTTGTTTGAATAACTTGCCCAA
>JAKSBV010000038.1 GCA_022360955.1 Bacillota bacterium
ATTTTTGTTATTTTCATAATAAACGTCTCCTATAATATCAGCAATCCTATCTGATTGATCAAACCACCTATTAAAAAAGCCCCGCCTGTTGTTAGAATCACTATCATCACTGATGTTCTAGCATTGAATTCGGCAGCAATTATTCCAAACACCGATAAGCAAGGAATATATAATAACGAAACTACTGACGCAACCAAAATTTGCAAACTACTTAAATTCAAACCAATAAGTGGTGTTACAGACATTTCACGTCGCACAATGCCTAGAATCAAACCATCTGTTGCTTGTGCCGGCAGTCCTAACCAATCTTTGACTAACGGAGAGGAAAAAGCGGCAAATGCATCAAGTGCTCCTGTTTCTTTAAGCAATGCTGCTATTAAGATCGCAACAAACATTGGACCTTCTGCGTCCACCATAAAGCTCTTCATACGAATTAAAATTTTTCTAAAATAAGACTTCCTATTTGGAATCAATAGGTTAGGAAGTTGAATGATAAGCGGTTCTACAACACCTTCTAAGGTTCTACCTAAAATGTATGAAACAATTATAAAAAGTGTAAAACCAATTAAAATCAGTGGAACAAACAAAAAATATGACTTCGTACTAATAAGTTCAATCAATGCTCCTATTTGTGATATGCAGGGAACAGTAAAGGAAATTAATGTTGTAACAATTAACCTTTCTTTTTTCGTTCCGTACGTTCTTGTCCCTATAATCGCCGGTACAGCACACCCATACGCCATAGATAGATTAATAATGCTTCCACCTTGCAAACCAATTTTACTCATTAAGTTATCAAATAAAACTGTAAGTCTAGGGATATACCCGCAATCTTCTAAAAAAGCGAATACTACATAGAAGAATAAAACATAGGGCAGAATTAATGTGAGAGGCCACTCAAAACCAATAACAAAAATCCCATACTCACCTACTAAAATGTTTTTTAACATTCCCTCATTGACAAACATTGATACTAAATTATCAAAAAACGGAATTATAACATTTTTTACCACCGGCAAGAAGAATACTACCCGGGATACCTTACCACCAAATACAACAATAGCGAAAGATACGACAAGAACAAAAAAAGCAATCGGTATACCGGTAGCCGGTTTAACCATCATATCGCTTAGTTTATCTTTTCTAATATCTTTTTCAGATGAGGATTTCCTTACTTTTCTTACGATATCTGTAGCATCGTGGTAAATTTCTTTCTTACTGCATTTCCTGCACCCTATATTTAATTTATGTTCGGATGTCATCTGTGACAAAAGCTCGTTCTTCAACTCATCCAAACCAACATTTTGGGTTGCAACTGTTTCAATTACCGGAGAACCTAGTAATTCCTCAAGCAGCTTAGTATTAATTTCGATCCCTTTTTCTCTTGCAACGTCTAAAAAGTTAAGGGCATATACAGTTGGAATATCAAACCCCTTTAATTCAAGAGCAAGTTCAACACTCCTTGTTAAATTTGTTGCATCTAAAATAAAAATAATTGCTTGGGGATTGCTATAAACAAATTTTAAAGCTACTTCATCAGCGACAGTTTTTCCATTCAGCGAAAAAATTCCCGGAACATCTATTAAGGTATATTTCTCTTCACCGAAATCAAATGTCCCCTTCAAATAAGTAACAGTTGTACCTGCAAAATTTGAACTAACTGCATTTATTTTTGTATAACTACTAAAAAAAACACTTTTTCCTACGTTAGGATTTCCAACTAATAAAACCTTTTTGCCGGCAATATCTTCACTAATATTAACTTCATTCAAATCTTGACAACACTTCGACATACTAAACCTCCTCAACTGCAACCTTAATAGCTACTTTATTTCCTATTGCCACTTCTCGATTATCTATTTCAACAATTGTCGGACCCCCAAGTGGATACGTGAGCTTTTTGATCACAGTATCACCTGCTCTTATTCCTATAGATTCGAGCATATCAACATCAGGAATAGAAATTATTTTATAAACTTTATTACTTTCAACTTTTGATAAATTCATAAAGACTCCTTCCTTTTATCATTAGATGTGTTAAAAAACGATCATACAAAAATAATACTCCTTTTCTTAAAGCCATGTTAATATTTACAACACAAAAAACCGAGCTTTTTATACAATTTTTTCAACTAACGCTTCACACTTTTGTGTTGAAATATAATCAAAGCTACTATGTATTTTTTTATTGTACAAAGACTCTATATATCAAAATATTGTTAATTTAGCTGCCCTAAGATCACAGTATTTCCTCGGAAATCTCTACATAAGAATAAACTCAGCTTAAACGCCGGTAAAATTAAAATTTGCGGCGTTGTAGTTCCATGGCTGTCTCCACCTAATTTGAGTTTTCATATCTTTTTAATTGTATTTACATCATTATATCACTATATCATCCATTATTCAATAATGATTATCATTATCGCGCTCATAAAATATATCTGACACATATTCTGTAATAATATAGTGTACTTTGCAGAAGACGTATAGTTTTCACATATGTGCAGATTATGCCGGTAAAAATGGTTAGAAATATCCAAGATTTTAATACAATATTCTCCAAAATTCTCTTATTAAAAATTAAACTTAAAAAAGCAACCCCAGTAAGGGTTACTTCTCCTACCGGATTCATTTTTATCAGGTATTCAATATTCTATATAAAAAACCCCTTAGCTTTAAAGATATAAGCTAAGGGGTACTTAAAAGTTATTGCTTAGTCTGCATCAATATTATCAACTCTACTTATGTTGTATGTTAAATACATATGCATACCCATATCTTGAGTAATTGTATAGTTTGCATTCCCGGATGGTTCTATAGAACATTCCAATGGATTAGACAATTTACCAAAGCTGATTTTTACATCCGTTGTTTTCGAAAGATGAAATTCAGCAATTTGTCCATGTTTTCCGGACCATAATTCTTTTCCCGATTCTATATCTAATATTTTGCAAGTATTAAAACCGCCAAAAAGGTTTAAAACACCAACTTGATTAGGCGGCATTTTTATTTTCACAATACCATCCGGTCGGATTTCCTCTAAGGGACAACCACAATGAATACAGGATTTTGCTTTATCAGAAATTTCTTTGCTGCAGTCAGGACATTTAATAAGTGCCATATGTATTCCTCCTAATTATCTTTAAAATTCAAAAAAAACTTTATATAATACATTATAACTTGCCTCATTTGATTCCATAATTTACCGTACCTTTGAGCCAATTTATATGCCATATCTGTTTTGGGTAAGGGTACAGGATTGCTCATTCCGGTACTATTGATTGCCGACATCTTTTACACTTCCTTTCTATATTGCTGCAATATGAGAATGAATTTATTTGACTTGATTGGTTAATTGCTGTTGCTATGGTTGTCGCATTTGCTTGCTTATGAAGCATACGATTTCTTGTGTATGCTTCTGTTGAATAAGAATCTCTGCCACTACAACTATGCATCATCATAACCTTGTCGATTTTGCATATTGTTTCTGTTATCAGCGCTTGTTTTCCTTTTGTTTTGTATAGATTGCTTATTATAATGGTTAGAAAACAGCATATCATTCCAGCCGTCAAATAGAATTAACATTTTATGCCTACAGATTAAATATCGGCAAGTTCAAGAAGAAATTTAGTTTTTTTACTTCATCTCCTAAGTAGTTCTTAGCAATTATTGTATCTGCCTTTCCATTTTTTATTTTTCCATACAAAAAAGCCGATAAGATTATCAAAATCCTACCAGCTTTACTGAATGAAGTGTCTCCATCTTGCAGTTCCAAGACTTCAACCGACAACTATCACACCTATTATGATTTCTTAGTTAGCAGCGAGCAGCACTCCTACATAAGCAGTTTGCGGAGAAATTGACCGGCAAGAACAGAGGATAGGGAATCATCCAATCCGAAATTGCAAGCCGACCCTTCAAGAAAGGCTGCAAATACGGATTCTCACAGGTCTGAACGCTGCCGTATTAATACAACGTATTAATGATTTTGATATTGTGTCTTTAACATCGATGAAAAGATTCCTTGTTTTTCTTTTAATTCCGAAGGTGTGCCTGTCTCTGCGATATTACCGTCTTTAATAACAACAATTTTATCCGCTCCCGAAACCGTTCTCATACGGTGAGCGATAATCAAAACGGTCTTGTTTCTTATAAGCTCGCTCAGTGCACTTTGGATTTTACTCTCATTTTCCGTATCCAGAGAGGCCGTAGCTTCGTCAAGCAGGATAATCGGAGCATCTTTTAGTATTGCTCGGGCAATTGATATACGCTGTCTTTCGCCTCCTGATAATCTCTCTCCGTTTTCTCCGATCAAAGCATCGTATCCTTGGGGAAGCTTTTTAACGAACTCATCGCATTGGGCAAGCTGTGCTGCCTTTATGACCTCTTCATCCGATGCATCTTTCTTTCCAAGGCGGATATTATCCATAACACTTGCATTAAAAAGGGTAACGTCCTGAAAAACGATTGAATAGTGATTTAGAAGCGTTTCAGGATCAATCAAGGAGATATCTTCTCCGCCCAAAGTAATGACGCCTTTGTCTATATCCCAGAATCGTGCAGACAGCTTTGCTACCGTACTCTTTCCTCCCCCTGAAGGTCCTACGAGCGCTGTCACGTCCCCTTGCTTTGCGATAAAGCTTACATTCTTTAATGTTTGCACGCCGTCTTGATATGAGAAATCAACGTTTTTGAACTCAATATCGTAGTTTTTAGGGTAAAACTCAGATTTCCCATCCTGTCTTGGCATTTCATCCATTTCTTTCATGCGTTTTATACGCACGTTTAGATACATAAGCAGTGCAAATTTATTCATTGCATCCATGATCGGATTATAAATACGTGCGGCCACTACAAGAAAAACAAGGTACGTAAAGATAGTGACAGAACCTGTTGACAAAAGATACGCACCGTACAATATAACACTTGGAAGTCCAAGCTTTAAGAACGCATAAGACAGGTTGATAAATGCACCTATCAAAAGCTCTCCTTCAATCATAAGCTTTTCATAATTGTCTAACTTTGAGTCTAAAGTATTTGAAAAGGACTCTTCTCTATTATAGGATTTTATTTCATGAGCCGAATCAAGTCCCTCTTGCATTTTATCCGAGATATCCCTTTTCATATTATAAAGGTTTGCATGCGTACTTTTTTGAAGCTTTCTCGACAGATAAAAAACCAGGGCTGCAACCGGAACTACCCAAAATACGGCAAGAGACAGCTGCCAGTTGTAAAAAAACATGAGCACTCCCATGGTTAGAACAGTCAATCCTGCTGCATAGATTTGAGGAACCGAATGGGAAAAGAGCACCTCTACCTGTGTGGCATCTTCCATTATTGTTGAGCTCAAATCGGCAATATCCTTTTTTCCAAAAAAAGCTAACGGCAGCTTTCTCAGTGTTTCAGCCAGACTGATCCGTCGTCGAGCGCTTTCTTCGTAAATTTTGGTAAAGGTCGAGTTATATTGAAAATATGCGACAACAAGCATTACCAGGAAAAGCGCTGCAGACATAACCACGTAGTAGAGAATGCTGTCTCTCCGGTTGCTTGAAGGGTTTAAAAGTAAACGCATGTATTCATCTAAGAATTTAAAGCCGAGGACTACCGGAAACATAAAGCTAATGTCCATGATTACGGTCCAAATAATTGAGTTAAAAAGGTCTTTTGCACCTTTTTCAGACATCGCATACTTATTTTGAAAATATTTAAGCATTTTGTCCTCCTTTGTTTACAGTCTCTTTAGTGACTAATTTCCATGCGACAGATTTTTGGTATTCATCCCACATCGTTTTGTATATGCCGCCTTTATTCAATAACTCTTCGTGTGTTCCTGCTTCAGCAATTTTTCCGCTTTCTATAACCAAGATTCTGTCAACCTTTTGTACGCTTGTAAGACGATGAGCGATCATAAGCGTTGTTTTGCCGCGGCTAAGCTCTTTAAGGGCCTTTTGGATTAAATGTTCATTTTCGGGGTCTGCAAAGGCTGTGGCTTCATCCAAAAGCACGATTGGAGCATTCTTTACAATTGCCCTGGCAAGCGCAATTCTTTGCTGTTCTCCCCCTGAAAGATAGGTTCCTTTAGAACCTATTACCGTATCAAGTCCATCATGCAAATTTTCTATAATTTCTCTTGACTGGGAAAAATCAATTGCTTTATTGATTTCTTCTTCGCCGGCATTTTCTTTTCCAAAGACGATATTCTCTCTTAAGGAGCCTTTAAATAGCTTTGCACTTTGAAAAACAAAGGAAATATTGTCCATCAGCTCTTTTTTAGGAATATCCTTGATATTGATCCCACCCACTAACACTTCACCTTCATCTACATCCCAAAACCGGGCTGCCAGCCGGGCAA
>JAKSBV010000384.1 GCA_022360955.1 Bacillota bacterium
CAATATTATCATCAAGGTCGTAGGAGAATCCTGCAAAATTTGAAGGTGTCCAGACCCATGCACCGGTACCCCATGAAACAGTTCCCCTTATTTCACAAGTTCCTGGCTCGGTGACTTCTTTAATGAGACAGAACCTGATAGTGTCATCATCTGCAACCTTAAAGCTTAGACCTTCTGCAATATCCACGATGCTGTCCTTACTGAGAATGATCGTGCCTGTACTTTCCATAAAAATAGTACCGCCGGCGATTGAACTAACTTCAAGTTCGCCAAATTCATCATCATTCTCGATCTTGAGCACATCATCAAATTCTACAAGATAAAGACCCTCAATGACTGCAAGACTGTCGACCTGACCCTGGAAAACATCGGTGATAAGTGCTCTGAAGACGATTACATCATCAGTATCACCCACATCTGTGTCATAGGTCCATGTTGCAGAGCCGCATACTACGTTGATGATCTCATTCTCAATGAATTCACCGTCCTTGGAAAGTTCCAGCCAGACTTTGTCACCCTCGACATCGATCTGCTTTGCAGTAAGTTCGTAACCATTTGGAAGTTCAAGAGTTGAACCGGTCATTAGTGTGTGTTTGTCATCATTATCAAGAAGTAATTTCACAAGCTCATCTGGCGTGTCGTCATCGACAGACACAAACTCCTCTGCAAAGAAACCTAGAACAGAGTAGGTTTGGTTATTAGTCAGTGAATCTTCATTTTCAAAATCCGCTGAATATTCAACCTGCTGGATTGAAGTTGAATAATTTAGGTAGCCCTCAGGAATAGTCCTAAAGCTGATTCCCCTTAGTCCAAGCATCTCAGAGCCAATATCATCATCAAGTTCATAGAAAAACCCTGCGAACTCAGCAGGTGTAATTACTATATCGTGAGTTCCCTCATAAACATGACTTCTGATCTCTAAGCTATCAACAATCACAGGGCCCTTTTGAACAATCCATTTCCATTCTTTTGCAACACTGCCGTTATCATTGGATGCCACAACCCTTACACCATGTTCTCCGGATGAAGAACCTGAAGCATAGAATGCAGCTTCTACTGAAGAGGAGTCTATCTGAACATTTACACCATCAAGGAACCAAGTAAAGTTTGCAGGTTGATTTACACTAATCTTAAACAGTTGGGGAGTGTTCTCATCACCTGTAAAAGTAGTAGTTGATGGGCTGGAAGATTCTATCTTCAAGTAAGAGTTGTCTTCCCCGATATACCTCTCTACAAACGGATAATATATTAACGCATCAGCATCCGCAACCTTAAAACTAATACCTTCTGCGATTTCTACGGTGTCGTCTTTGCTGAGAGTAATATCACCAGTGCTTTCCATTTTGATTGTGCCATCGGAGATGCTGGTGACTTCAAGTTCGCCGAATTCATCATCATTCTCGATTTCTAGCACATCATCAAATTCTAC
>JAKSBV010000154.1 GCA_022360955.1 Bacillota bacterium
GAGACTATTATCCCCCTATATCATTAAGGAAATGGGCGGACAAAAGATAGGCATATTCGGTTTGGCAACACCCGAAACCACCTACAAAACCCATCCGGACAATGTAGCAGGGCTGGTATTCAGAGATCCGGTTCAAGAAGCACAGGAGATGGCAGCGGTTCTTGAGGGCCAAGGATGTGACGTGATCATTGCATTAGCCCACTTAGGCATAGACGCGTCCAGTCATGTGACAAGTGAAGATGTGGCCAATGGTGTAACCGGAATAGATATCATCATTGACGGTCACAGCCATACGGAACTGCCGACAGGCAAGGTCGTTAACGGAACATTGATCGCCCAAGCGGGAGAGCATAGTAAGAATATCGGTATAGTAGATTTCGCGGTAGAAGAATCGGGCAATATTGCAAGCAGCGCGCGTTTATTTACGAAGGAGGAAGCTGCCGACTTAGCAGAAGATCCGGATATTAAAGCAATTGTAGATGCCATAAAAGCAGAAAACGACAAGGTGTTATCGGAAGTCATCGGAAGTACGGAAGTGGTATTGGATGGAGCAAGAGAAAATGTCAGAACCGGCGAAACAAACCTCGGAAACTTGATCACCGACGCGATGCTTGATGTTACAGGTGCGGATCTGGCCTTTACAAACGGCGGCGGCATAAGGGATTCGATTGATGTGGGCGAGATCACGAAAGGTGAAGTCATAACCGTCTTACCCTTCGGCAATTATGTTGTTGTAAAGGATGTAAAAGGTTCCGACATTAAAGCGGCGGTAGAGCACGGCATATCCAATTACCCGGCTTCAAAGGGTGCGTTCCCGCACATTGCAGGGATGACGGTGACATTTGATCCCGGCAAAGCAGCCGGCAGTCGAATTGTAGACATCAAGGCAAAAGGAGAGGCATTAGACGAAAACAAGACCTATCGGCTGGCAACCAATGATTTTATAGCAGCCGGCGGAGACGATTATACAATGCTTGCGGACGGTAATATCGTCGGAGAGTATGACGGATTGGATGAGGTTCTGATAAGCTATATTCAAAAGCAAGCCAATGCAACGATAACGGCAGATATAGCAAAGCCGGAGGGAAGGATACAAATTGTAAAGAACAGCGCCAGGATGGCAGTTATGGCGGATTTGCACTATCTCCATCCGGAACTCCTGATATCAAAAGGTTCGGCATTTGAGGACTATTTGGAAAAGGACAGAAAACTTATTGCCGAAAGTCATGCGATTTTAAGAGCCGCAGTAGATACGGTCAGGAAGAGCGATGCGGGAATTGTGCTGGTACCCGGTGATTTGACAAAGGACGGTGAAAAATTGTCCCATCAAGGTGTAGCCGATTTCTTAAGTGAACTGGAGACAGCAGGAAAGAAAGTATATGTGATTAGCGGAAACCATGATATCAACAATCCGAAGGCGTTTAGCTATGACGGCGATACGACAAGCAAGGTAGAGGACGTATCTCCCCAAGCGTTTAAAACGATTTACAATGACTTCGGTTATGGGGAAGCGATTTATGAACATGCCGATTCCCTAAGCTATGTCGCTGAGCCGGTAGACGGCTTGTGGATCATAGCCATGGATTCTTGCGACTATGATGATAATTATAAGCTGAATCGTCCGGTAACCGGAGGCGGATTTGATGCCGATACGTTAAGATGGATCAGGGCGAGAATCCGTGAGGGGGTTTCTAAAGGCAAAACAGTCATCGGGATGACGCACCATGGTGTCGTGGAGCATTATGCGTACCAGGATGAGCTGTTCGGTGAATATGTGATTAAAAATTGGGATGCCATATCGAAAGACTTTGCAGACCTTGGCATGCAGGTCGTATTTACAGGACACTATCATGCCCAGGATATTGTAAAAAATACGTCAAGGTTAGGAAATGAAATCTATGATATTGAGACAGGGTCTCTGGTCACCTATCCCTGCCCTTATAGAACGGTAGAAATCATTGGGAATAACAAGCTGGATATCAAGACGTACTTTATAGAAAGCATAGACTATGATACCAACGGACAAGATTTCCAAGACTATGCCAAAGATTATCTGATCCAGGGGTTGGATACGCTTGTAGAAACGGAATTGATCAAGGTAATGTCCGGAGGTGCGAACCTTACGCCGGAGCAAAAGGCAGCGTTGCTGGTACAGATTAATGCGGTGCTAGTACCGGGGACAGGGATAACGATCAAAACACTGGTGATAGATGCATTAACAGCTCACTATCAAGGTGACGAGACCTTGGACCCTGCAGTAGCGCCGATTATTCAAGGTATGCTGCAATCAACGGACCCGATGCAGCAATTACTCGGTGCAGCCCTTGATTCCATCTGGAATGATCCGCCGCCCCAGGACAATAATGTAATCATTACGTTAAAGGATTTGATTAGGGACAATGATTCGGGCAATAACAGCGGCGGGGGCAGCAAGCGTCCGAGAGACGACAGATCCGATGAAAGAAAAGCAGGTGAAGTAAAAGATAAAATCAAAAATGTCAAGGATGTATTAAGTAAAGAGAATATGAATAAAGATGAGGCCAAAAGGGCCTTAAAGGAAGCGAATAAGCTTATCAAAGATACCGCAGAAGTATTAAAAGACATGGAAGATCAAAAAAGAGTGAAAGAAGTCGTTCAAGAAACGAAAGAGTTGGTCAAAAAAATACAAACTGCGATGAATAGGATGGACGCAAAGGAAACTGCCGCATCTGCGAAAGAAACGTTAAAATCCGTTAAGGATATTATAGAGGCTGCCGGTCAAGAAGCGACGATTAAGGCATTAAAGCAAGAAGCAAGAAAGGTTGCACAAAAAGCAGTAGAAAAAGCAGGTGAAGTGAAGACAGAGCCGACCGTTGAAAAGGGCCATGGAAAAGCAATGGTAGATACGGAAACGGCTAAAAAACAGATTAAGGAAGTTGTTAAAGCAGCCAACGCACTAAAGAAAGAACTGAAAGAATCCGTAGGACAGGATAATGTCAGACCTGTATTTGTACTTGATGCATCAACGAAAGAAAAAGTTAAAAAATTAGAGATTCAATTGCCGGCCTTGATTATGCATGAAATGACAAAGAACGGCGTAGAAATCGCTAAAGTGAAATTAAATGATGTGGAAATGCGGCTGGGCAGTGATGCGTTCGGCGAAGTGCATGAAGAAGACAGTATAGCGTTATCGGCAGAACAGGTGGAAGCACCGGAGAACGTGCAAACGGAAGACGGTATTAAACCGGTAAAAGATGCACCGGTATATGCATTTAAGGCTGCGGTGAATGATCAAGAACTAAAAGCGTTTCAAAAGCCGGTAGAACTAAAAATCCGATTAACAACTAACGTGTCGGAAGAAGACATCGCGTTTATGTCCGCAGCGTGGCTGGACGAACGAACTAACAAATGGGTTGCCGTAGGCGGTGTATATAATGCGGAAGATCATACGCTAAGGGTGAGAAGACCGCATTTTAGCAAATATACGGTCGTAAAATCCAAAAAAGCATTCGCCGATGCAAAAGGACACTGGGCCGAAACTGAGCTGAACACATTGCTTTCGAAGGGTGTACTTGATGATACGACAGCATTCGCGCCGGATAAAGAAATGACAAGAGAGCAGTTTGCAGCATGGCTGACAAGGGCATACGGATTAAACCTTAGCGATGAAGTCGCATTTGAAGATGTGGACCGTACCAATCCGTATTATAAAGAGATTGCTGCAGCATATCATGCAGGCCTGGTAAAAGGAAGAAGTGAAACGGAATTTGCACCGAAGGCCACCATAACACGTCAAGAGATAGCAACAATGGTGGGCAGAGTTATGAGCCGGTTTAACGACATATCCGGTGTAGAGAATACAAAAGAGTATACTGCCGCATTCGATGATGCAGACAAGATAGCAGATTGGGCCAAAGCAGGAGTGGCAGTGACTCAGAGGGAAGGTATATTGAAAGGATATAAAGACAGCACGCTTCGCCCGGAACTAAATATGTCTAAAGCAGAAGGGGCCTCGGTCGTGTATCGTTTATATCACATGGAATAAAGCAATCCCAAAATAGAGGTTCATTCGCGTGAACCTCTATTTTTTATGGGATAAGATATCAAACTTTTTTTACAAGAAATCGGAGTACGCTAAGGGAAGGAGCTGCTATGAAAAAAATTATAAAATTTTTACCCTGCCGTATATTTGCAATGTTTATGTTTACACATTTGAAACACCTTTATCGCTCATTTTATCAATGCAAAAAAGCAGGAAAAATGTCGGAGTGTGTCGAATAATGTAGGAAGATGTAACTCTATAACTTTAAAAAGAGTTTATAAAGACAACCAACTACAGCCTAAACATACTATTTATACAAACAATGATGAGTCTACGTTTTTTGGTCAAGTATAGATTCAGTAATTGGGACAGTGTTGTGAAAAGAGAGGAGAAAAGTATGAAGTTACGAATGAAAATGTTAGTTTTTGTTTTAGGTACGGTGTTTCTAATTTGTGCGTCGATAGTGGCAGTGATCTCTATGGATATGTACAATATGTCTTCCGATGTGGCGAAGGAGTTGTTAAGGACCAAATCAAAAGCCTATGCCAATCTGGTAGACGGAACGATGGAGGAAGGGCTAAATGCGGCAAAACATATGGCTAAATCAATGGAAGGCATAAAAAAAAGCGGGATGACGGATCGAGGTACGGTCAACGAAATATTAAAAAATATTTTGGAAAACAACCCTAATTTTTTGGGTGTATGGGTTGGTTGGGAGCCAAATGCATTTGACGGGCAAGATCAAGCCTATGCCGACCGCTTAGGTCATGATGGGACAGGTCGATTTATTCCTTATTATTATCGTGATGGCAATGACATCGCTTTGGCGCCGTTAACATTTTATGATACGCCCGGTGATGGCGATTATTATTTACTGGCCAAACAATCGGGGGAAGTGACGGTGATGGAGCCTTTTGCATATGAAATACAGGGAGAAGAAGTGTTCATGACGACTTTTGCCGTTCCCATCAAACATGGGGGCAAGGTGGTGGGTGTAGCAGGTGTGGATGTCTCTTTAGAGATGCTGCAGGAAGTTGTCGGACAGCTGCATCTATATGATAATGGATTTGGGGCGGTTGTTTCAAGTGGTGGCTTGCTTGTTGCCCATCCTGACGCCGAGAGACTTGGTCAAATAGGTACGGAGTTTGAGAGCGGTGACGGTAAGGCGATTTTGGATAAAATCAGTAGCGGTGACACGACTATCGAAACAGATTACTCTACATATTTGGGACAAAACGTTTTTAAAAGTTATGCACCTATTTTTATCGGGAACCAAAAAAGCCCGTGGATGTTTAGAGCGGCCGTGTGTCCCGAAGAAGTATTTGCAAAGGTCAAGCATACACTTATGATGGCTGTACTTTTCAGTATATTGGGGGTTGTTGTGGTGGCGATTGTTGTCGTGTTGATGATCAACAGGATTGTAAGCCCCATTATTGCATCGGTATCCTATGCGGATTCATTCGCGCGAGGAGATTTTACGGAGAAAATCAACAGCAGCTATTTGTCACGCAAGGATGAGATAGGCACATTAACGGTGGCGCTGGAAAAACTCCAGCAGGGTATTGCGGGAATCGTCAGAAATATTATGCAGTCTGCCGAACAGGTAGCTACATCTTCCCAAACGTTAACTGCCACTTCCCAGCAGTCGGCGACAGCGGCGGAAGAAGTCGGCAAAACCATAGAAGAAATTGCAAAGGGTGCGGCGGAACAAGCGCAGCATACGGAACAAGGCTTTTTGAAAGCGAAAGATATGGAAACCATTATAAACGAAGAGCAGGTGTATTTGAAAAACTTAAACCGTTCGTCGGAAGCAGTGGTGACATTAGTTGATGAAGGGATTGAAGTTATTCGGATATTAACGGAAAAAACAGAGGAAAACGGGCGCGCAATCAAAAAAATCTATGAAGAAATTACCAAAACCGATGAAAGCAGCAAAAAAATCGGACAAGCCAGCAGTGTCATTGCATCCATCGCCGAACAAACTAATTTGCTGGCATTGAATGCTGCAATTGAAGCGGCCAGAGCGGGGAACGCAGGACATGGTTTTGCAGTTGTAGCGGAGGAGATCAGAAATCTGGCGGAACAATCCACCCGGTCCACAAAAGAAATAGATCATGTGCTTAAGGAATTACAGGCAAATTCTCAGAATGCTGTTCAAACCATGGAAGAAGCGTCTACCATTTTGAAAGCACAAGAAGGAAGCGTCAAAACAACGGAACGGAAATATCAAGAGATCGCAAAAGCGATAGAAGAGTCCGCGAAGATGATTGAACAATTAAATGTTTCCGAACAGGGAGTAGAAGCCAAGAAAGAAGAAATTATGAAAGTCATGGAGAGTCTATCGGCCATTGCGCAGCAAAATGCGGCAGGGGCGGAAGAAGGGGCGGCTTCTATAGAAGAGCAGACAGCCTCCGTAGAAGAAATCGCAAATGCCAGCAATGCGTTGGCCGATTTGGCCCAAGAGCTGCAGCAGTCAGTGGCGAAATTTAAGATATAGTACCAACCCCAACGATGCATTTTCCTCAACAAAAATTTCTGCCCCATTGTCAATGATAAGGCTAGACCAAAGATCAAAAGCATAATATAATACTATCATGGACATAACTCGAATTTAATGCATAGGGGGTATGATGTAATGAATAAAATCAGAATAGGCACATTGATCAATGGGGAACAGGCTGAGTCTGTCATACCGGAGATCGTGGATCATGGGTTTGAGAGTTTTTCAATCACATTTTGGAAAACCATAGGAAATACGGATGTTAAAGCCCTAGGTAAAAAATTAACCGATTATTTAGGGCCCAAAAATATTACCATCTCTTCCGTATCGGTATTCGGTAATCCCTTAAAGGATGATGCCGATGCTTATGAAACAATAAGATCGTGGGAAATCCTGATTGATCACGCCAAGGATTTTGGGACAGATTTGGTGACAGGATTTTCAGGAAGGATTGTGGATGAAGCGATTGACAAATCCATCCCCAGATTTAAAGAAGTTTTTGGAGAACTGGCAAAAAGGGCGGAGGCAAAGGGTGTACGCATTGCCTTTGAAAACTGCAGCATGGACGGAACCTGGGAAAAAGGGGATTGGAATATTGCCCATAATCCCACAGCATGGGAAATGATGTTTGATGCATTGCCCAATGAAAACTTGGGGCTGCAATGGGAACCGTGCCATCAGATGGTAAGTCTCATAGACCCCATCCCGCAGCTTAAGCAATGGGCCAAAAAGATTTTTAATGTACATGGCAAAGATGCTACCATCGATTGGGATACTATCAAAAAAGACGGTATCAACAGCCCAAAGCCCTTTGTTTGGCACAGGACTCCAGGATTTGGCGATAGCAATTGGACCGATATTATTTCCATTCTTCGCATGAATCACTATGAGGGAAGTATTGATATCGAAGGATATCATGATCCCGTCTACCGGGGAGAACTGGAACTAACCGGGCAGGTGCACGCGCTTCATTACTTAAAGCAATGCCGCGGGGGAAGTTTTCTAAAAAACCCGGCAGCGTGGGGATAGAGAGGGCAAAAGAGCTTCGTGATCCTGGCTTTATAGAATAGCAAACGGTAATTGGCACCGCATAGCAGCGGTTGCTGTGAGACGATTATCTAAGCATATAGATACCCAACTTTAAAATCGAATTTATATTTACACAAAAAACGCAGAATCATCGTTGTTTATGTAAATAGCATTTTTAGGTTTAAAGTTGGTTATCTTTAGTCACCCTGTGTGTGAGGCAGGGTGATTATTTTTGGTGTGCAGCTATTTAAGTTTGTAACTTATAAAAGAAAAGTACTTAGAGCTGTATTGACTTTTCGATTAGGTAATTGTACAATTAGAATAAATTTACAATACATTTGTATAATAAGGAAAAACTAAAAAGGTGGAGTCTTCTTTGAAAAAACTAATGTCCATTTTGTATTTTTTTTGGATTGCAATATCTGTTGTCGTTTTAATTACGGTTACATTTGCGCTTTATCCGGTATATGAGGATAGTGAATTTCCTTTATTTATAGATATTTCACTAACCGTTTTTTTGCCGTCTTTTTTCGCCTTAGCATGGTTAACCGTTCATTTTGTTAATATATTTATCAAAAAACAGATTTATAAAATTGTGATAGGCATTATTATAATAATCATCGCGTTTACATATTCAATAACTTTAATGGAGTTTAGCTTGTTTTTTAGAGTTGCAGCCTCAGTTGTTGGGGTTATCATTGCTTTTATTCACTATTTTATAACAGAAGTTATTTATAGAAAAAGCTTGCTGTTTAAAGAGAATGTTTAAGCGTATTTCGTATGAGGGGACGGAATAAACTGTTTATAAAACTATTCCGAATAGAAAAGCAGTTCATTTTAAAGGTTTGCGCGTTATTTAGGCCGATTTATCAAGGGCTTTAAAACACCAAATAAAGCACTAGACAGTGATTCGTTAAATATTATTTATGATGGGTTGTACACAATGAGACAATATGCTTTTCATCAATTTGATGTTTCCGGAAAGAACAATGAACCGATTCATTTTTAGTGGTTAACCGTATATTTTCCTTTTCGATTGTAAATGAAAAACAATTGAGAGGAATGGACAATCCCTTTCCCACAGCTTTGATATAGCTTTCCTTCAAGGTCCACAGCGTATAGAAATAGTGTAATCTGTTCTTTTCATCCTGCCCCATCAAGTCATTGTATTCGGCTTTTGTAAAGAATCTTTTGGCAATGTCAAAATTAATCGGCTGTATAACCTCTACGTCTATCCCGACAGGTGCATTGTCCGCTGCACATACCACCCAGTCGCCGGCATGTGACAGGTTAAAGTGAATACCTTTATGTTCTGCAAGAATGGGTTTCCCATATTCGTTCCGTCCGAATTTCAGCTGACTGCTCTTTATATTGAATCTATTGCAGATGGCATATCTCGCCAGCAGGTCGCCAAGCAAACACCGCTGTGCGTCCTCAAAGAATGCAAATCGATTTATTCGCTCTCTTTTTTCCGGAGCAACTAAATTCAAAAGGTTGTCAAATGTATCTTGATCCATTTGACGCAGTATTTTAATGCCATAGATATCGACCATAAGTAGTAATCCTTATTCTTTCTAGCGTATGTTTTTGTCTGAGGACAAGCCAATGAGTGTTTGAATCATCCTATTCCATTATATCCCTAAAATATATGGAAGTCAAAAAAGTGTCTTTTGATGTATGAAGAATATGATATAATAACTACGGTATGCCTTAGGGTTTTGGTTAATGTAAAAATTTTCAAGGAGGCATTAAGAAATGTGTGTAAAGAAATATAACAAGCTTGTACGGGATAAAATTCCGGAGATCATTGAAAAAAGCGGCAGAAGTGTGGTTGTTGAAGTTTTGGGTGATGAAGCCTATAAAAAATATCTAGATGAAAAGCTGAGCGAAGAATTACAAGAATACCTTGAATGTGACAATGTAGAAGAACTAGCTGATATGGCCGAAGTTATTTTTGCTATATTAAAATATAAAGGCATTCATATAAATGATTTTGAAGATATACGCAAGAAAAAAGCTGTTGAGCGGGGAACTTTTGATAAGAGACTACTGCTTAAGGAAGTTATTGGTGCTGCGGAAGGCTCGTAAAAAAGTATGGACAGCGGGAAGGGAACGGTTTGTCCACAAACAGGTTGCCATTTATGATGTATATCATGTAATTATTACAACATATCTTTAATGTTTTCATAGACTCTATAACCGACAGCTTTTATACTATGACACTATTTCTATAAAAGATTCCAAAGCCTTTTTTTCAATTTGTCTCATATGGGTAAGGTGTTTTATGATATGCTGAATGATCGTCATATTTTTTGAAAAATTTAATTTTAAAATCAGGTTTAGAATCATATTCGATTTAGTCAAAATGTCTTTATACATTACTATTACTTTTTCAAGTTGCGAATGACGATCTTTATAGTGGTTTGCTTTTAAGTAGGCTAATCTTAAAAGCATAAGATTTTTGTGGTCTTTAAGCATTGTAAAAATGCGATAATCAATCGAATCTATATTGGTGTCATGAGTATCGTTTATATATTCGATCAGGCATGCATAAGTATCAAGGCCGTAAATCATTTTATTGAAGGAATAGTGATGATAGAATTGAAAACGATTTGTGGAATAAAAGTAGTCACTCAAATAATCTTCTAATAATTGTTTGTTAAAGCTATAATCATGATCATTCAATTTGATTAAATAGCACAAATCTCTGAAGGAGTGTAAATAAAACGAATCTTTGGAAGATTGTCGAAAAGCCCTATACTCTGCGCCTTTTGTTACACTATCAAAAGCCTTTAACATGTTTGAAAAACCAACAGTTTTGAAGCCATACTTGCCCTCATCAAAATGATCGGCAATATAAAATAGCTTTTTTGTTTTTTCATAGCCATAAAAGAAATTTTTATGGGCAAAGTGAGTGCCGTCGCCTAGCTCTGATTCAGGAATAAAATATTGGTCTAAAAGCATATAAACATACCAACCACCATTTATGGAGTCGATAGTAAAATCGACAATAGACTGCCAATGGTTCATCATAAAGGTAAGATCGATTCTTTGATGTTTGATGTATTCACATTTATCCCAACTATGACAAGGGTTTGATAGCGGTATAAAATTCAACACCATGTCTCTGTTTTTTGAACCGTATCCGCTGCACCAAAGTTGAATGTAATGATTCATGATCCATGCGTAGCCATTTGGAGATTGTAAAATGACAGAGAAAAGATGACTGTTTGACGAATAAGTCGCCTCAATAATAGGAGCCAAAGGGAGCATTTTTTTTTCATGAATTTGCATGTTCTATACCTCTCTCAATTTATGTCTTTATAGGAGAAATGGAAGCTACGCAGCTTTTGTGGTCTTCTAATCCTTATTATATTACCAAAATATACCAAAGTCAACAAACTTTTGGATATATTTTTTAAAATGCAAATTTGATAGTCGTTCAACATGTTACAAATTTTGTGTAATGATTTTCAGCATAATGTTTGATAAAAAAAGAAAGAGAAGATATTTACAGATAATGTGTTATTATGGTATACTTTATATTATCAAAATATTTCCAAAGACATAAAATAGATGGAAGTATATTTAAAATACAGTTTACATATGTGTAATTGTTTCAAATACTAAATCTTACCCTGGTTTGAATGGATACCGTTGTGGGTAGTCAAGCTGTTACCTTTCTTAAGTGATTTTTGAGCGTTGAATGATCTCTTATATTATAGGGGATTATTGTCTTTATATATCGGATTGTGAAGGAGTATGCAGGGGACAAATTCCGATTTGCTAAAGTAGTCTGCCATAAAGGAATTTTCAAATTATATATAATCAAAATATGAAGAGGATAGTAGTGGAAGGAAAACAGTACTAAGGAGGATATGCAATGAAAATAGATATCTTAGGAGTACCCTTTGACAATGTGACCCCTGATGAAGCATTAGGAAAGCTTTTGGCATTCACAAATATAGATAAAAATCACTTGTTAATCACACCCAATCCTGAAATTGTAATGCGAGCACAAGCGGATAACGAACTTATGCAAATTTTACACCAAGCCGATTTGGTAATACCGGATGGCGTTGGTATAGTGCTGGCATCAAGAATATTGAAAAGAAAAGTCAGGGAAAGAGTCACGGGCTATGATTTAATCCAGTCCTTATTCAATGTAATTAAGGATACTCCTAAAACCGTTTATATACTAGGAGCTAAACCTGGTGTTGCAGAAAAAGCGAAGAGGAATATGGAACAAAGATATAAAAACTTAAAAATCGTTGGCGTTCACGATGGATATTTTGATGAAATGCAAGAGGAAATCATAATAAAAGAAATTCAAGATTTAAAGCCAGATATACTTTTAGTGGGATTAGGGTGTCCGAGACAAGAAAAGTGGATCAGCAAAAATAGATCCAGATTGCCGGTGAAAATAAGTGCCGCTATTGGAGGAAGTATTGATATCATGGCCGGGACTCTAAAAAGGGCCCCTAAAGCTTTTCGAGTTCTCGGACTTGAGTGGTTTTATCGCCTTCTTCAAGAACCCCAACGTATTGCCAGGATGAAGCAACTTCCTTTATTTATAATGTGGGTCCTGAAAAATAGATGATTAGTTTAATCTGACAATAAATCGACTATATCAGAATAATACTGTTCCAGGGAAAATATATGTGGAACTAGCCGGTTGCGAGCAATTCAAATTACCTGATGGAGCAACTCTGGTAAAAAATGAGGATAATAAAGCTGTCATTTATGTAGAGGACGCTAATAATATTGGGAATGTCATCAATGACATCGCCAGAAACAACAACATACGGAACATATATACTGAAAAACCATAAATTGAAGATATAATTTTGAAAATATACAAAAGCTTTAACGCTTAAAGCCATATTTGCCTAACAGAAATTCATTTTAGTGCATAGACAGCTTTTTAAATATACTCATGTATTTTAGTGAAATGGGGTGTAAGATGTTGAAGATCATAGAGAGTATTGCGAGTACATACATATCCAAAAGTGATATGATAGAATTTAATAATATGCTTGTTTGTGCTTATACAATGAGTTTTGACTGTGATAGAAATAGTGAAACAAGAATAATATACCAGATTTCTAAAGATGGAGGAGAGAGCTGGGAGAGACATGAATTAGTTCCGGTATGCAGGGGTGTTCCCTACTGGGATAATATTAAGCTATCAAAAAATCAACATTGTATATATATATTTGCAAATAGTGTGGAACGGGAAGACGTAGGGGTTGAAATACTGTATTTTAAGTCTAGTGATTTAATTCATTGGTCTAATCCAAAATCAATAAACATTGTAGGTGTTTTGTCGGGGGCTCCCCTTTTTTTAAATAATAAAAATGTTCTTATACCTATACATTCTAAAAATAGAAAAACGGGTTATTATCAACAGAAAATTTATTATTCAGACAACTTTGAAGTTTGGCATCAGTGTAGTAAGTTGCCTTTTCTAGAGTATCATGATTTTTGTGATAGTCAATTGTATAGTGTTGACAATGAGTTAGGTCTTTTAATGAGAGAAAAGTCAGTAAACAATTGGGATATGTTTTGTTCGAAATCAAATGATGATGGGATAACATGGAATAGACCTCTAAAGGTTCCGTTTAAAGGTTGCTCAAGGCCTAAAATTGAAATTTATCAAAACAAACTAATCGTTTTCTTTTCATTTGATAAGCTTGAGAACATGAAGTTAAACAATAAAGTGGTTATCGCAATAAGTAACTTGAATGAATTTCACAAGACACCCTACAGGTGCAATTTTTCTACCTACAGTTATACTGATTTGTATGGAGATCAAAATTGTGAGCTCTGCTTAGGAAACGCTGGCTGTATTCACAGTGAAACAGGTAATATTATTACCACAACTTATTTCGTGAAAAACAACATAGGCAATATAGCAGTTAATATTTTAAAAGGCTCTGGGCTTATTTGATGTATTTAGAAAAGAGCATTTAAACATTTATTATCAAGGAAAATACATCCGGATTATATGCACGATAATATGTTAATAGGGCAGAATGAGTATAGCACTTTTTTGAATATTCAAAGGAAATATTCAAAAAAGTGCTATTTCTGATTAGGAGTTGCTAAACAACAATAAAACGCTTAATCGCAGTGATGGTCAGTGATTTTCAGCATAATCTTTGATGAAAACAGAAGAAATAGACCCATTATGTTACAAAATTCTACAAAATATTTAATAAAAAAAGATATTGACAAATAATGTGGTATTATGGTATAATCTGTATTATCAAAATATTTCCAGTTTAAATACTAAAAATACAATAGATATCAAAAATGAGATCCTTAGTAAGTTAGTATAAATAATCAGTCAGAATATTTCCCCAAAAATAGATGAAAGTATATTTAAAATACAGTTTACATATGCATAATCGTTTCAAATTATTAAATCTTACCCTGGTTTAAATGTATATCTTTGTGGTTAGTCAAGCTATTACCTTTCTTAAGCAATTTTTTAGAGTTAAATGATGTTCTTATAAGGGATTATTGTCTTTGTATACCGGATTGTGAAATAGTATGTGTAGAACAAATTCTGAAAGGTATTAATCGTCGCCGGGTCGCGTTGATATCTGATGATGACATAGATTAAGCTTTGTAGCACTCAATAAAGTGTGAAAGGGCGGAGCTATGTCCAGAGAGGGGAGATATTAAGATGAGTAATTGGTTTGTGTTTTTTGTGCAAACCGGTAAGGAGCAGGTTGTTTGCAACTATTTTAATGAGAGGTTAAATGAAAAAGGATTAGCTGCATTTTTCCCCAAAGTCCAATTAGTTTACAAGACTTCAAAGCAGGTTCGCAAAGAGCTTAAACCTATGTTCCCCGGTTATATTTTTGCGGAAACCGATCTAGACGCAAGAAGCATCGCAATTCAGACATCACAAATGGTAAGGACCTCTAAACACCTCTTCAAATTGCTTGGCAACGAAAACTCCGATTATATGCCTTTACATGAAGAAGAAAAGGCGTTTTTATTGAAATTTTGTGATGAGGCGTACATTGTGAGAGAGTCCAAGGGATTAAAAAGAGGAGATAAAGTATTGGTGACTTCAGGTCCTTTGCAGGGGAAAGAAAGTATCATCAAGCGGATTGACAGGCATAGAAGACGGGCAGAGATAGAATTGAGACTTATGGGAGATACAAGGCGTGTCAGCCTATCTTTGGAGATTGTGGAGAAGGTGTGAGGGAATATCAACTATACAGAATATCTTTTATTCTTTCCAGCACACGTTTTTCATCTAAGAGTAAGGCAGTGAGCATTTCAATAATCCGATGGATGAGTTCGTTTTTATGCGTGATAAGGTATTTGAGGAACAAATTTAAAATAGTAGCTGTTTGTGATTCAATCGCTTTATATTGTTTATATATTATCAGCCTCTTTTAATATGTATCCGCTCTTTATCATAAATTCAATTCTTAACAATATGACATGTTTATGCTGATGTAGCAGGTGGAAAATACTTCTATCCGTGTAGCCGTTTTTCAAGTAATTAATGATTTCTTCTTAACATTGCATACTGTATACTAAATTATTCCGCTTAGGATCTCGGAAAAAGTTTTTTCTGACTTTAGAGTTTAAATTTAAGGGTTTATCAAGTTTTTTTATTAAGTGATTATTTGATGAAAATAGAATATTAAAGCCTTGTAAAATCGGGTTTTGATAAGAAATTGTAAAGGATGGTAAATAAATGGGTATTAGTGTATGTATGTTGATTAAAAACGAAGAGGCTCAATTAGGTGATTGCTTAGAATGTGTTTATGATCTATCTGACGAAATAATTATTGTTGATAATGGATCAACTGATAACACTATAAGTATCGCAAATAGTTATAAATGTAGAGTCATAAGTTGTCCTGATTTGGTGTTGGATAAAGGGAGAAATGAATATATTAAAGCGGCTAAAGAGGATTGGATTTTAGTTGTTGATGCTGATGAACGTCTAGATAAGAGAGGGCGTGAGTGTATAAAAGAAGCTGTTGCAAATGCACCTGATGATGTGTATTCTTTCTTACTTCCAAGATATGATTATTTAGGAAATGGCAGATGGAGTATGATTACAATGTTAAGATTATTCCGTAATATTGAAGGAATTTTTTATAATGATTTATCTGTTCATGCATCACCTGGACCGTCTATTAGGGCACTTGGAGGAAGAACTTCATATGTGAATGCACCACTTCATCACTTGGATAATTTGATGTTGAAAGGACGTGCATTATGTAAAAGGGAGCGCTATACAGAACTAATTAAGAAAGAAATAGTTGAACACAAAGGGAGCAAGTCTTTATATCTTTTACATTCACTTCTTGGAACTGAGTATTCATGTGTTGGAAGATACGATGATGCAATGAAGGAATACGAAAAGGCAAAAGAAATTGATTATGATTTTATACCACTTGCACAAATTTATATAGCACAAAATTATTTATTACAAAACGATTATGAGAATACAATTAAAAATGCAGAAATATTGATAGGGAATGGTGGTGTTTTAGAGGAAAGGGCATATACATTATTAGCTGAGATAGAAGCTCGTAGAGGAGATTATGCTAAGGCTCGCATATTTTGTGAGAACGCTTTAAGAAGTAACGAAAACGCAACGCACCATTTGATAAATATTGCTTCATTATCCCTACAAAATGATCCTGAGCTAGCTATAAATTATATCGAAAAGGCTTTGACACAAAATAGTTATCTTCTAAACGATATTATATACAAGAAGGGTGACAGACCAAACCCCTTTGAGCAACAAATATCTTTTTTATCAACAACAAATAATATTTTTAAAATAATGAAAGATTCATATAGACAAATGGGTAATAGACAAAAATACGATGAATGGGTAACCCTTGAGAAAAAAATTCTTTAACTGTTTATCTATTATTAATATATTAAAGTCATATTATCAAATGTGATAATATCCAAAATGTGGGCATTGTTTGATAAATGCTTATTTTAAGCAAGCGTGAAGCAGGAAAAACAATAAAAAAACGCAAGTACTGATAAAATGGTACTTGATTTAAGGAGGATATATGAAAACATTCAAATATGAGGTTATAGTAATCATTCCAGTATACAACCAAAAATTTGTTTTAAATGGAGGAATAATATGAAGGTACTAGTAACAGGTGGTGCGGGGTATATAGGTAGTACTATATGTTCAGCATTGCTAGATTCAGGCCATGTACCTGTGATTTTAGATTCTCTTGTGAATGGAAGAATTGAGTTTGCAGAAGGAAGAAATTTCTATAAAGGTGACATAGAAGACAAAGAATTGCTTAGTTCAATCTTCGAGGAACATTCAGATATTGAGTTTACTATTCATTGTGCTGCATTGATTGTCGTTCCAGATTCAGTAAAAAAACCAGATGACTACTATACTGAAAATGTAGGAAAGTCGTTAGAACTATTCAAAATGTTGAATGAACTTGGATGCAAAAATATCGTTTTTAGCTCTTCTGCATCTATTTATGATGATTCGCCGACTTTTATTGTTAATGAAGAGTCAAATTTGAATCCAAGAAGTCCCTATGCACGTACAAAATATATGATGGAAATGATACTTAAGGATTTTTGTGTTGCATATGATATGAAAGCAATAGCCCTTAGATACTTTAATCCAATTGGTTCTGATCCAGAAATGAGAACGGGTTCATATATTAAGTCGCCTTCTCATATCTTGGGTAAATTAATCCAAGTATCATCAGGCAAAGAAGATATTTTCAAAGTCACAGGAACTAATTGGGATACTAGAGATGGTACGGGTATTAGAGACTATATTCATGTTTGGGATTTGGCTAGAGCGCATGTGTATGCTATAGAGAAATTTGAAATTATCTTTGATAGCAAAGATTGTAAAGATGTGACTTATGAGGTGATAAATCTAGGTAATGGGAGAGGTACTACTGTAAGAGAAATGGTTAATGCATTTGAAAATGTTATAGAGAAAGAAATTAATAAAACTGAAACAGAACCTAGACAAGGTGATGTTCCGGGAGCATATGCAAATGCAGATAAAGCTTTTAAATTACTTGGCTGGAAAACTGAGTTGACGACAGAAGATGGTATAAGGGATGCTCTAGTGTGGTCAGATAAGTGGGATAAAACACTTAAAGAGCTATCTAGGTAGTTATCTTATAAAGTGACTTTGTTATAAACTAATTAGAAAGGGAAGAGGAAAAATGAAAATAAATAACAATGCAAGCTTGGAACAAAATTATGATGTATGGTTGCCATCTGATGACCTGATGAAAAAGATAGTTGAACAAGAAGATTTAACAAGTGATGAGATTTTAGCAGGTGTTAAAGATGGTACCATCAGTATTCTAGCAAGCAAGATTAGTGTAGAAAGAGGAGAATTTACACCATGCATAGTAGGTAATGGGACAAGGAAAAAGGTTTGTGCCGCCATAGGTATGGATGCCAATGATGTGTCACATTTTATGTCAGATGAATTAAAAGTAATTCTTAATTCAGAGCCAAATGCTTTGTGTGATGTAAGTATAGGTGAGGAAATACCTGAGGCATTGAGGTCAATCAGAGACCATATCAACATTCCGTTGGGTTCATGTCCAACTTATGATGTGATTAATGCTAAAGTGAAGCGGGAATTAACTAAAGAAAAAGTATTAGAAAAAATTGAAGAACATTTAAAATCAGGCGTAGATTTTATTCTTCTACATATGGGTTTAAGCTATAAAATGATGGATAAGGTATTATCTTCAAATAGGGTGATGCCATCAACGTCTCGTGGAGGCGGTGCCATTATACGATATATGAAAATGACTGAGAAAGAAAACCCCTTCATATTATATCTCGATGATATTGCAAAACTTTGTAAAGAGTATCAAGTAGTTTTAGACCTTGGTGATATATTTAGACCTGGTTGTGTTCAAGATGGTGATAATCTTATGGAAGTTGATTGCCTAAAGGCTATGGAAGTAAACCATTTGAATCAATTAAGACAACGCGCATTGTCTCTAGGTGTACAGGTTGTCTGTGAGGCAGGAGGTCATGTATCTCTTAACAAAATTACTGATTTTGTGGTTTGGTTAAAAGAATCCTTAGGACAGGCACCACTATTCTTTAATGGACCACTTCCAACGGATAGAGCAGTGGGCTATGATAGTATTGCCAATGCAATTGGTGTTTCACATGCTGCAATTCATGGTGGTGATATGTTTTTATCTTTAAGTGATGCGGAGCATTATGCCAAGCCTACACCAACGCAGTCAGCACAAGGTGTTAGGGCGACTAAAGTGGCTTTATCGACTGTAGAATATGCAATAGGTTCTTTCTTTGAAGTTAGGCAGAATCATGCTATGGGTAGGGCAAGACAAGATAGGCAATGGAATGAACAAGCTAATACTAGCCTTTTTCCAAGAATATCTGCAAAGTTATTTCATGAAAATGGTCTTGTTAAAGACCTACAACCTTGCTCTTTGTGTGGTCCTCTATGTCCATTACTCGTGAATTAGAGTGGGTAAAGGTATGAAAGTCGATTATTGTAAGAATTCGGTATATCTTTCAGAAGAAAATATCGAAGTCATTAATTATAATCTGAATCATCATTTTACTAGGGTAACGCGCCTATTTGAAGAAAAGAATATACATGCCAATGTTTATTTGACCGGCTCTCTCGCGCGTAGTGAGCCAGCTATTTCTATTATTCAAGATGAAGTTAATTTGTTTTCTGATATTGATTTCATTATTGCAATCGAAAGGGATAGCATACATAGAGATTGGGTTATGGGACTTGCTTCAAGGCTTAATGAAATGTATCCAGAATACAAAAACTCTGTTATAATAGTTTCAGCAGATAATATATCTAATTTTCGCTCTTGTATTGGAAATGATCTTTTACTTTCTTTGAAGGAACCGTTATATGAACGTTTAAAGATACAAGAGAGAAGTAGCTGGATTATTGAGAGAGAAGACCTTTTTGAATCAATCGTACATCAATTCAGTGGATATTATCTTAATACGTCCAACATCGAGA
This sequence comes from Bacillota bacterium, assembly GCA_022360955.1. GTDB lineage: Bacteria > Bacillota > Clostridia > SK-Y3 > SK-Y3 > JAKSBV01. The sequence continues at coordinate 19,585 of JAKSBV010000154.1, forward strand.
ATGGTAAAGAAGACTTACTTGGTAAAGATAAGAATTATAGTTATATAAAGATGTTACTTGAATGTCTTAGGATGCAATTGTATAGTGAAGGTGTTGTTTCAAAGGGTTATTACAACGTACATGCGGAACGTCAAGATGAAGTGATTAGTAAAATAGTTGAACCTAGTGTAGTTGAAAAGTTAGTAAAGGCGAGAGAAATCTTTGGCAGTTATGAGTATCCATCGATAAATATGTATGATTTTTTAAAACGTGTTCTGATAATGCCTTTAGGAATCAAAGAAGTTCACAATGTGCCTATTGAATCTCAGATTATAGATAGGTTAAATCAAATAATTCACGTTTCTAGTAAATTATTACACTTGTATCAATGTGGATTAACATCATTGGTATTAGGTATAGAAGGAAAATATAAAACTCATAAGGTTTTTATTGATTTAAGTATAAAGAGTATGCTAAAAATCAACGATTTGAATTTGTCGAGTAACAATGATTTTGTACAATTGGTTGAAAGTCTAAAATTAAGTACCTTAAGCCAAACAATGGTAGAATGTCTACTAAAGAAGATAATTGCTTCATTACGATGTGATTATCTCAATGAACTCACCTTTAAAAATACTGGGGAATATGGCTTTTCAGACATTCAAAACCATTTAAATGTAGGGTCTCTATAAAATAGAGATAATAAATAAAGTAACCCTGCTGATGAATAAAATCAAAGTAATTCTATCAAGTGTAATAGGGGATGGAGTTAAAATGAAAATAAATTCCATAATCAATATTTTAGCCAACAACAAAGCGCAGTGGCCGAAGCTGTGTCTGCAAGTTTTTTTTTCATTGATGAGAAGCATAACGCTACCTATTTTTTCACTCTTGCTGAAAAATGGAATTGACCTAAGCCTTCAGCATCAATTTGAGAAGGCAGTTTTTTATTTTATCCTCGCAATCCTACTACAACCTCTGACATCTTTGTTACTGATGTTGGAATGTTGGGTAACCGGAATCACAACGGAGTCCATTATCTTGCCGATCCGAAAACGATTCTTTTCCAAGCTTGGCTCGGCTCAAGTCCCTTACATAGAGAAACAGATGCGAACGGGAGATATCGCCTCTCGCTTAAACAGTGATTTAGAAGGCTTGTCGGATGAATTCGGCGGAAATATGAGCTGGTTCATAAAAATTCTATTGCAGTCTGTTGCATCAGCGATAGGATGTCTCATAGTATGCTGGCAGCTGTCGTTAATATATTTTTTCCTGATTCCCATAACGATATGGGGGATGCAGAAAATCAGCGTTTCTATCAAAAAGAGAAAAACCGCTGCGTCAGAAAGCAAAGGGGAAGCGATGAATCATGCGGTAGACATGTTTTCCAATCTCAGTGTCATTAAGTCTTTTCATGTCTACAAAGAGATGAATTCCCGATATGCTAAGGCTGTTGACAAAGTTTGCGAAGAGAATATTAAAAGTCAACAAATCACATCGATTATTAATGCACTGAAATTGTTTGTCAGCGTTGTGCAGACAGCAGTTCTGTTTATCTTCAGTCTTTCTTTTATTGGGCAAGGGCTTATCACAGTAGGAGGTGTTATCGCTTTTATCAGTATGAGCGAATTTGTTCGGGAAGGGTTTGGTCTTGTGGATTACTTTATCACGGCAATGCGTAGGACAGAAAGCTATGCCAAGCGACTCAATGATCTAGACCCAATACCATTGGAGATTAACGGAAGCTACAATGAGCAAATGAATGAAAACGAAATAGTATCTCTATCCAATATTTCCTTTAGCTATGAGGAAAACCGGGAGATTTTACATAATATCTGCTTGAAAATAGCACAGGGTCAAAAGGTTGCCTTGGTGGGAGAGTCAGGAAGCGGTAAAAGCACCATCATTAATCTGATCTGTCGGTTTTACACCCATCAAAACGGCGACCTAAATATTTTTGGGGCTTCCTCTGAGGAATGGAATCTGACAGCCCTGCGAAAAAAAATATCAATTGTGCCACAGGAGCCCTTCCTGTTTAACGGAACAATTACCGAAAATATTGCCTATGGAAGAGAAAGTGTTACCGAGGAAGAAATCATAAAGGCGGCAAAAGATGTTGGACTATGGACATTCATCTCCAGCTTGGAAAAGGGGATTGATACCGAAGTGGGAGAAGCTGGAGCGAAGCTCTCCGGAGGGCAGAGACAAAGGATATGTATCGCAAGAGCGATGATAAAGGATGCGCCTCTTATTTTGTTGGATGAGCCGACTTCTTTGCTAGACGTGCAAATGGAGGTCGCTGTTCAAACAGTGCTAGATCAGTGGCTGACTGATAAGTCGGCGATAATTGTAGCGCATCGTCTCTCCACCATACAAAATGTTGACTATATTTATTGCCTTGCGGATGGTAAAATAATAGAAGAGGGTAGACCGGAAAATCTGCTGATGAATAAAGGCTATTACTATTCTATGTGCGTGAAGCAAGGTGTTCCTATTTATAAAAAGACCAGCTAAATCATAGAGTCTTACCGGAATGGATTAATACTCTTGCTTACGGGTAGTCGGCCCAATAAGGCCCGTCCCAGGAGGTGATCGTTCACCTTTCAAGTCCGGAAACTATTTATATATGATTTTTAGGTTCAGGCCAACTGTCCTGGCAAAGTGGCTAAGATGGGAAGCCAAATAATGATGTGTTTGATGTTTAGATAAGTATGAAATTTAAGTTGTTATGTTAATTATTAATTTTAAAGATAGAACAGTGGTAAAACTACTGATTAATTACAAATATAATTATACAAGGATGAGTTATGATGGTATACCAGGGAAAACCCGATTTCAGGGCAAGCGTAAGTCTTTTTTTTCGTTGCTTTTCTTATATTCGGCATAAAGGCGTCTTTGTGATTGGTTTTCTGATGGCGTCGACAGAGCATTTAATTGCTTTTGCAACACCGCTCCTCTATCAGATCATCATGGCTGTGATTTCTGATTCCTCTCAGGTAGGGCAAGAACAGACAAAGTTGCCATTGCTTTTAGCGGGAATTACGCTGTTGATTCCGGTTTGTACCTATGGTCGATACCTTCAGGTGAAATGTTCGGCTCAAGGCAGCGCAGAGCTGAACAAGGCGATGTTTGACCATATTCAAAGAATGCCGCTATCTATTGTAAGTCAAAATGGGATGGATGTTTACCTTACCCGTTTGAATATGGATGCTGATGCGGCGGTTAATGTCTTTCGCTCCTATGGATTGACTGCCTTTGCGAAGTTCATTGTAATCGGCGGCGGGAGTTTGCTTGTGCTATTGTTCTATAGCTGGCAAATGGCACTACTTGGATTATGTGTTGGGGGGTCTTGTGCTTTCTTGGCATTGCTATGGACGCCGAAGCTCCGTCAAATGGAATGGGAGGCAAAAGAAGCCAACTCTCTTTCCCTAGCCTCTTTGATTGAGATTCTACAGGGCTTTCGGATTGTCCGGATATTTAACTTGAAAGAAATCCTGCAAAAGAAATACAATATGATCTGTGAAGTAATTTATGATAAAAGGGTTAAATTCTGTACATTCCGCGGCATTATGTACGGAATATTAGTTGTATGCAGCTATATTGCACAGCCTCTGGCCATGCTGATCGGTATTTGGGTGTTATTGTTTAGAGGAATTGATATAACAGAAATCATCCTGATCTCTAGTTATGTGGCTCTTGTTGGAACCTCTACGCGACATTTCACCAATTTTGCATTGCATCTACCAAAATCATTGGTTGCAGCAGAGAGAGTTTTCGCTATTATGGATCAGAAAATAGAAACACAAATAGAGGATAGCTGCTTGGTTGATCTTTTTTGTCCAAACTCAATCAGAGTTTCGAATTTGTGTTTCAGTTATCTGCCGAATCAGCCGGTGTTAGAGGATATTAGCTTTTCCATTAAAAAAGGCGAACATGTTGCAATCGTTGGAGAATCAGGCTGTGGAAAGAGCACATTGATGAAATTAATTCAAAGGCTGATTGATCCAGACAGCGGTGATATTACAGCTTTTTCTGCTTCCTATAGGAATATGAGCCTTGAGACAACCAGAAGTCTTATTTCGTACATACCGCAGGAATGTAATCTCTTTTTTGGGACAATCGCCGACAATATCGCTTTCGGGAAAGAAAACGCGACGATGGCGGAAATTATTGAATCCGCTCGAAAGGCGAACATCCATCAATTTGTTGAGAGTCTCCCAGAGGGATATAACACTCTTGTCGGTGAGCGAGGGTATGCTCTTTCAGGCGGTCAGCGCCAACGCATTGTAATTGCCAGAGCCTTAATTAAGGATGCCCCTATACTGCTTATGGATGAGCCAACTTCTTCACTCGACATCGAAAATGAAGAGGTAATCTTTCAGGAGGTCCTTTCTACTGCAAGGGATAAAACGATTATTGCGATTACGCACCGGATGTCTATCGCAGAATATATGGATCGGATATTTTTGATAAAGGATAAAAGTTGGGGCGAAATAGACAAAACTTAAAAGGAGGTCGTATTACATGGATGATTTAATCAGCCTAATTGTTCCGATTTACAATGTAGAAGGCTATTTAAGAAAATGCATCGATAGTATACTGGTCCAAACCTACAATAATCTTGAGATCCTATTAGTTAACGATGGTTCTCCCGATAGCAGCGGGATAATATGCGACGAATACGCCAAAAAAGATCCCCGGATTAAGGTTATTCATAAAGAGAACGGAGGATTATCCGATGCCAGAAACAAGGGACTGGATATCGCTGTCGGCAATTATATTGGTTTCGTTGATGGGGATGATTACATTGAACCGGATATGTACCAAACATTATACCACTTAATTAAAGAGTATAACACGGATTTGTCCATGATATCTTATAACAATGTGAAAAATGAGATAACTAGACCGAGAGTCAATACAAACACCATCCGTATTTTTGAGAAGATGGAAGCGTTACAATCTATTATAATCGATAAAGAAATCCAGAGTTACGTATGGAATAAGCTATATAAAGCAGAAATTCTGCAAGATATTCGGTTTCCCATTGGAATTATGTATGAAGATGTCAGCACCATGCTTAAAATCTTCAAAAAGATGAACAACATTGTATATTTCGAAACGCCCAAATATAACTATGTTTTTCGTGAGAATAGTATTGTGAATGATTACAGTCATCAAAAACAAGAGGACTGCCTTTCTGTGGTTATCGACAATTATTATGAAGTCGAGGAGTTCCCAGATTTAGACAAGTATAGGTGCTACAGCGTGATTCTCTGGATGGTTCGGTTATACGGCTTTATGATAAGGGCTAATGATCCGGATAATGCTTTCATTAAGAAGCATTATGACTTGTTTCAAAAAGCATATGAGAGACATAAAGAATATATAGTAGATAACTTAGATCCGGCGAAACGTATTATATTGTTTGCAATGTTGTGGGATTTAGATAAGAGCAGAGAAGTTGTAAAAGTGCTATATGGGCTCAATTAGAGAGTTAGTGATTTGACCTCTGACGCTATATTAAAAGAAGGGTTTCATTTTACGAAATAGATTTTGATAGTAAAAAGCCTTAGATTCGTTTCAGTGGAATCTAGGGCTTTCTAGTGGTGTGCCCCCGGTATGGGCGTAATCTAAAAGGTGCAAGGTAAGCGTCAAAAAACTCAATGGATAGAAAAAAAGCACAAACTATAGTAAACTAAAGTTTATGGACTATTTGCAGGTTTTCTGAACATCCGGACTCTAGGGAAGATAATCTTCAAGGAGTTGTGGATGTTGATCAAATTGTACATCCGGTAGCGCACTAAAGATGAAATAAAGATATTTATATGGATTCAGGGATTGGCCTTGGTACTTTCAATGCTACTGTAGACAGTAGCACTTGCTGATGCTCCTTTTGGACTTCCGCTGAACAGCCAGTTCTTGCGACCAATGGTAAAAGGACGTATACTGTTTTCAGTAAGGCTGTCGGAAATAGAACAGTTACCATCCTTAAGGTGATTCATTAGTTCCTCCTTTTGGTTCAGAGTATAGTTCAAGGCTTTACCCAATTTTGATTTTGGAAGAATTTTACCACTAGTGGAATCCAAGCCCAAAAGGTATCCAAAACAGGTGTTTCCTGTTTAAGAAGCTCCAATTTAAAAGGTTCTCAAGCGTTTTTTCAATCTCGAAAAGTTTGTTGCAAAATCCGATGCCTTGACTTGGAAGGATAGCTTCCGCACTATAGATATCTTTCACAAGGGCATCAACAAAGTTTCTTCGAACATGCTTGTCCAACAAAGAAAGTGTATGATTTGTGGAATTTTCTTGTATCCGGAGTAAGCATCTGAGTGCAAATATTTTTCCTGCAACAGCTTCTGACGCATCAGTTCTACTAATGGAATCAACCAGTCATGGGATGCAGCTAAAATCTAATTGGCCAAAGAATTCACACAATATGATTTGAATTTTTCGCGTTGAATAAACCAAGGTATATTGTTATTACTCCCAGCTATTGTCCAAAAACCGACACCATAAAAAGTCACGTATTTGCCAACTATCAAGACCATTTTTATCTATGACGAAACTACATCTTTTTTGATATGATCTCGTTTTTTCATAATAAATCTTGCGCCACTATTCCCCCATTCCAGCCCTTTCAATGATCTCAAGACATGCTCTAACGTTATGATAGGGCGTTTTCCATGGCTCTACTACGGGTCTTTCTGTCTTCTCACCATTGGGCTCTACGGAGTAGTACCACTCTCCGCCGGCTCGCTCATCAATCAAGTGTAACGAGGTGTATGCCCATAACCTTTCTACAAGGTTCAGATATTTTACTTCATTTGTTCGCTCATACATATTATAGAAGCCAACCATTGCTTCCGCTTGACACCACCAGATACGCGTCTTATCTACTTGGCCGTTTTCTGCCTCGTTATACATACAACCTTCTTTATCCATTGCCACGAATTGAATATTATCTGCGATTTCACTGACAAATGCCGTATACGCATCATCGTTTTCTAGCCCTAGGACATTTAAAGCTTTATCATAGAGCCAAGTCGCTTCTATATCATGCCCATAAGATTTTACAGCACTTTTCTCGGTCCAATCCTTTTCAAAAAATACACGCATATGATTGGTGCTTTTGTTCCATATACGCGTTTGGAATATATCTACCAAAGCGCTTAATGCTTCTTTAACACAATTGTTTTGTGTTGCTGTATATAAGGTCGTATAGGCTTCTAATATGTGCAGCAATGTATTGGTTGTGATAGCAGCTACAGAATCAGACGGTGCACTCAGCATCTCGTTATCTTTAATCACCCAGTCTCTTGTATATTCCTCACCGTATGATCGAAGCTCTGAATGATACCCCTTGGTTTCGATAAGGTTAAATAATGCTAATGCCTGCTCCAAAGCTTCTTGATCATGACTTGCAAGATAGTATTCCGATAAAGCATAGATGGCAAATGCCTGAGCATAAACATGTTTTCGGTCGTCCGTTACCCGGCCTTTATGATCCAGCATCCAAAAGATACCGCCGTTTTCTTTGTCCATGCAATAATTCATCAGAAAGCCATAGGCATGCTTGGCATGTTTAAGGTATACCCCATCACCCAGCACCCTATAAGCTGACGAAAAGCTCCATAGCAATCTTGCAGTAAAAATGCCGCCTTTCGCGGCCTTTTCCTCAATTTTCAAATCATAATTCACTTTTCCGTAATAACCGCCATACTCCTCATCTATCAACGCCATCCAGAAGGGCAATATGTGATTGCTCACTTCGTGCTTCAGATCTTTTACAAGCCTGTCATTTGCCATTATCTCTCTAGTATTCATCACGCCGTCTCCCCTTTACAATAAGTACCATCATTATATCCCTAAAACATGCTAAAGTCAACAAAATTTGCCTTTTTATATATCTAAAAATGGTATAAAATGCAGGCAAATTTGGAATCCTATGCAGTTATACCTGTTCTTTCCCCGGTTAGTTGAAATTCCCCAAACAATTTGTTATAATTTAGACAATGATTTAGCATATGTCCGACACGAAATGATATAAAAAATATCTAATAAAGAAAGCTATTTGCCCGCAGCCCAATAGAGCAGTAATGATTTCTATACTTTACTCCTGTCAACGGATACGCAAGAGGTTATTGATGATTTTATGTCCCAAGAAAGAAGAATTACAAAAAATGTCGGTGACCTGACAGAAGCTTCGGCGTGAATAGCATGAAAACGACGCATTGTATTATTGGTTTAATCTCTTTGGATTTTGAAAGGAACTTAATCAAAACCTTCATTATGGACAGGGGGATGAAAGCAAAATAGATAAGATGAAACCTTTCATCGGATAAAAAAAGGCGTTTAATAATTGCTTGAAAAAGCTTGTAGTGCTATAATATTGCGGGTGTCGGGAAGGTTTTTCAAAAGACGTACTTAAGATTTTGTGTAGAAAAATTGTGTATGGCAATTTGCATCAAACAAAATATTTTCTTGCAATAAAAGCGTAAATGGTGTATAATGTCATAGACGACGGAGGCGTTAAGTGAAAAAAATAAGAATGACAAAAGGGCAATTGGAATCTCGCATCAGTGATGCTGTTGCCAAGTTTGAAAAGGAATATATGGAAGATGATTATAAAGACATTAAAACAAAAATCTTTCAAGATCATATACTGATCATTATTGATGGATTTCTTAATGTACCGGAACGGAGGCTTGTCGATCTTGAGCATGGCGAAGTGCTGTTCAAGGAAATTCGCACGGCGCTGTTTGAAGTTTCACAACAGCAGCTTAGGGAATGCATTCAGGAGATCGTGGATGTTCGGATTGTAAGCAGCCATTGGGATGTCAGTACAAAAACCGGAGAAAAAATCATTGTATTGACGGTTGATTGTAATTTGGAAGAGTACTTGACTTAACCGTAAGTTACATGGTATGGAAAGAACATTGTGGAAGGGGTTTAGCCTTGGAGCGTCAGTTCTTGGAATGCCATTTAACTAGCGCAATGCGTTGACTTAATAATGAACGATAATAGTTGCGCCTTTGAAAGGCGGACAATACTTGTCACGGTGCAGGGCAGTATTTTCGAACTGTCATACCGGTGGAGAGTGCTTATTCGGTAACGGGGTATAATTTAAGTCAAAAATGGTTATAAAAGAGATGAAATAGGAGAGGTTAATAAAGAGAGTAACGGTCTGTTCTCAGAGCAGGGATAAAGTTGTCAATCCGGTGTTAAAACCCGGCTTTATTGCATTCAGTTCGCGAGATTCTGCATTTAAACTGTATGTCGGTTTGGGTGTAGAGTCTTTTTATATAGCAGCATTACATAGATAACAGAGATATTTAGGCGATTACCCTGCTTATAGTTGTTATAATTGAAGATAGGAGCGATGAACGATGAACAGCATTTATAACATGTCTATAGGTGAAGTGATCGATAAGGTTCAGACAAGCCTAGATGGTATGACGGAAGAAGAAGCTGCCAAAAGGAGAGGGCAGTACGGATATAATCAGCTTAAAGAAACGAAGAAAAAAAGTATCATTCAGGTATTTTTAAGCCAGTTTACGGATTTTCTTGTCATAATTCTTTTGGCTGCTGCCACAATTTCTTTATTTTTAAAGGATTTTAAAAGTGCCATAGTCATTCTTTCGGTGACGGTGCTAAATGCAATCCTCGGCACTATTCAGCATGTTAAAGCGGAGAAATCCCTGGAAAGCCTAAAGGCCCTTTCCTCACCTACGGCACGGGTTTTAAGGAACGGAAACCAGGCAGAAATACCCTCAAGAGAAGTAACGGTCGGAGATATCCTGTTTTTAGAGGCAGGAGACTATGTGAGTGCGGACGGAAGAATTATTGAAAATTCCAGCCTTCAGACCAATGAGAGTTCCTTGACCGGAGAATCGGTCAGTGTGGTCAAAACTTCCCAGCAAATCGAAGCGCATGATGTGGCCATTGGTGACAGAAAGAATATGGTGTTTGCCGGAAGCCTAATTACGTATGGACGTGCCATGGTGGTCGTAACGGGTATTGGTATGGAAACGGAACTGGGGAAAATTGCATTTCTTCTGGATGCGGCGCAAGAAAAGAAAACCCCGCTTCAAGTGACCCTTGACAAGTTCAGCAAAAAGCTTGCGGTTGTCATATTTGCCCTTTGCGTACTAATATTCGTGCTTAATGTCGTAAGAGGATACGGCAGGGTAGAGTCCTTCATGTTTGCAGTTGCACTGGCAGTTGCAGCCATACCGGAGGCGCTGAGCTCCATTGTAACCATTGTACTTGCAATCGGAACCCAGAAAATGGCTAAAGAGAATGCCATCGTAAGAAAGTTGCAGGCCGTTGAGGGCCTTGGCAGTGTTTCCGTTATATGCTCCGATAAGACAGGGACGCTGACTCAGAACAAAATGGTTGCAGAAAAGATATATGTGGATACCAAGGTGATCGACATAAAAGACTTAGACGTGCAGAACCCGCTTCAAAGAAGGATCATAGAAATGAGTGTATTGTGCAATGATGCGGTTACGACCGAAGCACATATTATCGGAGATCCCACGGAGCTGGCATTGGTTGATATGGCCGAACACCACAAACTGGATGAACTGAAACTGAGGGAGACATATCCCCGCCTTTCGGAAGTGCCTTTTGATTCCGACCGAAAGCTGATGAGTACTTTAAATGATTTTGACGGCGAATTGATTATGATTACCAAAGGGGCCGTCGATGTGATTGTTCAAAGGATAAAGGAGATTGCTACGACCAATGGGACAAGAGCCATTGAACGGAAAGACTTAGAAAATATCGAACAGAGAAATCGGGAATTATCACAGAGCGGTTTAAGGGTTTTGGCTTTTGGCTACAAAGCCTTTGCCGAGAAAAGAGATTTACATACGGAAGATGAGTCGGATTTGGTTTTTATAGGATTGGTTGCCATGGTTGATCCGCCGAGAGAAGAAGCCGAACAGGCAGTAGAAGATTGCATTAATGCGGGCATTAAGCCGGTCATGATTACGGGTGACCACAAGATAACCGCTGCGGCAATCGCAAAACAGATAGGCATTGTCAAGGAGGACCGAGAGGTTGTTGAAGGCAGTGAGATCGAGAGACTTACGGACGAACAGCTCAAACAGAAGGTTCGAGACATATCGGTCTATGCCCGGGTATCCCCGGAGCATAAGATAAGGATTGTAAAGGCATGGCAAAGCTTGGGGAATGTTGTGGCGATGACCGGTGACGGAGTCAATGACGCACCTGCATTGAAGCAGGCGGATATCGGTGTTGCAATGGGGAAGGTCGGTACCGAAGTTGCAAAGGATGCTTCGGCGATGATATTAACCGATGATAATTTTGCGACGATCATCAAAGCAATTTCCAATGGCAGAAGCATCTATGCGAATATAAAAAATGCCGTTAGATTTCTGCTGTCAGGCAATACGGCCGGCATATTGGCAGTTTTGTACACGTCCCTTGCCCGTTTGCCGCTTCCCTTTACGGCAATACACCTTCTATTCATAAACCTTTTGACCGATTCCATGCCGGCGATCGCGCTGGGGTTAGAACCGCATAACAAAGATGTTATGCTGGAAAAGCCGAGAGATATCAATAGGCCTCTGCTGACAAAAACGTTTATGTCCCATATATTATTAGAAGGGATTGTGATAGCGGCCGGTACCGTTGCCGCTTTCTATTACGGTATGGATAAGGGTGGCGCTGCGCTTGGCAGTACGATGGCCTTTGCGGTACTTACCCTTGCGAGATTGATACACGGATTTAACTGCCGTTCAAGTCTGCCGATCGTGAAGATCAATCTTACTTCGAACAAATATCAATGGCTGGCGTTGGCCTTAGGCAGTATTTTGCTTGCTGCAGTCCTGACGGTAGAGCCATTAAAGAGTATTTTCGATGTTGAACATGCTGTCATCAATGAACTGGGTGTGATTGTACTCCTTGCGTTTTGTCCGTTACTCATCATTCAAATGACTAAGATGATTGCCTATGGGCTTAAAAGAACGAATGTATGATTAAAAGGTGTCATAGCTATTATAATAGATGCTTTTCGGCGTTTAAGATACCGGTGTATAACGAAATTTGGCAATTTGATATAAGATGTTGAAAAAAATAGTGGGAAAGGAGCATTGATATGACAAAAGGTCAAATTGAAGCAAAAATCAGTGAAGCAGTGAGCAGGTTTGAAATCGAATACATGGGACGCGGCCCTAAGCAAATCAGAACGATGATTATTCAAGACCTCATTATCATTCGTCTTAAGGGCTTTTTAAGCCATTCCGAGCAGAAATTGTCAGAAAACAGGCAGGGGATTGAGCTATTGAAAAAAGTAAGGACCACTTTATTTGAAAGTGCCAGAGAGTACCTTCAAAACTTGATTAAAGAGGTTATTGAAGTGGATATCATAAGCACCCACTCGGATGTAAGTACAAAGACCGGAGAAAAAATTATTGTAATTACGGTGAATGAAAATTTGGAAGAAAGGTTAAAAGCGGGTTAAACGGACGAAAAGTTACAGATTATGGGTGTTATGAGGAAGTCTCAGAAGATTAAGAGTTAAAGGGGACAGCCATATGAATAGCGATTTTGTTTATAAGGGAACAAAAGCTTCACTGCTTACAAAGCATTGCAAAGAGAGGGTTATAAAACCTGTATTTGAAAAAGCAACCGGGTGTGAGATCATTGTTGAGAGCCAATTTGATACGGATCTATTCGGTACATTTACACGGGAAATACCAAGACAAGGTACGCAGATAGAAGCAGCCAGAATGAAAGCGCAGAAGGGTATGGAATTATTAGGTACTGCATTAGGGTTAGCGAGTGAGGGGAGTTTTGGCGCACATCCTGCGACCCCTTTTTTGCCATGGAACAGAGAGATCGTATTTCTGACGGACCGTATCAATAAGATTGAGATTTTTGGGGAGTATGCCGGTTGTGAAACGAATTTTTCCAGCATGGAAGTTAAAAGTTTGACGGAAGCCGAAGCGTTTGCACGAAAAGCGGGATTTCCGGAACACTTTCTCGTCATAAACACGAAGGATGAAGAAAAGAAATGGATCAAGGGTATTCAAACTTGGGAAAAGCTTAAGGAAATTGTGACCTGGAGCTTGAAAAAATCAAAATACGGATCTATTACCCTTGAAACGGACATGAGGGCGAATGCAAATCCTACCAGGATGTTAAATATATTGAAAGCGACGGAAAACCTGATACAAAAAATCAATCAAAAATGTCCCCGCTGTGAAACAATTGGTTTTGCGGTGGCAGACTTTAAGAGCGGCTTGCCTTGTGAAAGCTGTGGTCTGCCTACGGGTGAAATAATGGCGGAGATTTATAAATGCCAAAAATGCAGTTATACAATGGAAGTGCTTGTCGGAAAGGATAAGGCCGATCCGGGACGCTGCCCATTTTGCAATCCGTAATGCTCCGTTAATAGATGTTTGAGGTTTTGACGCAGGCAAACAAACAGCAGTGAATTTCCGGGATGAAAGTTTGTTAAAAAGAAAAAAAGTTACAAAACACAAAAAAATATATTGATTTTTTCTGTTATTTATATTATGCTTAAATTTAAGCAGGTATTTTTAAACTTAATCTGTTGTGCTAGATAAATAGTGTGGAAAGAACATTGTGGAAAGGCTTAACGTCTATTAGCGCAGCAGAGGGAAGAAGCATCAATTCTTTGGCGAAAGCGGGTTTTTGATGCGGTTTGTTGCAAACTTACAGGTTCTTGACCTTGGAAATTCAGTTCTTGGCATGCTATTTATCTAGCACAACGCGTAATTTGAATAATTTATTCATTGGAAGACGGGACGAAGGGTTGTAAACCAATTGAAGCGTAAGCCAATATTCAATACCTTGATGTAACGTGTTGAATATTGGCGTTTTTTGTTTTAAACCAGTCGTAAGTAGTCCACTTTGTTCTTGGAGGTGAAATACATTCTATTATTCATGACAGCAAAAATTAATTTGTTTTGGGAGGAGGGAAGGAATGGCCCATGTTAAGTGAGAAAGTTTGTTTTTCAGATAAGCTTACTACGAATGACAGGGAGTACTGCCAAAATGCATCAGAAATGCTCAAGAGTAAAAGTCTGTATATTCTTTTGGAAAGGTTTAGTAACACTGTTATCAAGGAGAATCCAGAGTATGGTGACTTTTTGAACAGGTACTTTAATGACGAAGGATATATTGATATATGGCGTATACCTCATCTGCTGTTGGATTTGACAAACGGGAAAGCCGATTGTCATGCTGTTTTACTGGATGATGAAATCTTTAAAATCAAGTTCATGAGTTTTATTGGCAAGTTCTATAATTATTGCATCAAAAACGGTAACTTGCTTGTAATAGAGAATGACAAATTTACGGATTTCAAGAGCAATATGTTCCATATACGCAAAAACCAATGCTTATATAACCTTATCGCAGATACGTATAGTAAGATTTATGAAAAGCTTAACAGTTACGGAAATATTAAAAGGGGTGACGATTGATATGATGGACGAAATTTTGCAAAGATTTATATTACCGGATGAATTGACCGATGTGTTGACGGTGAACGAAAATGTGACAATCGCAGAGTCCAGGGCAGAAATCCTGGAAATGGCTTTTGGCAATTGTGACGCCAAAGAGGTATTTGAGGTGGCTTATGATGTACCGGGCTTCGGCCGTATTACGGAAGCGACTGTTGCACGTTGTAAGAACGGGGCTGCTATCAATTATACGGAGGCGTATATGCGCCGAAGAGATCCTGAGTGTATGGTTATTTCGGATCAGGGTGAGACCGATAAGCCGAAATACAAGGATCTTTATGGTGAGGATTTCCATGATCTCAGAAATGATACGTTTGAATGGCTTAAAACGCAAGAACTGTTGTTATTGCCCTTTATGGCAGGGGGTATGGAACTGGGATATCCGGCCTTGCTTGTAGCACCCAAAAATGCGGCATTTTTTGTAGGCGGGTTGGGAGACCTGCAGGGTTGCATTCCGAAAAGTCAGGTTCCCGAAGGCTTCAAGCCTAGAGCGATCATTTATCTTGCGCCTCCTTTCCGACATACGCATTTTGACGGGAAGCAGATTGTTGTACACAACAGGCTTACCAATATGCATGAATTATTTTCTTATAATTTATATCCCGGTCCAAGTGCTAAAAAAGGTATTTATGGCGTACTTCTTAATATTGGAGAGCAGGAAGACTGGGTTACGGTTCACGGGTCAAGCGTTAAAGTTGTAACTCCTTATGACAATCAAATTGTCATTATGCACGAAGGCGCCAGCGGCGGCGGCAAAAGTGAAATGATAGAGCATATACACAAGGAAATGGACGGAAGAGTGCTGTTTGGCAAGAATCGTTCCACAGGCGAAAAGCTATATATGGAATTAAAAGAAACCTGTGATCTGAAACCGGTAACCGATGATATGGCCCTCTGCCATCCCAGCATCCAAAACGGCAGCAAAAAGCTTGTAGCTACCGATGCCGAACAGGGATGGTTCCTCAGAATAAACCATATCACCAAATACGGGACGGATCCTCAGCATGAAAAGCTTTGCATACATCCGAAGGAGCCGCTTATATTCTTGAATCTTCAAGGCGTACCTGAGTCCACCTGTTTGATCTGGGAGCATACAATGGACGAACCTGACAAACCCTGCCCCAATCCGCGGGTGATTATGCCAAGAAGACTTGTCCCCAATGTTGTTGATGAACCGGTTGAAATTGATGTGAGAAGTTTTGGTATTCGTACGCCTGCTTGCACCAAAGAGAAGCCTACTTACGGCATCATCGGATTTTTCCATGTACTGCCGCCTAGTCTTGCGTGGCTCTGGAGGCTGGTTGCCCCAAGAGGTCATGATAATCCCAGCATAACGGATACGATAGGAATGACAAGTGAAGGCGTAGGCTCCTACTGGCCGTTTGCTACAGGAAAAAGAGTGACACAGGCCAATCTTTTGTTAAAGCAGATTCTTGATACCGCAAATACAAGGTTTATACTGACGCCAAACCAGAATGTGGGTACTTATAAGGTTGGATTTATGCCGCAGTGGATCACCAGAGAATACCTTGCAAGACGTGGAAGTGCCAAATTTAACCCGGATCAGCTTGTAGCAGCAAAGAGTCCGCTCCTCGGATATGCGCTTGAGTCGTTGAAGGTTGACGGTACGTTCATTCCTAAGGGATTGCTGCAGGTTAACCATCAGCCGGAGGTAGGCGATGCAGGTTATGAAGCCGGTGCGAAAATACTAAGTGATTTCTTCAAGAGGGAATTGGCGAAATTTGTCGTATCCGATCTTGATCCGCTTGGTAAAAAAATCATTGAGTGTTGTGTTTGTGACGGCACACTTCAAGATTATCTTGACCTAATACCGATGAAGCTTTAGTTTTAATAAAAATTATCATGGAAGGCGGGGGTCAGATTGAGTACATTAAAGTATAAGGTTGCAGCGGGGCCGGAAGGATACCTTCCTCCGGCCGCTGCTTCATGCGGGATTGTTCTTCCGGAAAAAGGAGAAGCGCTGATAGAGGGTGCTATTGTACCTGAGGAAGAGGCAATGTTGGAGATTGTCAAAAAACTGCAAAATGCCAGCAATCCTGTGTTCTTTCCGGGACCGTTACTGCTTTGGGATTGGAAAGAAGGCGTGCGTGAAAAGGCTAAAGAAGTGAAAGAGTTTGCGGATTTGATGGATGCCAGAATTATTCCTATGCCCGATTATCGTCCTAAATATCCCATGATTAACCCGGAAATAGAGATCAATCCCAATCATCCCAATCTCACAATTTGGCACAACCAGATTGATGTATGTGTCTTTATAGGCGTACACTGTCATTATGCAAATGTGGCCTTAAAAATTGTCAGAGGAGGAACCGATTGCTATACGATAGCCTTGTGTGCCGAAATGGGGCACGAAGATGCTATGATTTCTTTAAGGGATGTGGGACTGCAAAAGATTAAAGCGCTTAAAGAAATTGCCGTAAAGCTGAAAAAGGGGGGACAAGGATGATTAAGCAACAAGAGGTAACCCCGGATATTCTATTTTCAAGCGAGGAAAAACAAGACATGTTCATTACCGGCAGTGAAGCCGTAAAGGAAGCTGTCAAAAGAGCTAATGTCGATATTGCGATTTCCTATCCGATCACACCCCAGTCCGAAAGCATGCACCTCGTTGGCGATCTTTATGCGCAAGGGTATATTGATGAATATCTAAGAGGCGAAAATGAGCTGGCCGTTATGTCGGAAGTAGCAGGTGCGTCAATGGGCGGGGTAAGAGTTTTCACCGCAACGGGCGGACCGGGTACCCTGCGAGCATTTGAGATGTTTTCTACCTGGTCCGGGGCAAGGCTTCCTATAGTCTGTGCTTTTCTGACCAGAGGGCTTAATTCTCCCTTGACAATACAACCGGACAATCTTGAGATGGCCCATGTGTTGGATACGGGAATGCTTATGCTGCATGCCGAAAATGCTCAGGACCTCTATGATATGCTGTTAAGAGCGTTTATTGTGGCTGAAATGCCCGATGTGCATATACCGATAGGGGTATTTGCCGACGGTTTTTTTGTGACACACACCAGAGACAAGATACAAGTTGATTCCGAAGACATCAAGCTGCCCAAATACAATCCCTACAACTCACCGGTTCCTGCCATTGATATGGAGAATGTTCCGGTAAGGCTGATGAGAGATCCCTTTGTAATGAAAAGCAACTTTATAAGCTATGCCGCACATGCTTCCTGGCAGCAAGAAGTGCTGGCAGCGGTGGAGCGCTCAAGACGTTATTTGAATAAATATCTTGGGGGGCTTACGGAGGTTACCCACGAGGGTGCGGAGATTATGGTGCTGGCATCGGGAACAGCAGTCTCCCAAAGCCGCGAAGCAATTGAACAGGCAAGAAATGAAGGCATTGATGCGGGGCTCATCAAACTCAAATGCCTGCGGCCGTTCCCTGTCGAAGAGATCAATAATGCATTAAAAACAGCAAAAGCAGTAGTCATTCCTGAATTTAACAGGGTGGGGTGGCTGTTCCGCGAAGTAAAGGCAGCATTACAAAAAGAAATACATGTTATAGGAGCTCCGAGGGTATTTGGAGGAATGACCATGCCTGTAGAGCTTATATTGGACGAGATTCGGAGGTGTCATAATGTCTAAGCGCATATTTAAAATGTGTCCTGAGTTTGAAGATATCATGCCTGACGAATACAAAGAATTGGTTGAGAAAGGTCCCTATGGCAAAGGATATGGTGTTTCTGACCTTGGAAATTTTAAGGAATTGATAGAAGAGCACCCTTTATGTGCCGGCTGTGGGCTGGCTCTCGCACTCAGGCTTGTGATAGCTTCCCTGCCGGTGCCGGAGGAAACGATTGTTGTGGGATCCACAGGATGTAGTTCACTATTGTTTCCACAGGTCGCCCTTCATAATATACATTCTATTTTTGGAAATCAGAATGCGGTAGCAACGGGACTCAAAAGGGCCATGCAGCTAAGATTTCCCGATAAGGAGAAGGATGTAGTGGTGATTGCAGGGGACGGTGCAACGGCCGATATCGGTCTTGACATGGTTATGCAGTCGTGGTTCAGAAGGGAGCGTCTGACGACCATTATGCTGGATAATGAGGCCTATGCCAATACGGGCGGACAGGAAAGCGGGATGTCCGTTGAGAAGAAGGTTTTAAACATGGCACCAACAGGGAAAAAATTTCCGAAGATATGTTTGCCGGAAGTTGCACGTGAAGCCGGATGTGACTATGTAGCAACGGTTTCGTCGGCTAATTCCAGGCGTATCGAAAAAGTTGTTCGGCAGGCCGTGTTGACGGCAAGAGAAGTCGGTCCTTCATATGTTCAAATATTCAGCCCATGTCCGACCAATTATAAATTTAAGTCCCATGAAAGTGTCGCTATGGCTAAAGCCCGTGAAAAGGATGGAACTTACAGTATGGTTGAGTATGTATCGGACAATGCCCGGAGCTTTCTTGAAGGGTTAAAGGAGGAGGCAAAACATGCGAAACGTAACTAATATAAGAATGTCAGGACTTGGAGGTCAGGGAGTTGTAACGGCGGCGCATATCCTTGGGTCTGCTGCTACAACACAAGGTTTTGAGAGCACAGTAAATCCGTTTTTTGGGGCAGAGAAGCGTCTGGCGCCTGCAGAAAGCTATGTTAGAATCTCCAAAGAGCGTATTTATGAACGGGGCGAAATACTTTCACCGAATATCATCATGATTTTCCATCCACATGTTATTACATTGGGAAAATGTTATACCATGCCTTTTTTCGAGGGACTTCAAGAAAACGGTATCATTCTCATTAACTCGGATGAAGTCATTGAGCTTAAAAAGGCTGATAAGGAACAATTGATGCAGCTAAAAGCGGCCGTATATTATGTTTCTGCCACGGAAATAGCATCTGAAGTGGGGGGGACAGAGCTTTCCACCAATATGGCAATGCTTGGGGCCCTGCTCGGTATAACCTCTCTTGTGGATGACGAAAGTTTTGAGCAAGCTTTAACCGAGAGGTTTAGCGGAGGAAAATTCGTTGCTTCCGCAACCACTGCAGCCCTTGATGATGCGGTCAAAGGGAAGTATGCCCGGGTCACTCAGCTCATTGAAAAAAATATTGAAGTTGTAAAGGCTGCCTCCAAATCTGTACGGGAACACAAATTAAGTTAAGGAGAGGTTTTTATGTATACTGCTGCAAAAATCGATCTTGAAAAGTGTATCGGCTGCAGGTTGTGTATAATTTGCTGCCCGGACCCTAATGTGCTTATGTTTAATGAAGATAAAGAGTTATTCGTGAATGAAAATCGCTGTAAGGGATGCGGATTGTGTGCAGGGGTTTGTCCCAAAAAAGCGATTACGGTTAAAGAGGCTTAATCACAAAGTCAAAAATATAAGGAGAAGTTTGTGAATGAGACAAGATCAAAAGGTTGTGAATGCAGATTATCTGTTATTTGATGCACCTAGAAAAGAGAGCTTCATTACAGGAAGCGAGGCCGTGGCAGAAGCCATTAAGCGTGCGAACATCGATATGGCCGTCGCATATCCGATAACGCCGCAAAGCGAAAGTATGCACCTTGTTGGTGAACTATACGCAAAGGGATATGTGAAAGATTTCTATCGTGCGGAAAATGAGTTTGCTGTTATGGCAGCGATTCACGGCGCTTCACTGGCGGGAGGAAGGGTCTTTACGGCAACAAGCGGTCCTGGGACACTGCGCGCAATGGAAATGTTTCCGGTATGGGCTGGCGCACGCCAGCCTATAGTGTGCGCATTTATGTGCAGAGGTGTATCGCTGCCGCCGTCCATACAGCCGGAAAATATTGAAATGGCTATGCTGCTTGAGACGGGGATGATGATGCTTCATGCCGAAAACGGACAGGATTTTTTTGATATGCTTCTGAAAGCATATATCGTTGCGGAAAAGCCCGACGTTCACTTACCTGTAGGTGTATTTGCCGACGGTTTTTTTGTAACCCATACAAGGGATAAGGTTATGTTGCCGTCGGAGGATTTGACGCTTGAGTCATATAGTCCTCATTGTGCCCCTGTCCCCGCTTTTAACATGGAGACCCCGCCGATTCGTATTACGCGGGACCCTTTGCTCAATAAAAGCAATTTTATCAGTTATGCGGCAAATGCAAGCTGGCATCAGGAAGTGCTGGCAGCATCGGAGCGGGCCAGGAAGTATCTGAATCGCTATCTTAACGGGCTGCTGGAGGTAGAAAAACCGGAAGCGAAGATAATGTTTGCTGCATCCGGAACAGCCGTTTCACAATGCAGAGAGGCCATAAGACGACTTAGCGATATGGGCATTGAAGCAGGACTGATTAAAATTAAATCCGTTCGTCCTTTTCCTGAGAAAGAGCTGCGAGAAGCGACGAAAGAAGCGGAATGGATTTTTGTTCCGGAATTTAATGCGGGAGGCTGGCTGGCAAGAGAGATTAAAGCTGCCTTAGATCGCAATAGCAGAGTAGTGGGAGAACCCAGGGTTTTCGGCGGAATGACGATGCCGCCTGAGATTATAATAGATGCAGTGCTGAAAAGGCTGCAAAGCAGTGACGTGAATATTTAATTTTCCTGACGTTGGGATGAATAGAGGTGAACGATGAAAACCAGAGTAATAACGCCAGCAGATGTTTTTGAAAAATATTTACCGGAAGAATACCGGGATTTAGTGGACCGCGGTCCTTATCTTGAAAATCATGGTGTTGCAGGTTTGGGAACGACAAAAGAGCTTGTCGAACAACATCCCCATTGCGCCGGGTGCGGAGTATCATTGGGTATCAGGTTGGCTGCTGCATCGCTCCCTTCGCCTGAAGACACTATTATTGTCGGCACACCGGGATGTTCTTTCTTTGCATTGGCTCAAACTGCAGTTAATTACTCCAATACGGCTTTTGGCAACCAGAATGCCGTAGCTTCCGGCATCAAAAGGATGCTGCAGGTTCGCCATCCGGATAAAAACAAGGATGTAATCGTTATGGTTGGCGATGGAGGCATAGCGGATATCGGGCTTGATTTGACGCTTCATTCCTGGTTCAGAAGAGAAAAAATAACAACCATCATGCTTGACAACGAAGTATATGGAAACACCGGGGGACAGGAAAGCGGGATGAGCAAAATAGGACAAAAGCTGAATATGGCGCCCACAGGCAAAAAATTCCCCAAGGTTCCGGTGTATGACATGGCAAAGACTGCCGGGTGTGCTTACACGGCACGCGTGACCGTAGCCAGCCCATATAAGCTTGAAAAGGCCGTGCGGAAAGCCGTTCTTATCGCAAGAAATGTTGGTCCTACCTATGTGCAGATTTATACCCCATGTCCGACGAATATGAAGTTTCCATCCAATGGAACCATCAATGTTGCAAAAGAAGCAGAAAAAGAGTACTATTCCTTTGATGAATACTTTACGAAAGAAGCAGAGCAATACTTAGCCGAGCAAAATGCTTTAAAAAATTCCCAAGGGATAGATGAGAAATAGGTGATAAAATGACGAAGCGGAACAGCAGGATGTTAACGCCTCCTGCAAAGATAGGCATTATAGGCGGAGGGCAGTTAGGACGAATGCTCACCTTGGAAGCCAAGAGAATGGGATATCATGTTACCGTGCTGGATCCCAAGGAAGCTTCTCCTGCAGCGCAGGTGGCTGACGAGCATATATTGGCCGATTATTCCGACAGAGAGCAGATCAGAAGACTGGCCGAGACAACGGAAGTGATGACCTATGAATTCGAGCATATCAATGCCGATGCACTGTGTGAGCTTGAAGATGCCGATTACCGCATCATTCCCTCCGGACGTGTGCTTAGAAAGATACAAAACAAATATCTCCAAAAAACCATACTGAAAAATGCCGGGCTGCCGGTGCCGGATTTTTGGAAAGTCGATTCCGTTCAACAACTTGAACAAATCATTGAGGATCGGGGCCTGCCGCTTGTGCTGAAATCTTGTTTTGGCGGATATGACGGCAAAGGCAATATAGTCATACGGGAAAGAGCGGAGGTTGAACAGGCGGTTAAGTCTCTGGAAGGTACGCAGTACTACGTGGAGGAATATGTTCATTTTATAAAAGAGTTATCCATTATGGTATCGGTGGATGCCAAGGGAGAATTTATTCACTATCCTATAGCAGAAAATGTCCATGAGGATAGTATACTGCGTTTGACGAAAGTACCGGCAGATGTAGATGATGTTATTCAAGCACAGGTCGTAAAAATCGCTAAAGAGATGATGGATACGTTTGGGGATACGGGTGTGTTTTGTATGGAGCTGTTTCTGGACGGATCAAATAGATTATACATCAATGAGATAGCCCCCCGGCCCCACAATTCCGGTCATTATACCATAGAAGCCTGCGCAACATCACAATACGAGCAGCTTATAAGAATTCTGACCGGTATGCCTTTAGGTTCGGCGGAACTCATACTGCCATGTGCCATGGCAAATATTCTGGGGGATTGTAATCCGGCAGAGAGCAGCTATCATGTGGAGGGACTTGATAAGGCCCTTGCTTTTGAAAAGCTATATATACATCTGTACGGTAAGCATAAAATCTCAAGATTGCGAAAGCTTGGCCATGTGACTGTACTTTCCGAATGTGCGGGAAGTGCCGAAAGGATTGTAAATGAGGCCATGTCGCACATATCGGTGATAAGAGAGGAGGGGACGTTAATGGCGGAAAAAGAAAATGAACCTCCTGTAAAGGTAGGCATTATCATGGGCAGTGATTCTGACTTTCCGGTGATGCGTACTGTAGCATTAACGCTGAAAGAACTGGAAATCGGTTATGAGACCCGGGTGGTATCGGCGCACAGAACGCCGGAGGTTATGTTTGAATATGCCAAAAGTGCCGAAGAACGAGGCATTGAAGTCATTGTTGCCGGTGCCGGAGGGGCAGCCCATCTGCCGGGAATGGTGGCCTCATTGACCCCACTGCCGGTGATCGGTGTGCCTGTCAAATCCAGAAGCCTTGACGGTTTGGACTCCCTTTTATCCATTGCCCAGATGCCGGCCGGCGTACCGGTGGCAACAGTGGGTATCAATGAGTCGGCCGATGCCGGTTTACTTGCAGCGAGAATGCTCGGTGTCGCAGATGAGGCCGTAAGTCAAAGGCTTGAGGATATGTGATGATTCTACGTTTTTTGTGTAAATATAAATTCAATTTTAAACTTGGGCATCTATACGGATCAGGCATGAAAAAATAGTATAAAATGAAGCTGTACCCCACGGGTATCATAGTATTGCCAGTTTTATTCAGGGTTTAAGATATAGATAGCGTATATCGGCATTAGAAATATTCGCTATAAATTCTAAATAAAATTGGCAATACTAAAGATATACTGCTTTAAATCTACCCCTTCATCTGAACAAACAGCATTTTCTCTTATATACTTCAATTTTGGTCCTATCTTTTTTCAACGAATTCATTATATTATTCTGCACCTGAAGGGACTATTTTCTAATGCATATATCTTACAAAAAAATACATATTTCTATCATGAATACGATAAGTTTACAAAAAACATAAAGTGAATAAAAAATAACGTTTATTTAATGTAAATTTAACAATAGTCTGTAATAATTGGTTTGAGCCTAAGTAGAGATGCTTTGAGCATAGCGAAAGGAATGTGATGTATGATAAGAGGAGTATTTAAGAGCAGAAAATTTGTTGCAGCGGTTGCATTGACTGTTTTATTAGCCGTTACAGGAGGATCTCAGGCCGCAGTTGCTCAAAACGCGGTAAACTCTGGTGGAGCGTCAATGCACGGTTTAGGGGCCTTATCGACCCAGGGTCCTAACAAAATGGCGAAGGATAATGAGGATAAGGTTTGGCGGTTTGGGGTATTCCCGGACATGCAGGGACGGGATGATGACGACTATTCCAAAGAACTGCGATATGTGCAGCCCGACGGAACGGAAATCACCAATGAAGCCCTCACCAAATCCGGCGCGTACTATATTGGCATTGACATAAACAAGGACGGCATCTGGGATGGTTCAAAATATCAGATAGACGTCAGTGATGCGCTGAATCCTAAGTTTGTATTGGATGAGAAGGGATTTGGAATTCCTGTGGATCCCAAGAACCGAAAAGATGTTGTAGGGGACTGGAAGGTTCCGCCGTTTGCTTATGCGGATCCCGTTATCGACAAAATGATCGAAGACGAGGTGGATATGGTTCTCTTCATAGGAGACTTTACAGAGCACCGTGCGGAACACGAATATGTGGTGTGGCGGAAGCATATTGCACAGCGTTTTTTAGATGCAGGTATTGATATTTACCCGATTCGCGGCAATCACGAGATCGTTAACGGGCGTAATTGGCTGGCCTGGTTCGCCGATGGTTATGAAACCCAAAAGACCTCCGTCAACAATGTTGATAACGATATCGACGTATATGCCGAAGGGGATAGCTACGACCAAGGCTATAAGCTTTATCATCATTATGCGGGAAGCCTTTTGGACGAAAAGATCGCCTCAGGCAAAGTGAAGAGCTATTCCGACGATTATAAGGATCTGGTGTATTACTTTACACATAAAAATACGCTTTTTGTCGCTTTAGATCCATATTTTGGGGATTTAGTGAGTACAAAATACCGTGGGACCTGGATGTTGATCTATAATTGGCTGCAGGAAGTTTTTGAGAAAGAAGCGAAACATGTAGATCATATTATTGTGTTCAATCACGAGGCGCTTATTACCAAACATAGGCCCCAAATGTACGAAGCAGAGGCCTATAATGCGTATCTGAAATCAATGGACAAAGCGGCCCTGGAGGCTTTTCAGTCGGGAATCGAAGACAAAGAACGACCTGAGCGCTTTGATCTTACGGCTTATGATATGGGACAACTAGGCTTCGTATTGCAGCAGCAGAAGTCCGAACCTCAATTGGCGGAAAAGCTTTTTGGCTTATTTGCCAAATATCAAGTACATTTTTTGTCCGGCCATGACCATCAGTATATGCGGAGTTTGATTCATTCTAAACAAGGGGATAAGAGTTCTCCTGCTTTTACCCAAATCATTACGGGTAACGCTTCTTGGAAGTCCTATGAGAATAATTTCGGCACCAATGAGGATTTTGAAACACCTATCTTTCAAGATAATTTTGTAGATAAGGAAACGGGGCATTCCGGCAAGGTGTCCTTTGTGACGTTTGAAGTTAACGGCCGGCAAGTGACCCACACCAATCACTATGCGGAGGTATCTTTCAAAGACGAATATGCTTCCGAGAATAAGTTGTCTTACGATTTTGAGAAAAATCAGTGGAATTTCTTTGTGGAAAAGGATGGAAAGACCGTTAATCAGCCGATTCCCTTGGAATGGAAAATGGGTGACAGGGCCAGCTACACCAATGATGCCCTAAAACGTGTTGTGGGACCTGGAGAAAATTATTTCACCACCACAACAGCGCCTAAAGAGAAGGGATATATGGGTACCGAGTTTACCATCATTGACGGTACTAATTTGACTTATAACAGTTCACGGGCCTATTTGCACGACAATGCTATTGAGAATATGAATGAACTCTTAGCGCTAAGCTGGTTTGCCGACGATGATCCGACGACCCTGTCTGATATCATATTGATAGATGGCAATCAAAATCAGGACGGCAGTTTTAAAAATCATGAAGGGGTATTGCAAACCATGACGGTAACCGATTCCAGTGTCGGTGTCATCAATCAATACGGATCGAAGAACGTACCGGCAGTTGCCGTACCGGGCAGCCGGGAAGTCAGTGCTTCGCCATCCATGATTTTTAACAATAGATCCGGTCTTATGGCAAACAATCCCACAATGGTTACGCGTGACGGAGAATTGGTAAAAGGAACCGATTATGCTGCCGAACACGCCAAGGATTACGGACCCTTAGATAATTTATACTCCGGTGATAATATCATAGGAGAGAACGGTTTGGATTTTGCCGATGCTATGGCTGTTATGATGACAGTGCCCAAGGGTGTGGATTTGGATGAAGTTACCCTTGGCCGGTACGACGAGAGCAGCGATAGCTGGGTTCCGGTGTTTAAGGATGAGTGTTTTGTCGATACGGGTTACTCCGATCATTTCAGTGTGTTATATCGCCTGGACGAACAAGAACCGGAAGGGGGCTTCGGCACCGATGGTCACGAGCAGCAATATTGGGGTTATTATGAGAATACCCGCGTGATTTGGGGCTTTATTCACACCGACGGCATGTTTGCGATCATTCGAAAACCTTAGAGGGACGTGTTAACAACGGTTTTTGCCGTTATATTTTGATTCAATATTTAACCCACCGAAAAAAATTCGGTGGGTTTTTTAGATAGCCCCTGTCAATCAAGCGGTTTCTCTAGTTAGAGCCACACCCATAACAAGGTAGAATGTACCCTTAAGGAATAATATCCACTGACAAATGTGGATGGTCTGCTTCAAGCATAGAAGTAATTGTAGCTTTCGTATCTATAATATCTTTTTTAGTATAGAGTGGTTGATCAGTTGAAATGTAAATGAGTATGATGTACTTACTTCCATTTTTAC
>JAKSBV010000167.1 GCA_022360955.1 Bacillota bacterium
AGCTGGTAACAGAAATGGTGCCGGGTGCAGAAGTTAAGAAGTTATTGAGAATTCAATAACTCCTTAACTTCTGCACCCGGCACCTATCTTGCGTACCTTTGTACCATAAATTGATGCTGTTTGCTTTTTTTGATATATTTTTTCAGGGCCGGTTCGATTTCGGTTTTTTTCAAATACCTGAATCGGATGGTCGTGTGGTTTTCAAATCCCTTTTGGTGCACCAGTTTCATGACGGTCTTATGATCTACGCGATATTGA
The DNA here is from genome assembly GCA_022360955.1 of Bacillota bacterium. Taxonomy (GTDB): domain Bacteria; phylum Bacillota; class Clostridia; order SK-Y3; family SK-Y3; genus JAKSBV01. Next base: position 259 of record JAKSBV010000167.1, read on the forward strand.
TTCATTAATTCCTGTACCGTGATATAATCCTCCAATGGTCTTGGAATTAAAGGATCGCCGCCGAAGTGCTTTTTGCATATTTGGGAGATGGTCGTAGGATTGCTGTCCAGCTTTTCTGCTATTTGTATATAGGTAAACTTTTGTTTTCTCAGCTCCCAGATCTCGTTAGGGTTGATTTCTTGGATATCTTTTGCCGCAGATTTATAGATATAGCCATATTGGGAGATCAGTTCGTCGACGGTTAGATTGTTATGCTTCGCATATCTTTTGATAAAGCTGTATTCGGTGGAGTGGGTATGTAAATTATAAATAAATTTTCCTACGGCCAGTTTTTCCAATCTTCCGATAATTCTTTCATCCCTCTTTTTCCGGACGAGCCGGCTGATATCATTTAAAATCTCTTTTTGGTGATCTTCGGAGCCGAGGGTTTTATACAAATAATATTCCTTGGCTTTCAACGTAGAAGCATCAAATAGGGACATCAGCATGCCGGCCAGGCCCAAGCGACGAAAGTCTGCGGTACCCAGCAGGAGAATATCATCCATGGTATAGTGCTTCTTTTTAAATGTTTTATGCATGAAGTAAAATGCATTTTCAAGAGATTCCGAAGCTTTCCACTTAATTTTGTACTTAAAATCGGTAGGATGAAATTTATGCGGATAAACAAAATTGAATAAGGCATAAATGGACCAGTTGAAATATGCCAAAACGTTATAGATCCCGTAATCTAACAGCCTTTTTTTCCAATCCAGCGTAGGAATATCTTTAATACGGCGAATGCCTTCTTGCCGTACCATATCCTGTACGGCCTCAATAATAAGGTTGTCATCGTGCCACAATCCGTGTTTGCTCCACATCCACTCCTTAAGGATTCGATCCTTAAATGCGGCAGGATAGGCATTTTTGAGTATCTCCAATATGTCATGGTTAAAAACTGCTTGGATCATGCCGAAAAGTTTTCCCCTGGTCAAAATGGATTTTATTTGTTTCAAATTATACTTGGACAGGTCCGTTACCTGTAATCCTGCAAGGTTCTCTAAACAGTAACGGGTAATAATGCGGCACCTTACTTTAACGCCGGCAATCTGATACTTTTCGTCTGCCCAAAAATCTCTGGGAAATTTTTTGCGTTTGTGTTCCCGGACTTCTTTGTAAGTGGCCAAAGCTTTTAGTTCCTCGGTTTTCAATTGTAATAGATTTACCATCTGATAAACACCTCAAGGTTAATATTCAAAAAGCCTTATTCAGGCTGTGTATTTTATCATGAATATTTTTATAGTTTCTATTTAAATCCTTTTACACAGTTCCCTGTGCTTTTACAGATCAACAAATGCGTATATATTAATTGTAACACCATTACGAACAACTATTCAATACCTAATTCATATATTTTATGCTGCTTTATAGATACCCAACTTTAAAATCGAATATGTACCTGCATAAAAACAAATTTGACTTTTTATGTTCCGTATTGTATGATACTAGTATAATAGAAAAGAAAATTTTTCCAATTGGACAAGGGGGGGATGGTTATGTCTGCAATGCTTTTAAGTAAACGTGAGGACAGAACAGCATTTATATTAAAGCTCACGATAGTTCTTCTGATGATAGCTTTGTTTTTTGTGGCGCATAACATTTTTACCGATAGGATGATGGAAAATGCTTTATATCAAAGCAAGATCGAGAACATCAATCATGAAGTCGAACGGCTGCAAGGCGTCATAGCAGCTCAAAAGGAACATATAAAAGAATACACGGAAATTATAGACTTGCTAAATAATGAAAATATTTCGCTTCAGAATACAATCAAAATGTTTGCGTTTGAGGGCAAAAAACCGGAAAATTATGTAAAACCCACAATGAGTATAAGCCGGGGCGCGGTTTCCCGATTCCGCAATATGCGATTTGTAGGTGAATGGGTTGGTACTGCCTATACGCCTTCCGTTGAAGAATGCGGCAATGACAAAGGGATTACTTCTTCCGGAAAACCGATCATTCCCGGATATTCGGTAGCTGTGGATACCGACTTCTGGGATTACGGACAGAAGTTTTATATTGAAGGGGTCGGTATGGTAGAAGCAATGGATACGGGGAGTGCAATCAAGGGTGAACAGCGATTCGATCTTGCGCTGTTTGACAGGCAGACGGCACTGCAGTTCGGCAGAAAAAAATTAAAGGTATGGCTTATTGAAGAAAAATAAATAAATAAATAAACAGACAAATATGCTTGATATTCACGGCATATTTGTGTATACTTTATAATATAATATTATAAAGTATATTGTTTTTAAAGGAGGGTGAAAAAATGGCGTTTTTGTTGGGGGTTGACATCGGCACATCGGGCACAAAAACCGTATTGTTTGATGAAAAGGGCAATACGGTCGCAAGTGATTTGCAGGAATACCCTTTGTATCAGCCCAATATAGGTTGGGCCGAGCAGGAGCCGGAGGATTGGTGGAAGGCTACGTATACGTCGATTAATAATGTCGTATTAAAAAGTGGAATCGATGTCCAGACGGTGAAGGGGATAGGGCTGTCCGGGCAAATGCATGGAGCGGTGCTTTTGGATAAAGACGGTCATGTATTAAGGAAAGCAATTATATGGTGTGATCAAAGAAGCGGGGCCGAATGTGACGAGATTACGTCTAAGGTCGGTAAAGACAGGCTGATAGAGATCACAGCCAATCCTGCCCTTACCGGTTTTACCGCATCAAAGGTCATGTGGGTCAAAAACAACGAGCCACACATTTACGATCGGGTTAAAAGGATTCTACTGCCCAAGGATTATATCAGATATAAGCTGACGGGGGAATTTGCCACAGAGGTTTCCGATGCAAGCGGTATGCAGTTTATGGATATTCCCGAGAGACGATGGAGCGGGGAGGTCCTCGACAAGCTGGGCATCGACAAGGAATGCTTGGGTATGCTGTATGAATCCCCTGAGATAACCGGTAAAGTGCACAAATACGCTGCACAATTAACGGGACTCAAAGAGGGAACACCGGTGGTTGGCGGAGCCGGGGACCAGGCGGCAGGCGCTGTGGGCAACGGTATCGTCAGGTCCGGCGTCATCTCGTCTACCATCGGGACATCCGGTGTTGTGTTTGCTTATACGGATAAAGTCAGCATTGACCCCAAAGGCAGAGTGCATACTTTCTGTCATGCCGTTCCCGGCACATGGCATATCATGGGGGTCACGCAGGGGGCGGGACTTTCACTGAAGTGGTTTAGAGATAACTTCTGTATGGAAGAAAAGAGAACGGCTGCGTTGATGCAGGTAGATCCCTATGTTCTGATGGACCGGGAAGCAGAAAACGTGGAGGAAGGATGCAAAGGGTTGATTTATTTGCCCTATATCATGGGCGAACGTACCCCTCATCTTGATCCCAATGCCCGGGGTGTTTTCTTCGGTCTGTCCGCTAAGCATGAAAAGCAGGATTTGCTTAGAGCGATTATGGAAGGTGTGGTGTACAGTCTTAAAGATTGTATGGAAATTATAAAAGAAATGGGTGTCGATGTCACGGAGGTAAGAGCTTCCGGCGGCGGCGGAAAAAGTAAGCTTTGGCGACAAATGCAGGCAGATATGTTCGGATGCGCCATCAATACCATCAATTCCGGTGAAGGGCCCGCACTGGGGGTGGCCCTGCTGGCCGGCGTCGGTGCCGGGCTGTATGCCAATGTGGAACAGGCTTGTGATGCCGCTATAAGCGTAAAAACGACCCAAAGCCCCGATATGGTGCTGAATGAGAAGTATGCAAAGTATTACAGGATTTATAGGCAGCTGTATAAGTCTTTAAAACAGGATTTTGCTGATTTGGCAAAAATATAGGGGGATGCGCGGAGGTAAAATGGTCAGAAAAAGAACAGGAAACAATCAATTTCTAAAAAAATTTAACCAAGCCGTAATCCTGGACTTGATTCGGAGAGAAAAGGGCATATCCAAGGCTGAACTTGCGGAGATTACGGGCCTTTCGCCTACTGCTGTGGGTGTGATTACGGCAAGCCTGCTGGAAGAAGGGTATATTCATGAGACGGGAACCGGGGAATCTAAAGGGGGCAGGAGACCTGTTCTGCTTGAATTAAAGCCCCGTTCCTTTTATGCCATAGGTGTTGACATGGATGTGGCGTATATGAACATGATGTTAATCGATATTACCGGTGAAGTCATTTGCGAGCGCACCATGCACCTATCCGAAAGTACTGCGTTTGAAAAGGCAGTCGGCAGGCTGGAGGACGCAATATTGGATATGTTGGACGAAAAGGTTATCGATTTGGGCAGGCTGCTGGGCATAGGCATTTCCGTTCCCGGTCTTGTCAATAGTGAAACCGGTGAAGTGGTTTTGGCACCCAATTTGCAATGGGAGAATATTGACGTTAAATCCCATTTAATAAGGCTGAAGCATGTGCCGGTATATGTTGAAAATGAGGCAATGGCTTCAGCCATATGTGAAAATTGGATAGGATTGTGCCAGGATGTCGGCAACTTTGTCTGTATTAATATCAAATCCGGCATTGGTGCGGGAATCTTTACCAATGGCAAACTCTATAGAGGGGCCGGCGGGAGTGCCGGTGAAGTAGGTCACATTGTAGTAGATGAAAATGGTCCCAAATGCGGATGCGGCAATTACGGATGCTTGGAGACACTGGCGTCGACAACCCGTATTGCGGACAAAGCGAAAAGACTTGTCAGACAGGGGATTGTATCGAGCTTGAATGAAATAAAGGATGTGGATGCGATCACCATTGATAGGATCGTGGAGGTGGCCCGGGGCGGAGATGAAGCTGCAAAAAATATTTTAATGGAATCGGCACGATATATAGGTATTGCCATATCCAGTATTATCAATACGTTAAATCCGTCAAAAATTGTACTTGGAAAAGAATTCATAAAATATGCCGATCTGGTGATGGAGCACATCAAGGGTGTTGCGGCCTGTAAATCGCTGGCATTTCCTACTGCAAATGTGGAAATCACGGCATCAAACATCGGAGAGAAGGCGTCGGCCCTGGGGGCTGCGATTATTCCGCTGAAAGTTTTATTCGGAAAATAGATAGCGTTGAAAGGAGAATGTAAAGTGTCAATGTATTTTAAAAATGTTTCGAAAATTCGGTATGAGGGTAAGGATTCCGACAATCCTTTGGCATTTAAATATTATAATGCTGAAGAGGTGGTCGGCGGCAAGACGATGAAAGAACACTTGAGATTTGCGGTAGCCTATTGGCACACCTATCAGGCGAGAGGAGAGGACCCCTTCGGAAAAGGAACGGCGCAAAGGCCTTGGGACAATATCACAGACCCGATGGAACTGGCAAAGGAAAAGGTAAGGGCTAATTTTGAGTTTTGCGAAAAGCTTGGTGTTCCGTTTTTCTGTTTCCATGACAGAGATATTGCGCCGGAAGGAGATACTTTAAAAGAAACCAATGAAAAGCTTGATGAAATCGTAAGTCTGATCAAGGAATTGATGAAAACGAGTGATGTGAAGCTATTATGGGGTACTGCAAATGCCTTTGGACATCCCAGATACGTACACGGCGCATCTACTTCCTGCAATGCGGATGTATTTGCCTATGCAGCCGCACAAGTAAAAAAAGCGATGGAAATCACTATGGAGCTTGACGGACAGAATTATGTATTCTGGGGCGGCAGAGAAGGATATGAAACGCTTTTGAATACGGATATGAAGCTGGAGCTGGATAATTGTGCAAGATTTCTGCATATGGCCGTAGAATACGCCAAAGAAATTGGGTTTAAAGGTCAATTCTTGATTGAGCCGAAGCCGAAGGAGCCTACCAAGCACCAATATGATTTTGATGCGGCTACAGTTATAGGATTTCTAAGGGCTTACGGATTGGACAAATATTTCAAAATGAATATCGAAGCCAATCATGCTACTTTGGCAGGTCATACCTTCCAGCACGAATTAAATGTTTCACGTATTAACGGGATGCTGGGAAGTATTGATGCCAACCAGGGAGACTTGTTGCTCGGATGGGATACGGATCAATTTCCGACAAATATTTATGATACGACGCTGGCCATGTATGAGGTGTTAAAGGGCGGAGGCTTTACAAGCGGCGGATTGAATTTCGATGCCAAGGTCAGAAGAGGTTCCTTTGAAGCGGAAGATTTGTTCTATTCTCACATTGCGGGCATGGACGCTTTTGCAAAGGGCTTGAAGATTGCGTACAAAATAATTGAGGATGGCAAGATGGACCAATTTATTGCAGACCGGTATGCAAGCTATACAACCGGTATAGGCCTTGACATTGTGAATGGTAAAGTCGGCTTTAAAGAATTAGAAAAATATGCAATGACCCATGACCAAATCAAAAATGCTTCGGGCAGACAGGAAATGTTAGAGGCGATTTTGAATCAATATGTAGTTAGTGGGTAGTGGATAGTGGGTGGTGGGTAGTAGTGATGGGCACGGCTTGGGTTTAAGCCGTGCTTAGGTTTTATCTGTGGGGATTTGGGCGACCTTCATGTTTAGGCCGGCATTTTTGTATTCTTGCAACAGCTGTGGGGGGATATTGGCATCGGTGATCAGGATGTCGATTTGTTCGGGCTTCACAAAACTGGCGGTAGAGATATTGTCCAGCTTGGAATAGTCGACAAGTGCCACTATTTTTTTAACCCTTGACAGCATTAATTTTTTCAGTTCCGATTCGTACACATTAAAGTCTGTCAGGCCTTCTTTTAAACTAAACCCTTTTGCAGATACAAAGGCGATGTCGGCATTGATCTGCGTAATGAGATCTTTCCCAAGCAGGCCTTCCATAGATGCCGATTTGGGGCACATGACACCGCCGGTTAAGATGACGTTAATATTGGGGTTTTCTTTTAGTTCCAGGGCCGTATAGAGACCGTTTGTAATAACGGTTATCCGCTCTTTATCTTTGAGATGTTTGGCCAGTATGAAAGCAGTAGAGCTGCCGTCCAGAAAAATGCAGTGACCTTCCCGTACCAATGCGGCGGCTTCTTTGCAGATGGCAGATTTCTCCTCCGCATTTTTGTTTTTTCTAAAGGAAATACTTAAGTCCTGCTGGATAAAATTAGGCATGACGGCGCCGCCGTGTGTCCGCTGGATCAACCCGTTTTCTTCTAATTTTCTCAAGTCGTTTCGGATGGTGCAAGCAGAAACATCGAGATTTGTTTGGAGTTTCCGTATACTAATTTTTTTATCTTTATATAATAACTCAAGAATACGATTGCGTCTTTCCGTAACAAACATGTATTTATCCTCTTTCTGTGTCGTATAATATAGATGGATAAGGGGTGCATGAATTTGGGAAGAAAAAATGATTCGATAACTGGTATCCAAGGTCAAAAAGCAGTTAAGGGCTGAAAAATGAAGGTCGAGAATGAACCACCTGCCGCTCATGACTTGCTTTTTATTCTAGAATTACCCATGACTCCCTCAAAACCTAATTCTTCATTCTTAATTCTGCATTATTAATCACTATTCCTTCTCCCCACTCCAACCTCCCCACCCCCCACTAATATAATACCAGTGTAACAAAAATTTGCGTAATTGAAAAGTAAATTTATAAAATATATGAAAAATAGAGCATACAAGTGATAATAAACGATAAAAAACAATAAAAAATCGATAATAAACGATAATTAATTTTAAAATATGTTTATTAAAGTGATGAAATGTGATAAAATGATGACGGAAAATAAATGACTAGGGTTACAAAAAATGAATGAGAGGAGTAAGTGGTTGTGAAATTATTTATTGATACAGCAAATGTGGAGGAGATCCGTAAAGCTAATGATATGGGTGTTGTCTGCGGCGTAACGACTAACCCTACATTGATTGCAAAAGAAGGAAGAGATTTTGTAGAAACCGTAAAAGAAATTACATCTATTGTAGACGGGCCTATTAGTGCGGAAGTGATTAGTCTTGAGTCGGAAGGTATGGTGAAGGAAGCAAGGGAATTGGCAAAAATACATAAAAACATTGTTATTAAAGTTCCGATGACCATAGAAGGATTAAAGGCAGTCAAGATTCTTAGTTCGGAAGGCATTCAAACAAATGTGACGTTGATATTCTCGGCTACACAGGCATTGTTGGCCGCAAGAGCAGGCGCGAGTTATGTGAGCCCTTTCTTGGGCAGGCTGGATGATGTCGGGAATGAAGGCATGATATTGATCGAAGAGATTGTTGATATTTTTTCGGTCCATGGCATTGAGACGGAAATTATTGCAGCGAGTGTAAGGCACCCTATTCATGCCGTGCAGGCCGCACGTCTGGGGGCGCATATTGCCACCGTACCGTATAAGGTCATTGTACAGATGACCAAACATCCTCTTACGGATATCGGAATAGAAAGATTCTTGAAGGATTGGGAATCGGTACCGAAAAAATAGGCTTGAGATTTTATTGTAATGGGGAAAGCATGAAAAGATTACGGATGCTTAAAATATTTTAGGCAGAAATAATATTTTCATATTTCCTCAGAATTGGAGCGAAACATCCGGTCAACATTTATGACAGTAAAGGAGTATATAAAGTGGATAAAGAAAAAATAAGGCAGTTGTCTGTAAAAGCCACAAAGATCAGAAAGCATATTATAGAAGGGGTATACCATGCGGCCTCGGGGCATCCGGGCGGTTCGCTGGGGATTGCAGATATACTTGCGGTATTGTATTTTGATGTGATGCACGTAGATCCGTCGAATCCGAAAGCGGAGGACAGGGATCGATTTGTATTGTCTAAAGGCCATTGTGCACCCGCCTTATATGGAGCATTGGCGGAAAAAGGATTTTTTCCTGCGGAGGAAATAAAGCGTTTACGTCAAATCGATAGTTTTCTGCAAGGACATCCGGATATGAAAGGGATTCCGGGGGTAGATATGTCCACCGGTTCTCTGGGTCAGGGCATCTCCGCTGCGAACGGCATGGCGCTTAACGCGAAGCTGGACAACAAGGACTACAGGGTCTATGCCGTCTTAGGGGACGGAGAATTGGAAGAGGGACAGGTATGGGAAGCTGCAATGTTTGCGGCTCATTATAAATTGGATCAGTTGACGGCTTTTGTAGACTTTAACGGTTTGCAGATAGACGGCAAGATTGCCGAAGTTATGTCTCCATCTCCCATAGATGAAAAATTTAAGGCCTTTGGCTGGCATGTTATTGTGATCGATGCCCATGACTATGAGCAGATATCGGATGCCATCGCTCAAGCAAAGGCTACCAAAGGCAAGCCCACTATGATTGTCGCTAAAAGTGTAAAGGGCAAAGGTGTATCCTATATGGAAGATCAAGCGGGCTGGCATGGCAATGCGCCTAACAAAGAACAATACGAGCAGGCAATGGCAGAATTGGACGCAGTGCTTTCGAAATTGGAGGTGGCGTAAATGACTGGAAAAATGGCAACGAGGGAAGCTTATGGAAAAGCACTGGCAGAGCTGGGCAAACAATATGATATGGTAGTACTGGATGCAGATCTTTCAAAATCCACCAAAACCGAGTCATTCAAAAAGCAGTTCCCGGAAAGATTTATCAACACGGGCATTGCGGAGGCAAATATGATGTCCACAGCCGCCGGTCTGGCAAGTTGCGGCAAGGTTGTATTTGCCAGTTCCTTTGCCATGTTTGCGGCGGGCAGAGCTTTTGAACAAGTACGAAACTCTATTGGCTATCCGGGGCTAAATGTAAAAATAGGTGCGACCCATGCAGGTATTTCGGTTGGAGAAGACGGGGCTTCTCACCAGTGCTTGGAGGATATAGGCCTGATGAGGACCATACCGAATATGGCCATTATCAGCCCGGCCGATGCGGTGGAGGCAAAGGCGGTCGTAGAAGCGGCCATCAAACATTATGGCCCCGTATATTTGAGATTCGGAAGACTGGCCGTACCAATCCTTTTTGATGAAGCCACCTATCAATTTGAATGGGGCAAAGGGGTACAGCTGGAAGAGGGAAAAGATGTAACTGTTATTGCAAACGGGCTTATGGTTCCCGAGGCATTAAAAGCAAAAACAATGCTTGAAGAAGAAGGCATTAGTGCAAGGGTTGTCAATATACATACCATCAAACCCATTGACGCAGACATCATCATCAAGGCAGCCAAGGAAACCGGGGCCATTGTAACGGCAGAAGAACACAATATCATAGGCGGCTTGGGGAGTGCCGTAGCGGAAGTGCTTGTTGAGAATGCACCGGTACCCATGAAAAGAGTAGGTGTGGAAGACAAATTCGGTAAATCCGGCAAACCCAGCGAATTGTTGGAATGGTACGGATTGACGGCCAGGAATATTGCAGCTAAGGTAAAAGAAGTACTTGAAATGAAGAAATAGCAATATATTGAACGCGAAGACAAGGGGACGCTTCCCTTGTCTTTATCTTATTGACATGTTATATTATAATAGGGTGATAAAATGCCAAGACAAGTAAGAAAAAGAAGCAGTACGGGAATGTATCATATAATGCTAAGAGGTATAGACAAAAGGAATATATTTCTAGATGATGAAGATCGGGAAAGATTTTTAGGTAATGTAGAGAAGGCAAAGCAGGTTGGAAATTTCAAACTATTTGGCTATTGTCTTATGGATAATCATGTCCATTTATTAGTAAAAGAAGATGAGGAAATTGGTACAAGTATTAAGCGTATTTCTGTAGGATATGTGGGATGGCATAATAGGAAATATGAACGAACAGGGCATTTATTTCAAAATAGATATACCAGTGAAACGGTGGAAACCGAAAGCTACTTATTAACAGTGTTACGGTATATCCATCAAAACCCTGTAAAAGCTGGGATTATAAAAAAAGCAGAGGATTATCAATGGAGTAGTTATTGTAAATATGCTCTTGGCTATCAAGGGGAGAAGTCTTTTATTAGTAGTGAAATGATAAAAGCCTACTTTAAAACATATAAAGACTTTAAAAACTTCATGAATGCAAAAAACAATGACGAGTGCTTAGAATATAACCCTGTAAAAAGGTATAATGATAAGGTGTTAAGTGAATTGATACGTGTAAAGTATAACATTGATAATGTAAACAAAATGCCAACAGAGAAAAGAAACGAAATCATCAGAGCAATCTATTGTGAGAAAAAGACAAGCATACGTCAATTAAGTAGAGTGTTAGGAATAGGTAAAGGGGTTATTGAGAAAACACTAAAAAAGGACAAGTGAAACGTCCCTATGTCCAGGTTAGTTTTTTATTGACAAAAGCATAGGATGATGTTATAATATAATCGAAATCGGTTTCGTAAACAAAGCTTAGCATTCAAAGCATGGGCGCCTGTTTTTTGTTCAAATTTAACAAAAACGGTTTCGGTACTTCTCATAAATTGCTTGCATAATGCATATCTAATGAGGTATAATTTTTTTAGATATGTCCGAAAGCGGTTTAGGGAAAGAGGGAATAATATGGTTACTATTTATGACATTGCAAAAAAAGTAGGTTGTTCAAGCGCGACCGTGTCAAAAGCACTGAATAATTATCCGGATGTGAATCACAAGACACGCAACAGAATATTAAGCTTCGCAAAGGAAATGGGTTATTCGCCCAATGCACAAGCACAGGCTTTAACGAAAAAGAAAACGTGGAATATCGGTGTTTTATTTGAAGTTGAAGCAACGAATAAAACAGGTCTTACGCACTACTTCTTTGCACAGATACTTGAGAGTTTTAAAGCGTATACGGAAGAAAAGGGTTACGATTTAACATTTTTATCTAAAAAGGCGGGCAATGATAACGTGTCTTTTTTGCAGCATGTGAGGAGGAGGCATTTTGATGGTGTCATTATCGCTAATTTTGATTACGAAAATGAAGAAATTCTTGAGCTCATCCATAGCAATGTCCCCATCGTCGTCATTGACTATAATTATGATACGGTAAGTTCCATTTTGTCCGACAACTATGAAGGACTTAAATTACTTACACAGTATTTGATTGATTTGAATCACAGAGACATTGTATACATCCATGGACAACATTCCTATGTAACCGATATTCGGATCAATGCCTTTGTTGATACCTTGACGGAAAATGGCATAGCTGCTACGAAGGAACAGTTGCTTGAAGGATTGTACTATGACAAGGATGTGACTTATCAAAAGACGTTGGAAGTGCTGCAAAGAGCAAATCGTCCCACGGCTATTATTTTTTCCGATGATTATGTAGCCGCTTGGGGTGTAAGAGCAATTGGAAAGATGGGACTTAGGATCCCGGAAGATGTTTCGGTGGCAGGATTTGACGGCCTTGAGATTGCTGAAATGATCACACCAAGGATTACGACGGTAAGACAGAATACCGAGCTTATCGGGATACAGGCAGCGAAGCGCTTGATTGATATCATCGAAACGAAAAATCATTCTAAGATTGATGTTCATGTGGGTGTGGAGCTGGTAAAAGGAAAATCCTGCAAGAAACATGAAGGTTAATTTGAAGTTGAATAAAAAAAGGAGGACGAAACGATGAAGAAGTGGATAAGTTTGTTCTTAGTTCTGACAATGGTGTTTGCATTCGCGGCTTGTGGTTCGGGAGGTGAAGGTACGGATACGAATACGGACAGCGGAAAAGGGCAAGAATCGGTTAGCGATGAAGGCGAAAAATTAGTGGTATGGACATTCACCGATGAAATTCAAAAGATGATAGAAAACTATTATTTAAAAGCGTATCCGGATTTACCCTATGAAATTGAAGTGGTGGTTATACCCAATGAACAATATCAACCGAAATTGGATCCGGCTTTAGCTTCCGGCAAAAGCGCACCGGACGTATTTGCCCTTGAGGCGGCTTACGTCAATAAATATGTTGATTCCAAGCATACGGCCGACCTTGCTGCCGCCGGATTTGACAAGAGCAAGACAGATGCGGTGCTGCAATATGTTCTGGATGTTGCAACCGATGATGAAGGAAAATTAAAAGGCTTGAGCTGGCAGGCAACACCGGGGGCATTCTTCTACAGAAGAAGCATTGCAAAACAATATCTGGGCACCGATGACCCGGCTGAAGTACAGGCGATGGTATCCGATTTTGATAAATTCTATCAGACAGCTAAAAAAATCTATGACGATTCAAAGGGTGAAGTGAAAGCCCTTAGTTCCCTGGGTGACTTAGTACAAGTCTTCTATGCGGCGCGTGAAAACGGATGGGTTGTGGATAACAAATTTGTCGTTGACCCTAAAATTGAAGAATTGCTTGATATGGGACGCAAACTGGAATCGGAAGGTTTGACCAATCAAGCGGAACAATGGACGGAACAATGGTTTGCCAGTATGTCGGGCAATGATGTATTTGGGTATTTTTTACCCACCTGGGGGCTGCACTATGTACTCAAAGCCAATGCAGAGAATGCGGAAACAGGCCAATCCACCGCAGGAGACTGGGCAATGATTCAAGGTCCGTCACCTTATTTCTGGGGCGGCACTTGGGTAACTATGCGTGAAGGTACAAAAATGACACAGGCGGCTGCCGATCTCATAAGCTATTTAACATTAAATGAAGAATTCCTGACGAAATGGGCTAAGGATACAGGGGACTTCCTATCCAATAAAAATGTTGTTGCAGCGATTAAAGATGACTTTACGGAGCCTTTCCTGAACGATCAGAACCACTATGCGGCTTTTGCAGAAATGGCGCCGGCCGTGGATGCTTCCGTTTTAACCGGCAGTGATTTGGATATTCAAGACGTATTTAACGAACAGCTTACGGCTTATTCCAAAGGCGAAAAGGAAAAAGACGCTGCTCTGGCAGACTTTAAAGCTTCGGTACAAAACCTTTTTCCTAACTTAGAGTACTAAATTTTATAATCATAAGGGAGTGGGAGTAGCTTACTCCGATTCCCTTTTTATATCCTTCGGCGCGAAAAAACGGCATCATTAAAGATAGGGCATTGCAGTATATCAATATATTTGAGTTTAAAATTTATTATCTATATAGACAACGTACACTGGAATTAGAAATATAAAAGTATGGATAAGGCGGAGATCGGAGGTCAGAGGGCGGAAATCGGAATATAACCGAACAGGAACACAAAGTAATCAGCGACAAGGTCTCGCAAACGGTCCACGGTTCATTCTCAACCCTCATTTCTCAGCCCTCAACTACTTTTCAGCATTGGCATACCCGTTGCTGACGTACGATTATATTTCCAACTTTACAGTGCGTTATCCATAGTATTAAATTTAGATTGGAGAATGATATGATGGTGAAAAAGAAACATAAATTGGTGAGGTATGATAAATACGGGTACTTCTTTGTGGCACCCTTCATATTGGCGTTTCTCATTTTCCAACTCTATCCGATTATTTATACTTTTCAGTTAAGTTTTACGGATCTGGCAGGTTGGGAAACGGAGTTCAATTACGTCGGATTTAAAAATTATCAAGCGATTTTGGGCAATGAATTGTTTTTAAAGGCTTTTCGCAATACCTGGATTATTTGGATAGTAAACTTCATTCCCCAAATCGGGATAGCCTTGCTCTTGGCAAAATGGTTTACCGATGCCCGGGTGAAGCTAAAGGGCGTAGGATTTTTTAAAATTGCATTTTATATGCCTAATATTATTACGGCCGCATCGGTGGCGGTACTTTTCAGCACACTTTTCGGCTATCCTTCCGGTCCGATCAATCAACTGCTGATGTACTTCGGTGTGCTGGAAGAACCCTTTGAATTTTTTAGAAGTGTCGGCGCAACAAGAGGCATCGTAGCCTTTATTCAGTTTTGGATGTGGTACGGCAGTACGTTTATCATATTAACGGCCGGTATACTAGGGATTAACCCATCGCTATATGAAGCCGCAGTAGTGGACGGTGCAACCAGCGGGCAGATGTTTAGAAAGATTACGCTGCCGCTGTTAAAGCCCATCACCCTCTATGTGCTTGTTACGTCATTAATCGGCGGTATGCAGATGTTTGATATTCCCTTCCTTTTGACAAAACAAGGAAATCCGGACTATTCGATTGAAACGATGACAATGTTCATCTATAGACAGGCTTTCGCGGGCGGCAGGAATTACTATTTTGCAGCAACAGCCTCCGTATTGCTATTATTTATTATCTTAATCGTTAGTGTAATCTTATTTAGAGCCATGAAGTCAAGGACGGATGAGACAAATCATCGAAGAATGAGAAAGGCAGGTAGGAGATAATGGAAAGGGGAAGGTTAGGAAGTTTCTATGGTCTCAAGGTTTCATGGATTTACCTGGTGAGTGGGGTACTTGTTTTACTCAGTATCATCCCTTTTTGGATTTTGTTTGTCAATGCGACGCGCTCAACGGAGCAGATACAACAAAGCTTTTCCATGATTCCGAGTATTTATGCAGGATATAACTATGATGTCTTAACGGGCAGAGGGTTTAACATTTGGCGCGGTTTTATCAATAGTTTTACGATTGCGGTATCGGCTACGTCCTTATCCTTGTATTTTAGTGCATTAACGGCTTACGGACTGGTCATTTATAATTTTAAAGGAAAAAACTTTATTTTCGCAGTTATTGCCTTTATCTTAATGGTACCGACACAGATCAGTATGATCGGTTTTTATCGCATGATGTTAAACCTGAATTTGACGGATACGTATATTCCCTTGATTTTTCCGGCGATTGCCGCGCCGGCTACCGTATTTTTCTTAAGGCAGTATTTATTGTCGGCGTTTCCGAAAGAGTTTGTGAGTGCTGCAAGGATAGACGGTGCAAGTGAGCTTGGCATTTTTCACAGGATTGCCCTGCCTATACTCAAGCCTGGGCTGGCCACCATGGGTATTTTTACTTTTGTCGCATCCTGGAATAATTTCCTGATGCCGCTGATGCTCATCTCCGATGAGGATAAATATACCTTGCCCATGTTGGTACAATTGTTGAGAGCAGATATTTATCGTACGGAGTTTGGCGGTATTTATCTTGGGATTGCCATGACCATCGTACCGCTCTTAATTGTTTATTTGATACTTTCAAAATTTATTGTTGCCGGTGTTGCACTCGGCGGCATAAAGGGGTAGTATGTATAGAGATAGTGCCCTTTAAAACAGCATTGAGATTTGGACAAATACAGCGATAGGTCTAAAGGGCCCTATCTATACTTAGACATTAGATTGGAGTAAACTAATATGAACAGAACCAAAGTAACAAATCCGGTATTAAAAGGTTTTAACCCGGACCCCTCTATTTTGCGGGTAGGGGATGATTATTATATCGCCAATTCTACGTTTGAATATTTTCCGGGTGTTCAGATTCATCATTCGAGAGATTTAGTCAATTGGGAACTTGTATCAAGACCCCTTGATACGTTAGAACATTTGAATTTGATAGGCAATCTGAAGTCCGGCGGCATATGGGCACCGTGTTTATCTTATGATAAGGGGACATTTTATCTGATCTTTACCGATGTAAAATCCCTGCATATTGCGCCCTTTAAAGATTGTCATAATTATATTACGACAGCCCCCTCCATCACCGGCCTCTGGTCTAAGCCGGTTTACTTAAACAGTTCGGGCTTTGATCCTTCTCTTTTCCACGATGGGGATCGGAAATGGTATATGAATATGGAGTGGGATCATACAAAACCGCTTGGCTCACCAATGTTCAGCGGTATTTTATTGCAGGCCTTTGATGAAGAAACCATGTCTCTTGTGGGACCGGTTAAGAAAATATTCACCGGTACGGACAGAGGATTAACAGAAGGGCCTCATATTTTTAAAAGAGGAGATTATTACTATCTGGTGACGGCAGAAGGCGGAACTTCCTATAATCACGCCGTGACCATTGCGAGAAGCAAAAAGATTGAAGGTCCCTATGAAGAACATCCCAATAAGCATCTGGTTACCTCAATGGGACGGGACGATTTGACGATACAAAAAGCGGGGCATGGGTCCCTGGTGGAAACAAAGAATGGCAAATGGTATGTAGCTTTTCTGTGCGGCAGACCGCTGCCCGGAACGAAGCGATGCATCTTAGGCCGGGAGACGGCCATGCAGGAAGTGGAATGGCGGGATGACTGGCCGTATCTGGTCAACGGTTCCATTTATCCCGATGATTATTTCTATGTGGATGGGGATATTGCAGTAAAGGAAGATGAAGAAAAAGTATATACCTTTGAAAATGAAGCATTTTTAAAGGATTTCCAAACCCTTAGAATCCCGTATAGTGAAGAGGTCTTTTCGATTAAAGAAAAAGAAGGCCTTTTAGGCATCAGAGGGTTGGAGTCCCCGGTATCCAATTTTAGACAAGCGCTTTTGCTGCGAAGGCAGGAACATTTTGCGTTTGAAGCCGAAACAAAGCTGATATTTAATCCCACAAGCTTTCAACACATGGCAGGACTCAGTTACCGATATGATGAGACCAATCAGTATTATTTATATATGTCTTATGATGAGGCGAAGAATACAAAAGTGTTAAAGGTGTTCAAAATGGACCAGGGCGTATATGCTTATATTGAAGAAAAAGAAGTCTGCATTGAGGGCGATACGGTCTATTTAAAAGTGAAAACGGCCTTTGATAAAGGACAATTTTATTATGCCCTGGATGGAGAGAATTTCCATAAAATCGGGCCCGCCTTTGATACATCCATTTTGTCCGATGACTATACAAAGCCCGAAGGGTTTACGGGAGCCTTTATCGGCATGGCGTGTCAAGACATTCAAAGACAAGAAAAGAAGGCATATTTTCAATATTTTAAATATTCGCCGTGCAAGGGTAAAGATAACCAATGATAATTCTACGTTTTTTTGGGTAAATATAAATTCGATTTTTAAATTGGGTATCTATCAATTAATTTAAGCGGAAGAAAAATGAAGGAGGCCGACATGTTTAATAAAGATTTTTTATGGGGGGCCGCAACAGCAGCTTATCAAGTGGAAGGTGCTGCCTATCAAGACGGCAAAGGATTATCCGTATGGGATATGTTTGCGAAAGAAGAAGGCAGAGTTTATAACATGGATAATGGTGACGTGGCATGTAATTCCTATAATAACATAGAAGGGGATGTAAATATTTTAAAAGGGCTTGGTGTAAAAGCCTACCGCTTCTCCATTTCTTGGCCTCGTGTGCTGCCTAATGGTATCGGGCAGGTCAATGAAAAAGGGCTTGATTACTACGACCGGTTTGTAGATGCATTACTGGAAGCCGGTATTGAACCCTATGTTACGCTTTTTCACTGGGATTATCCCTATGAACTCTATAAAAAAGGGCAATGGCTGAATGACGAATCCTCCCAATGGTTTGAGGAGTATACACGGGTTGTTGTTACGAGGCTTGGAGATCGGGTGAAGCATTGGATGACCTTAAACGAGCCCCAATGTTTTATCGGTGTGGGGTACTATACGGGCCTCCACGCACCGGGTCACCGGTATAGTAAATATGATATCATTCGTATGACCCACAATACGTTATTGGCCCATGGCAAATCGGTAAGAGTCATCCGTGAAATTGTCGGAAAGGAAGCAAATATAGGGGTGGCCTTCGTTGCGTCAATAGGGATTCCGAATACGGAAGCCGAACAGGATATTCAGGCAGCAAAAGATTATATGTTTAATAAATATGCAAAAACCCGTGACCGTCAAAACGATAACTTCCTGTTCCACAATGACTATTGGTATGATCCTATTCTGCTGGGCAAGTATCCCAATTGGGTGATGGATGAATTGAGGGATCATCTGCCGCCAAAAGCACAGCTAGCAGAGGACTTTAAAATCATTACGGAAGATATTGATTTTATTGGGTTAAATGTTTATCAGGGGCCGAGAGTAGAAAAAGACGGTGACTTTGTAAAAGTATCGAAGCTGCCTACGGGCCATGCGGTAACAGGTCTTAACTGGCTTGTATCCGAAGAAATCATGTACTGGGGTACGAAGTTCATCTATGAAAGGTATAAAAAGCCCTTGTACATTACCGAAAACGGCCTGTCCAACAAAGATTGGGTCGCACTGGACGGTAAAGTGCACGATGAGGGCCGAATCGATTTCCTGCATCGATATCTCTTGCAATTGGAAAAAGCCTTTCATGAAGGAGTAGACATCAAAGGGTACTTCCAATGGTCGCTATTTGATAATTTTGAATGGGGCGAAGGCTATAGAGAGCGCTTCGGGCTTGTGCACGTAGACTTTGAGACAGGGGTAAGAACACCAAAAGAATCCTATTATTGGTATAGGGATTTGATTAAATCGTCAGAAGCATAGATAGATTGATGTCCGTGTAGGGTGTTGACCGGTGTATAAAAATTTACAAAAGATTTGCTTTAAAAAAGATCGTATCCGGCATACCTTGTGACCCAGTGAAAACCCTTTTGAGTTACAGGGTCAAATAATGTATCATTTTCATCCTATCTATGATATAATGATAGAAAAAGCAAAGGCCAAAAAAATTTTTAAATATCTAAATAATATTTGATTTTTAAGCAAAAATGTGTTATTCTTACTAAGGTGATTTATAAAAATCGAGAATATTATACTTCCTTCACTTAAAGGGTTGGGGCATCTGCTGAACTAACTAACCTCTGGTTAGGGCATCGGTTGAACTAACCTTCCCCCGTGGTGAAGAACAAATTTTAATAAGATTGGGGGGCAGTCTCATGGATACTTATTCAAGACACTGTATGATGGAACTGTGGGAATGTAATGACGGTTTATTGGATAGCAGAGAAATGGTTGAAAAAATTATGGTGGAAGCAGCTCTTGAAGCCGGAGCGGAAGTGAGAGAGGTAGCATTTCACAAATTTGCACCACAAGGGGTATCGGGTGTAGTAGTGATTTCCGAATCCCATCTTGCCATTCATACCTTCCCGGAACATGGATATGCGAGCATAGACGTATTCACTTGCGGTGAAAGAATTAACCCACAGGTAGCAGCACAGTTGATTGCCGAAAAGTTGGGCTCAAAACGCGTTTATGAAATGAATGTGGAACGCGGCATGGGTCAGATGACATTGCTGGATGATTTTAAGAAGGAAAGAACAG
This sequence comes from Bacillota bacterium, assembly GCA_022360955.1. Lineage (GTDB taxonomy): Bacteria > Bacillota > Clostridia > SK-Y3 > SK-Y3 > JAKSBV01. The sequence continues at coordinate 20,171 of JAKSBV010000167.1, forward strand.
CGTAATACGAATGAAGAAGCAAAAACGGGCGTTTGGGAGATGCATTCCAAACGCCTTCTTTAATGCCGACAAGAAGGGAATACCGGTTGTTGGCGTACGATTATATTTCCAACTTACAGTGCGATATCTGTAAGTGAGCGAAACTTCGCTGCTATTTCCTTACGAAAACAGCGGCATCAAAAAACCCATGAAGAGCCCCAACAAAGCGCCCAGCCATATAATAGCTTTTAACTCCTTTTCCGCTACGCTTAAGATGAGTTGTTCAACCTCCAGCACATCAAAGGCATTGATCCGTTTTTCTACAATAGAGGGGATGTTTAGGGCCGAGGTAATCGTTGTAACGTTCTCACGGATAGATCGATTAAAGCTGTTGAGGATTATTTTTTTGATTTTAGGGATCTTATCCTCCCAATGGGATACTAAATCATTAACGCGCATATTCAATATATGCTGCATTTCATCATGCACTAGGGCCTTTATGACAGCATAGGAATCGGTAAAAAGGACTTCTTTTATTTTTGAGGTAATGGTATTTTTGACCGAGTCTATAATGCTTTTATTCAACATTAAAAGGATTTTAAACACCGGTTTATGCTCTTGTTTTTGCACATATTCGTCCAAAGCTTGGGATATGTGGCTTGTCAGCTTGTCCATCACTTCGGGAGAGTTAATCTTATGGTATAGAAAATCAGCGGCATCATTTTGAAGCAGTGTAATAAGGTGTTCCGATTCGTCCTCATCTAAAATAGTATACATGAACGCTTCTATTTTTTGATTATTACTTCTGATTTCCATTAATTTTTCATCTATAAAAGCTTCGATTTTATCCTGGAAAACCGGTAGAGTAAGGGTTTCAATGATGAGCTCATTGGTTAGAAGCTTTTCACCCACCACATTGCCGATGCTTTTTGCCAGTTTTGCCTTTTCTCGGGGAATAATACCCGGTGTAAAAGGCAGTTGGAACCCGAATATATATATAGGCTTTACGGGGCGAAACAGCATTTTAATGGCTATAAAGTTGGTAATATATCCGATGAATGCGCCTATTCCCGGGGCGATGATATATGATAAGTTCATAGGTCGTTTACTCCTTCTTTTGTTCAGGTCATTTGATACGGTTAAAACTCATCGAAAAGGGCGGTATTGAACATCAAAGGGTCCAATCTCCTTTAAATTTTAGTATATGTACAAATATACTTTCTAATACTGCGTGAATCACGTCTGTCCATCTTTCATTTTACACTAATTATGATATATGTCAAAGCGGTGGAGTGAGATTTTTTTAGGATATATTGGGCGATTGACGGCTTTTTTGTGGATTTTTAACAATTAAACATTGCTCGTTTATAAGATGCATAGTATAATATACTAAAGGAATTGAATGCGTATACAATCATATTAAAGATAACCAACTTTAAACCTAAAAATACTATTTACACAAACAACGATGATTCTGCGTTTTTTGTGTAAATATAAATTCGATTTTAAAGTTGGGTATCTATATTTTTAAAGGTGAATGCGCATATGCTTACATCAAAAGATCTTGCCGCACTGGCCGGAGTTTCCCGGGCAACGGTATCAAGGTGTCTTAATAATGGTTCTCTAATCAAAATGTATATCAGGTATACCTTTTTAACTCGGATAAGAAAAAGCAGATGCGGACTTAAAAATGTTTTCCCGTTTTTGAACAATGGCTTGTCGGATCTTATGGATACCGACGTTAAAATTGAATTTATATTGATGCAAAAGACGTCGAAGCATCGTTGTTTGTACAAATGTATTTTTAGGCTGCAGTTCGTTATCCGTATGAGACAAAAATGCGGGATGCATTTCGTAATAAATTAACGAGAAAGGGTCAAAACAAGGGGATTAACCCTTACAACACACTGAATCATTGGTTTTGGGGGGATGACTATTGAAAGCAATCATGATTTTAGCAGATAGTGTAAACCGGAGATATTTAAGCGCCTATGGGAATGACTGGGTGAAAACACCTAACCTTGAAAGATTGCAGGAAAAATGTGTTGTTTTTGATAATCACTGGACAGGTTCGGCGCCATGTATGCCTGCAAGACGTGACATCATGACAGGCAGATTGAATTTTCTTGATAGGAACTGGGGGGCTATTGAACCCTTCGACCGTACTTTGCCGGACATATTAAGAGAACAAAACCTATTTACCCATATGGTGACAGATCATTATCATTACTTGGAAATCGGAGGAGAAAATTACTGCCAATTGTTTAATACGTGGGAGTGCTTTCGAGGGCAGGAAAATGACGTGTGGGTATCAAAGGTAAATTATGAGCCGGAGACAGCTGCCCGTTGCGGCAGGTATGTACCTCAGTATGAATTAAACAGAACAAAATTTTTAGCAGAAGCCGATTATCCTACACCAAAGACCCTGCAAGCAGCGGCCCATTGGCTGGAGGAAAATAAAGAAGCAGACAATTACCTGTTGTGGGTAGAAGTATTCGATCCCCACGAACCCTTTGATACACCTGATGACTATTTGGCACCATATGAGGATCACTATGACGGTCCTTTATATAACTGGCCCAAATATGCACCGGTTAAGGAGCCGGAGGAGGCCGTGACCCATATACGCAATCGATATGCGGCCACCCTCACGATGACGGACAAATGGCTGGGGAAAATCCTTGATGTGATGGATCAAAACAATATGTGGGAAGATACCATGGTGATTTTCATGACAGATCATGGGTATATGCTGGGAGAGCATGGGTTTATGGCCAAAATTTATATGCCTGCATATAATGAAGTCTTCCACATTCCGCTTATGATTCATTATCCCGGGGATGTCGATACAGATCATCGTGTAAAGGCGCTTACACAAAATATAGATATCCTGCCGACAGTACTTGATTACTTTGGCATTAGCAGGAACAGGTGCAGAAACAAGCTTCACGGGAAATCATTAATACCGCTGCTCAAAGGTGAGACAGAGAGCATAAGAGAATATGCACTTTACGGATATTTTGGAAAAAGTGTAAATATCACCGACGGAAAATATACATATTTTAGGGCGTCTGTCAGGGAAGACAATCTGCCGCTGTACCTTTATACGGCCATGCCGACCACACTCTGCCAATACTACGGACTTAACACTATCAGTGATTTTAAAAAGATAGAGACGGGACGCTATTTAAAATGGACCGATTATCCGGTATATAAGATACCTGCTGAAATAATAGAGTCACAAAGGTTTAATCAAAGAAGTCAATATAACGGTGAGCATTTGCTGTTTGATATAGAAAAGGATTATGGGCAGCATCATATGATACAAGATGAACAAGTGGAAAAAGTGTTGATGGAAAAAATGAAAAAAGCAGTGATGGAATATGAGGCGCCGGAAGAACAACTTATAAGACTAGGGCTTGTGTAGATATCCATCAGGATATGAAAATATGAAGATAACCAACTGCATATAATCTTGTCATGTTAAGGGGACGAATGCCGGTACACTTTTCAAAGTGTGCCGGTATGGGTGTATAAAATCTGGCTGAAGAAAATTATTCCAACAACTGATATTCCAAGGCTAAGAGCCTGTAAGCTTGCACCGGGCCGCAGCAAAACTCGCTAAAGATAACCAACTTTATACCTTAAAATACTATTTATACAAAAAACGATGATTCTGCGTTTTTTGTGTAAATATAAATTCGATTTTAAAGTTGGGTATCTA
>JAKSBV010000256.1 GCA_022360955.1 Bacillota bacterium
AAATTATGGAAATGACCTTATGGAAAGGCTTAGAGCCTGTTAGTGCCGCAAAGGGAGGAAGCAGCAACTGTTTGAGCGATAGCGAGTTTTGCTGCGACCCGGTGCAAGCTTACAGACTCTTAGCCTTGGAATATCAGTTGTTGGAATAATTTTCTTCACCCAGAATTTATGCACTCAATGATAATTCTTATCATTTACATTTAAGGATTATTATTATATAATTGAGTAATAAGGGGTGTGTTTATCACTTCTTCTTTAACCTTCTTATAGTGAGGTGCCAAAATGAATCAGTATATGACCGTATTATGTAGCTGTGCGATGTTTAAAAAAAAAGAAAAACATGAAATTAAAGATATCCTATCGCGAACACAATGTAAAATCATACATTACCAAAAAAATGATTTTATCTTTAGAGCCGATCAACCCCCTACCCACATCGGCATTGTTTTAAACGGTGGTATCGAAATACAAAATAATCTTGAATCCGGCAAGTTTTTTAACGTTTTTTACAAGAAAAAAGGAGACGCCTTTGGCGGCCCATTAATTCTTTCCGATATACCCATATGTAAATTTGATATTATCGCGAAGACACAATGTGATATTTTGTTGATTGATAAACAAAGTGTATTGGAAGTACTTCTTAAAGATAATATCATCGCACGCAATATTTTGAACTTATTTGCTAAAAGTGTATTGCTGTTAAATGACAAACTCGAATTGTTTTCTTATTCTTCCATACAAAAAAAAATAGCCTTTGCCTTACTCTACAATATTAAATCGGGCGGCAGCAATAGGATTCACTTAATCTATTCAAAAAAGTCTTGGGCCGAACACTTAAACGTATCTCGGTCGTCTTTTTCCAGGGAATTAAAAAAACTTCAGGATGCGGGTATTATTGACATTGACCATAAAACCATAACCATTTTGAAAAGAGATGATTTAGAATCCATATTAAATGATGCATAAGCAATCAGCCAATCCATTTACTCTTTTAAGGTGTATAATATTAGGTTGAAGAATATAATAGGGATCATTGAAATAGCTGCCATCCTATCCTTCAACCTAATGACATGCACCCGTGTCTCGCAATTCTATAGTATGCGTTTAACATATAGATAACACACATTAGCATTATAGCATAAAGGTAGCCGTATAAACTTGAGGTCAGAGGGCGGAGGTCGGAAAATGACTAACCAGGGTCGTAGAGTAAAACAGCATGCCCCTGTCTTGCAAGACAGGGGCATGCTCAACCCTCAACTTTTTATAGCTTTGGAATACCCGCTGCTGCAATACTATGATATCTCCCGCTTTACGGTGCATTATCCCTCACCGCTGTATACGCCAATATCCTATTGCCATTCATAGAGCTTGATTTGCTTACTCATATCGGTGTATAACCCCTCTATGCCATAGAACTTTTTCAGTATTTCGTTACCTTCTTTTTCGACATCCAAATGCTGGAATCTTTCAGGGTATAATATCTTGGCAACATAGAACACTTCCGCTGCTTCCGTGGCCATATCCCAGCCGCTCAACTCTCCTTTGATCGGATAAACATTGCCTTTTACAACCGCTTCCGTACCCTGAATGACTTCATCTTCTTTAACACTGTCTGCGGTAAGCCACCCTTCTAAATCTTCTTTGAAAGGTGAATGCAAAAAGATAAACGCCGGGTCCCATGCCAGGATTTGCTCCTTGGTAATTTCATAAACACCTTCCGGGATCACTTCCCCCTCTGAGGCAACATTTTTGCCTCCTGCTAACTGAAATGCTTCATAATTGCCGTTTGTTTTCGGTGCATTGCCCGCAAAAGGATGGGTCCAGTAAAATAGCCTTTTCCTTTCATCCGCCCCTATCCCTGCCGTAATGTCCGTTACCAACTTCATTTTATTTTTTGTAAACGTCACCAATTCCTCGGCTCTCTCTTCTTTCCCTACAATTTTGCCAAGCATTCTGAACATATCATAATGAAAGCTTCCGAAGCTGCCTACACACACTACCGGCGTATTGGTCTGCTTCTGAATATGCTCGGCAACATTTTTTGCCATGCTGTCGACCAGTATAACATCCGGTTTTAAGGATATGATCATTTCAACGTTAGGCTCTTTACTGTCCCCTACCACGGCTAAATCCTTTAGTTCGGGCGCTGCTTGCGATACGATAACATAATTTTTTTTAACCATGCCTTCGGTATTAAAAATCCGGCTCCCCTGATTGCTGATCCCTACCACACGGTCCTGGGCACCCAATTGGACCAAAGTACGCACACCGTCTATCATCGTTAGATCAACAATCTTTTCGGCTTCCTTTTCTAATGTGACTTCTCTGCCTACACAATCCGTGACCTGAATCCCTTCTTTTCTTTCAGAGCTCTGCTCCTTTGTGTGATGCGCTTCGCCACATCCTGCCAGCACGAAAATCATAGCACCAATGAGCAAAAAAGCAATATCATTTTTTACCCTGTTCTTCATATCATCCATCCCTTTCTTTTTATGCTATGTTGCTTCATAGGGTGCATGGCATTAACCTGCTTCATCATGCCCCCTTGGCGAATCGAAGATTTATGCATATTTAGCCTTTAAAGGAACAACATAGGGTTTATCCTTTATAGCTTCGATGCAGATTTCAACCCCGTATACGGAAGATATATTCTCCTCCGTCAAAACTTCCTCCGGTGTACCGGCAGCAGCTATTTCACCTTGATGCATCATGATAATCTTATCCGAATAGCGTGCAGCAATATTTAAATCATGGACAATCATAACCGCAGAAATGCCCAATTCGTCCACAAGCCTTCTCACAATATCCATCACTTCCAATTGATGTCTGATATCAAGATTACTGGTGGCTTCATCCAACAACAGCATCTCCGTTTCTTGGGCAATTGCCCTTGCAACGATAACCTTTTGCTGCTGTCCGCCGCTGATTTCATTAAAGTTTTTCATCGCCAAGTGCTCGATATTTAATAATCTGAGGGCATTCAAAACCTGCTTTTTGTCCTTTTCGCTGCTCTTCCAAGTGGTATGGGGCCGTCTTCCGAGAAGCACCATATCAAACACCTTCAACATAAACAGGCTTGCGGAAGATTGGGGGACATACCCTATTTTTTTAGCGATTTGTTCTCTTCTCATCCCTCTTATGCATCTACCGTCAATTTTAATATCACCTTTTTGAGGCTTTAAAAGACCGTCCATACACTTAATTAACGTAGATTTCCCAGCCCCATTCGGCCCTATGATCGAAACATGCTCCCCCGGTAAAATACTCAGCTCTATACCTTTTAAAATTTTTTCCTTTGTATAACCAAACTCCAAATCCCTTACCTGTATTTTCAATGCAAGCCCCTCCTCATCTTAACAATCAAATATATAAATAAGGGAACGCCCATAAAAGACGTCATAACCCCAATAGGTATCACCACCGGTGATATGATATTCATCGCTGCAATATCCGACACGGATAACAACAAGGCACCGACCAGTCCGGATATGGGCACCACAAAACGATTATCACCGCCTGTCATCAGGCGTGTAATATGTGGGGCCACAAGACCTATAAAGCCTATCGTACCTGTAAAGCAAATCGTCGTAGACGTGATCAGGGAAGCCACAACCATTAAAACGATTCTCGTCCTTTCAACGTTAATCCCTAAGCTTTTTGCCGCATCATCTCCCGCCCCTATGGAATTCAGGTCCCATGATTTAATGATTAAAAAAGGGACACACAGGAGAACAACAGGAAATATATACTTGAGGGTTCCCCACGTCCCTTTTGAAAGACTGCCGACCATCCAGAATACGACTTCAGCCGTTGCCCAGGATTCGGCAAAATATTGCATCACCGTTGTACCTGCGGTAAACAAATGAGAAAGGGCAATCCCTATGAGGATCATCATTTGCGGCGTAGCCCCTTTTTTCTTTGATAATAGCAAGATGATCAATGACGTAAAGAGGGAAAAGCAGAATGCATTTGCAACGATATAATAGGAACCGTTTCCTATACTTTTTCCAAAAATAATGGCAAGAGCGGCTCCAAAACCCGCCCCCGATGATATACCCAATGTAAAAGGGCTGGCCATCGGATTTCTTAATACGGGCTGCATCACTGCGCCGGCTACCGCCAAACTAAACCCTACCAGAAGTCCGGTCAGCAGTCGAGGAACCCGGACAAGCCATACCGTTCTTTCTATATGCACTTCGGGAGCATCCACCCAATGGGGTAATATTTTATGCGCTATCACTTGATAGGCATCTTTCAGGGTCATGTCTACGGGGCCTATTGTAATGGCGAATAGACTGAACAAAATCATTGCGGCTGCTAAGACAGTGATCAATAGAATTTTTTTTACATTGTTTTTTCTATATTCAATTAGAATACTTTCATGGTCAGATTTTTGTTTTAAATGGCTTGCTATATTTTCTTGAATCAAAGCACCTGCCTCCTGTAATAAAGATTTGCGTATTATAATGCGCTTTATTTGATATCAATTATCATTTTCGCCATGTTATTGTAACACAATCCTATTTGTATTATTGTATCTGAAGATACACTTTTTGAGGTTTTTGTTGGTGTTTGAAAATGAGGATCTTTTTGCAAAATACCGCCCTTCTGCCCATAACAACAGCAATGCCCCTTATCAAGCATACAAAATACTCCTTGATAAAGGGCATAACACACCTTTTGCACATTACTTCCGGGTTTAAATATTATTCACTTATATCTTCCGGCTACGCTTCACCGTGACCCGCCAGTTCGGCGATTTCAGCGATCCTGGCGTCCAATTCAGCCCCCAGGCCTGCTACATCCGCTCCTAGAAAGCCTCGGATCAGCAAGGAGATAGCTTCTCGCTCCTCCATCCCCCGTGATTGCAGGTATTCTACCTGTT
>JAKSBV010000381.1 GCA_022360955.1 Bacillota bacterium
ACCTTCTCTAAAACCTTCCGGACAGGGAGCGGAGAGACAAAAGAAGTGATGATGATGAGCAGAAAAGGGGAGGTAGCTTACGGACAGGGAGATGATTTCAAGGCGGTCAGACTGCCGTATGGCAACGAAAAGACGGCGATGTATTGTATACTTCCCGACGAAGCTGCCTCAATCAATCAATTCATAGCGGGGATTGATGATGCCAAGTGGAACACAATCAAGGAGAGTCTTTCAGAAACAGGGGATGTAACGGTTCAGATCCCGCGATTTAAAATGGAATACGGGATCAAGGATCTAAAGGACAGCTTGACTGCGCTGGGCATGGGTGAAGCCTTTGGTGAGTCTGCCGACTTTTCCGGTATAAGGGGTGGTGTTTGTATAGAGAAGGTACTGCATAAAGCGGTGATTGAAGTCAATGAAGAGGGCAGTGAAGCAGCAGGAGCAACCGTAGTTGCAATAAAAGAATCGGCAATGGAGGAACCGATCACTTTTATTGGGGACAGACCCTTCGTATTTGTGATCGCAGATGATAAGACGGGTACCGTGTTGTTTGTCGGAAAGTTATGGGATGTGGATGAAAAGCAATAAAAACCTTGCGTTTTCATCTAAAATTTGTTAAAATATAAACAAAGAGATACCAATTGAATACGGGTTTCTAACCTCAAGGGTATGTTCGTGACCTGAGAGCGAGGAAGGTTGATATATGATAGTAAGAAGTGGCTGAGGTTGGCGTTCGGCGGAATGTTTAATCCTGGCTGCCCTACTGTTTTATTGTGGTGTGTTAATAAACCCCTTTCCTGTCTTGGGAAAGGGGTTTTTGTAGTTTAAAAGATTTTTTCTATAGTTACGGAGGGGGTGGCGCTATGCATCATATCCCGAATAGGGCATATCGTGTGGAAAAGGATTTGCTGGGGGAGAAACAGGTGCCGGCAGAGGCATATTATGGCATCCATACCGCCAGAGCGATTGAGAATTTTGCGGTTAGTGCAAAGCCGGTGAATCCATATATGATTCAAGCAATGGCTGTGGTTAAAAAAGCTGCGGCAATGACGCACCATAAGCTGGGGCAGCTGCCGCCGGAGATCGCGGATGCCATTATTGCGGCTTGTGATGAGATTCTCGCCGGAAGCCTTGAAGACCAATTTGTGGTGGATGCATTTCAAGGGGGAGCCGGTACATCCACCAATATGAACGTCAATGAGGTGGTCGCCAATCGCGCCATTGAGATGTTAGGGGGACAAAAAGGCAATTATGAAGTGGTTCATCCCTTACATCATGTGAATTACTGTCAATCTACCAATGATGTATACCCTACGGCCCTTCGAATTGCCGCTATCAATCTGTTGCGACCTTTGAGCGATGCCTTCGCGGCCTTGCAGGAAGCCCTGCAAGAGAAGGAAAATGAGTTTGCAGATGTGATCAAATTGGGACGCACACAGCTGATGGATGCCCTTCCTATGATGGCGGGCCAGACATTTGGGGCCTATGCAAAGGCCATTGCAAGAGACCGGTGGCGTCTATATAAGGTGGAAGAAAGATTAAGACAGGTAAATATTGGCGGGACGGCCATCGGCACCGGCATCAATGCGCCGCCGGAGTATATATTTACAATGACAGATGTGTTGCAGGAACTGACCGGATTGGGTATTGCCCGCAGTGAATTTCCGATGGATATTACGCAAAACATGGATGTATTTGTGGAAGTGTCGGGACTTTTAAAAGCAGCGGCGGTTAATGTGATGAAGATTGCCAATGATTTGCGTCTTTTAGCATCCGGGCCGGCAGGAGGGGTTGGAGAGCTCATCTTGCCGCCGGTGCAGGCGGGTTCCTCTATTATGCCGGGTAAGGTGAACCCGGTCATACCGGAGATGGTGAATCAGGTGGCAATGAGGGTAATAGCAAACGATGCTTCCATTACGCACGCGGCTATGAGCGGTCAGTTGGAATTGAATGCCTTTGGTCCCCTTATTACGGAAGCACTGTTAGAATCCTTGGAAATGATGACAAAGGCAATTGCCCTTTTTGAACATCAATGTGTGCGAGAGATAGGGATCAATGAAAAACAGTGCAAGCAATATGTAGACCGTTCCTCTGCCCTTGCAACAGCCCTTGTTTATCATATCGGATATGACAGGGCTTCGGAGATAGCCAAAAAGGCCCAAAAAGAACAGAAGACAATCCGGCAGGTGTTAATGGATGAAGAAATAATGACGGAAGAAAAGATAGAGCAGATTCTGAACCCTTATCAGGTGACCAAGCCGGGGATACCGGGAGGGGATTAGTTGATAGTGGGTGGTGGGTAGGATACAGGTGGATTGACAGGTCAAAGGAAGATAGAGGGATAGATAGAATCTAGTTGAGGGAGGAAAAGGAGATGGGGTTGAATGAGACGCCTCGTGCCAACAGGGTGCATATTGCGATTTTCGGCAGGCGTAATGCCGGGAAGTCCAGTTTGATCAATGCCTTGACAGGGCAGGAGATTGCAGTGGTTTCCCCTGTGAAGGGGACGACTACGGATCCGGTTTACAAGGCGATGGAACTGCTGCCCATAGGGCCTGTGGTGCTGATTGATACTGCGGGGCTGGATGATGAAGGAGAGCTGGGTGCACTTCGCAGGAAAAAGACGCTGGAGGTATTGCATAAAACGGATTTAGCTGTTGTGGTGATTGATGCTGCTATCGGTGCGACGGATTTTGAACAGGCCATTGTGCGGCAAATAAAGCAAAAAAATATTCCCGTTGTAGGTGCTGTGAATAAAATAGATAAAGAGGACACGGCACAAGGGATGCTAAAAGACTATGAAGCCCTATTGGGCATTCCGCTCAATGCTGTTTCCGCCATGAGCGGAAAGGGGATTTCTCAACTGAAAAAAGCCATTATTCAAGCGTTACCGGAAGATGAAGAAAAATTTAAAATTGTTGCGGATTTGATATCGCCGGGAGATTTTGTCGTGCTGGTCGTTCCGATTGACAAGGCGGCACCGAAAGGCAGATTAATTCTTCCCCAGCAGCAGACCATTAGGGATGTTTTGGAAAGTGATGCCATGGCTGTTGTGACAAAAGAATATGAACTTAAAGAAACACTGGAGAACCTGGGGAAGAAACCGCGGTTGGTGATCACGGATTCACAGGCATTTCTAAAGGTTGCTGCCGACACCCCTAAAGATATCCCGCTGACATCCTTTTCTATTCTTTTTGCACGCAATAAAGGGGATTTGACGGAATTGGTGAAGGGCGCGAAAAGGATTGAAACCCTGCAAGACGGTGATAAAGTGTTAATTGCCGAAGCCTGTACCCACCATCGCCAGGCCGATGATATCGGGCGAGTCAAAATTCCAAGGTGGCTCCGACAGAGGACAGGAAAGCGGCTGCAACTTGAGTTTGCCAGCGGAGTACAATTTCCGCAAAATATACGGGACTATGCTTTAATCGTGCATTGCGGCGGGTGCATGCTCAACAGGAGGGCCATGCAGTACCGCATAGAGCAAGCGGTTCGGGCGAACGTGCCGATTGTCAATTATGGGGTTCTCATTGCTTATGTGCAAGGTATTTTGGGAAGGGCCATTGCTCCGTTTCCGTCGGCACAAATGGCATGGGAAAAGCGTGAGGAAGAGACTAAATATCATTCATAACATTTATGTTGCCGAATAGATGACCATAGGGGTTTAAAGTATAAGGGAGGGTTTTATGATGGATCATGGGACGCAAAAAGCGGATTTTATCAAAGATGATGTGATTTTTGCTGCGTTGGAAAAGGGGAAGAGAGCAGGCGCTGAGGATGTTAAAAAAATTATTGAGAAGGGAAGAATGTCAAAAGGGCTAGAGGTTGAGGAAGTTGCGGCTCTTCTGCAAATCAATGACCCTTCTCTGGAAGAAAAGCTTTTTGAAGCGGCCAAAGAAGTGAAAGAAACCATTTACGGCACGAGGATCGTTATGTTTGCACCGTTATACGTTTCGAATTATTGTGTCAATAACTGTGCATATTGCGGCTATAAATGCGGTAATCGTTTTACAAGAAGACGGCTGACCGATGATGAAATCAGGAAAGAAGCAGAAATTATCGAAAATCTCGGACACAAAAGAATTGCTTTGGAAGCAGGGGAGGATGACCGAAACTGTCCCGTTGAGTATATTCTGCATGCCATGGATGTGATTTATAATACCAAGCTGCAAAACGGAAGTATTCGTCGCATCAATGTCAATATTGCGGCGACAACGGTAGAAAACTACAAGGAGCTGAAGGAAGCGGGGATCGGCACGTATATTCTGTTCCAAGAGACATATCACCGGGCGACCTATGGGAAAGTGCATCCTGCCGGACCGAAAAGCGATTACGACTATCACCTCACAGCCATGGACAGAGCGATGGAAGCGGGGATTGACGATGTAGGAGTCGGTGCATTATTCGGCTTATATGATTACAAATATGAAGTGCTGGGCCTTATGCTTCATAAAGAGCACTTGGAGCGCCAATACGGCGTAGGGCCGCATACCATTTCCGTACCTAGAATGAGACCGGCACAGGACGTATCGTTAGAAAATTATCCATATTTGGTATCGGATGACGCCTTCAAAAGAATTGTTGCCATTTTGAGATTGTCAGTACCTTATACGGGCATTATTTTATCTACCCGGGAAGAGCCGGGATTCAGAGAAGAAGTGATTAAACTCGGTGTTTCACAGATTAGTGCGGGTTCATGTACCGGGGTCGGCGGCTATAAAGAGCACGAAGAGGGGAACGATGAACCCCAGTTTGAATTGGCGGACCACAGAACCCCTGATGAGATTATAAAGACCTTATGCAAGCAGGGATATATGCCGAGCTATTGTACGGCATGTTACAGGACTGGCAGAACAGGGGACCGTTTTATGCAATTTGCCAAAAGCGGCAAAATTCATAATCTCTGTTATCCCAATGCGATGATGACCTTCAAAGAATATCTGGAAGATTATGCCGATGATGAATTGAAGGCCTTGGGCAACAAGGTGATTGAAGAAAACCTTGAGAATATTCCCCATGAAAAGATGAGAGAACAGACCAAAGATCGCCTGAAGCGGATTGAAAACGGAACGAGAGATCTGTTTTTTTAGATTAGTTCGGAGCGTGGGGCGCGGAGCCGGGCGTTTTGAGTTTGGAGGTTCAAGATAGCGGCTTTGATATCGGGTAGAGTATTTGAAGATGACGCGGGGGTCGTTTCATCGCTTTGCTTTTGATTTCTCGGCTATCCTTCGAAAAGGCCCAAATCTTGCGTCCCCATCACTCTGCTGCTTTGAGCTTGACGGTAATGTGTTTAGTATTATGTATGCTGTACACACAACACATTTCCAAACCCCAAACTATTAAAAAATGAGGTATGTCTTATGCGAGCATTGCTGAATAAGTTATATGACGAAAATCATTTAACAAAAGAAGAAATCATTTATTTACTTCAAAACTTGGATGACGAACATCAAAAAATACTGTTTGAGTATGCCCGTCAGACGCGGTTAAAATATTATGGCAATAAAGTTTATATGAGGGGGCTCATTGAGTTTTCCAACATATGCAAACAGGAATGTCTCTACTGCGGTATTCGGGCGTCCAATACCAAGGCGGACAGATATCGTTTATCGCCGGAAGAAATCATTCATTGTTGTGAAACGGGCTATCAATTGGGGTACAGGACCTTTGTATTGCAAAGCGGCGAAGATTTTTGGTATACGGAGGAGAAATTAATTGAGATTATACAAAGCATCAAAGCATTGTTTTCGGATGCAGCGATTACCCTTTCAATAGGGGAGAGAAGCTATGAGGTGTATAAAAACCTTTTTGAAGCCGGGGTGGATCGGTTCTTATTGAGACATGAAACAGCGTCTCGGGGATTATACGAGAAATTACACCCGGGCATGAGCTTTGACAATCGCAGAAACTGCTTACAGGTATTGAAAAAAATCGGCTATCAGGTAGGCGCGGGATTTATGGTTGGGCTGCCGGAGCAGACAGCCGAGGATTTGGCAGAGGACCTGTGTTTTCTAAAACAGCTGGATCCCGACATGATTGGCATTGGGCCCTATATTCCCCATTGTGAGACACCCCTTAAAGGTTCAAAGGGCGGGACGGTGGACGATACCCTTGTCATGCTGGCCTTGACGCGATTATTGATACCGGAATGCTTATTGCCCTCTACTACCGCCATGGGTACGTTAGATCCGAAGGGCAGAGAGAAGGCGTTAAACGCAGGGGCCAATGTGGTTATGCCAAATCTTTCCCCCATAGCGGTCAGGGCCAAGTATGCGTTATATGAAAATAAAATATGTACGGGAGATGAAGCCGCCCATTGCAGACAGTGCATTGAGAGAAGAATTCGCTCAATCGGACTTGAGGTAGATATGGGCCGGGGAGACAGCCTAAAACACAAAAGGGGTCAGGCTTCACAATTACACAGTTATTTGATATAATAGGAAAAAAAGATAAAGGATGAAAAGATATGGCGAGAAAACCAAGGATACATTACGAAGGGGCGTTATATCATGTGATGTGTAGAGGTAATAATAAAGAAAAAGTCTTTGAAAGCAGTGAAGATAAAAGGGAATATTTAAAGATTATCAAGATGTATAAGGAAAAGCTGGAGTTTAATTTGTATGCCTATTGTATTATGGACAATCATGCACATTTGTTAATACAAATACGGCATACGCCGCTTTCCGTTATCATGCAGAGAATTCAACAGGTGTATACGCAAAGATATAATAAAAGGTATGAAAGAACAGGTCATGTATTTGAGCAGAGGTACCAAGCTAAGCTGTGCCAAGAAGATCAATATCTATTGAGTTTAATAAGATATATACATAAAAATCCAAAAGAAGCTAAGATAAAAGAGGGAATAAAATATAATTGGAGCAGCCACTTGGAGTATATAGGCGATCGGGAAAGGAATGTAACGGATATTGCCTTTCCCTTGTTATTATTTTCGAAAAATAGACAGAAGGCAGTAAAAGAATACCTGGCATTTATGGAAGAGGAAGAGAATGAGAATTTTAAAGAGTGGGAAGAAACAAATGCAGGCCAAGAGCAAAAAGAGAAGAAGGCAAAGAAAAGGGATAGTAAAGAATTAATCGAAATCATAGAAAATAAAAGTGAAATTAAAATAGCAGATATAAGAGGCAGATCACTAAAAAGAGATGTAGCGGCAAAGCGGAAGATAGTTGTGTTTATACTTAAAAACTATAGCAATAGCACCAATAAGGAAATAAGTGAAATTTTAGGGTTAAGTCAGCAGGCAATAACAAATATATTAAATAGAGGTCTAGAAAACGTTGGCGTTTTTAGGGAAACCTATGATCGGTTAGTCGAATTGTGTAATTGTGAAGCCTGACCCCTTCTTTTATTGACTATACTCATTTTAAGTGATATGATTTCTTTTGAAAAGTAAAAATATGGGGGTTACACAATGAAGAAACGATTATTGCTGGCGCAGTATTCCGGTTTTATAACGATTGGCATGGTATCAAGCATTATCGGACCGATGTTGCCGCACATTGGCGCAGCCATTCCTATGGATTATGGACAGGCGGGGATGATATTGTCGGGGAAATTTTACGGAATGCTGCTGACTGTTATCATTGGGGGAAGCTTGGCGGATAGATTCGGGAAAAAGGCATTTTTGCTGGTTGGGAGCGCTATCTTATTTGCCGGTTTGTTAGGGTGTGCATTAGCCCATAATTATATTTCGCTGTTGTTGTGTATTATACTCAGCGGTGTTGGTTTCGGTGCTTATGAGATTGGTATCAATGCCTTATCGGTGGATACTACGGACACACACAAAGGCAGCGCAATGAATGTATTGCACTTTTTTTTCGGAGTCGGAGCCATTTTGGGTCCGGTGGTGGCTACGTGGTATATGGGGAAAGATTACTTTTTGAACGTGGTAAAAGGTTCAGAAGGCCCGGTAGTGGCGACATTGCCCATACAGTCACAGTTAGTGGGCTGGAGAGGAGCATTTGTTTTTACGATGGTTTTACCACTTATTGTGGGGCTTATATTGCTTTCTGTCAAAATCAAGCAATCAGATGGCGATACCCGGGAAGAAGCGTCAATGGGCTTGCTGTTAAAAAATAAGTTCCTTTGGCTATTAGGGTTAGTAGCCTTTATATATGTAGGCATTGAAGTATCGGTGTATGGATGGTTGTCTCAGTTTTGGCAGACAACTACTGGCGGGTTTATGGTCAAGGCCTCGTTAATGCCGAGTATCTTTTGGATTTTTTTAACGGCTGGTCGTCTCCTATGCGGGAAAATAGCCGATCGCATAGGATTCTTGAACTATCTTGTCGGCGTTGGTTCAGCCATTGTCGTTGTGTCTGCCAGTTGGTGGGTTGTACCTTTTGCGATATGGACAATGCTGGTTGTTCCGCTGTTAGGTTTGCTGTTAGCCGGCATATTTCCTATTATTATGGTGTCCGCGACAGCGGTCAATCCCCAAAAATCCGGTACCATTGCCGCCTTTATCTCGCTTTTTGCGTCTTTGGGAGGGGCGCTTATTCCTTCATTGGTAGGGCGTATGGCAGATTTGTTTAATATTGAAAGGTTACCGATATTTATTTTAGTGCCGGCAGTGATGATGTATATCGGCGCTGTGGCGGCGAGAAAGGTGGGAAAGCATGAGGATAGAACATGTTGCCTTGTGGACAAAAAATTTGGAAAAGATGAGGAGTTTTTATGTTAAATTTTTCGGCGGGATAAGCAATGAGAAATATATCAACCGGAACACCCAATTCGAATCCTATTTTATACGGTTCGAATCGGGAGCAAGGCTTGAGTTGATGGAAATGCCGTCTGTTGTTGCAAAGCAAAATAATATGCTGCATACGATCGGCTATGCGCACATTGCTTTTTCGGTGGGGAGCAAAGAAGAGGTTGATGCATTAACGGCTCAACTGCAGGCGGAAGGGTATACCATCCACTCTCTGCCCCGTCAAACAGGTGACGGGTACTACGAAAGCTGTGTCCTTGACCCTGACGGCAATTTGGTTGAAATCACCACATAAGAGGGGTCAGGCTTCACAATTACACAATTGTTAATGCAAGTGCGGTATGCACCGCTTTCGATTACCATGCAGAGAATTCAACAGGTGTATACCAACGGTATAAAGATAGTACACTGCAACCTAAAAATACGTGTGAATAAGGGTGTTTTAAAAAATACATTAGTCGTTTTACTAAAGATAACCAGCTTTATACCTTAAAATACTATTTACACAAACAACGATGGTTCTGCGTTTTTTGTGTAAACATAAATTCGATTTTAAAGTTGGGTATCTATAATGTACAATGAAAAAGGATAATAAAGAATTAATCAAAATCATAGAAAATGAAAGCCAAGTTAAGATAACCGATAGTTAAGAAGAAAATCGTTAAAAGGGGACATAGTAGCAAAGCGGAATATTGTCGAGCTTATGCTTGAAAATTATAGTATAGTAATAGTACCAAAAAGGAAATAAGCAAAGCTCTAGGGTTAAGTCAGCAGGCAATCACAAATATATTAAACAGAGATATGAAAAATCTTGGTCATTTGGGAAAGACCTATAATAAGCTGTTGGAACTGTGTAATTGTGAAGCCTGACCCCTTTTTTGAAAAGTTGACATGTGCGGATCTTTATGTTATGCTATTACCAAGAAAATATATAGGAATACTGAGAAAACTCTTATAAAGAGTGGTGGAGGGACTGGCCCGATGAAACCCGGCAACCGGCACATACCGTGCAGAGGTGCTAAATCCTGCAGCTTAACGCTGAGAGATAAGAGGAGATTTAGAGACAAACTCTCCTGTTATCTGCAGGAGAGTTTTTTTAGTTGGGTGTTCGGAGTTTAACTAGCGTTTAGTGATCCTCACTCATAACTCCGGACCCGGAATGCCAAACTAATGAACGAAGGGAGCATATCAATGAGTAAAAAAGAGTACAAATTTGACACATTACAAGTACATGGGGGGCAAACCCCTGATCCCGCGACAGGCGCCAGAGCGGTGCCCATTTATCAGACGACATCGTACGTTTTTGATAATGCGGAGCATGCGGCCAATCTTTTTGCGTTGAAGGAATTCGGCAATATTTATACAAGACTGATGAATCCTACAACGGATGTATTGGAACAGCGTCTGGCCGCACTGGAAGGAGGTACGGCTGCCCTGGCAGTAGCATCGGGCTCGGCAGCGATTACCTATGCCGTTATGAATATAGCGGCAGCAGGGGACGAGATCGTGGCGGCAAGCACTTTATACGGCGGTACCTATAACTTGTTTGCCAATACATTGCCTCGCTTTGGCATCAAAACGGTGTTTGTCGATCCCGACAATGCCGAAAATTTTGAGGAGGCGATTAATGAAAAGACGAAGGCGGTTTACATTGAAACCATAGGGAATCCCGGTATTAATATTATTGATATTGAAGCCGTTGCTAAGATAGCCCATGCCCATCATATTCCCTTAATTGTCGATAATACTTTCGGTACACCTTATCTGATCAGACCCATCGACTACGGAGCGGATATCGTTGTCCATTCGGCGACAAAGTTTATCGGAGGACATGGCACATCCGTCGGAGGGGTCATTATTGATTCAGGGAGATTTGATTGGGATGCAAGCGGGAAGTTCCCTTTGCTCACGGAGGGAGACCCGAGTTATCACGGTATCAAATATGTAGAAGCCTTGGGACCCCTTGCCTATATTGTGAAAGCTAGAGTGACGCTCTTGAGAGATACGGGAGCGGCCCTGAGTCCCTTTAATGCCTTTTTGCTGCTGCAAGGCTTGGAAACATTATCCCTGAGAGTGGCAAAACATGTCTCTAATGCAAAAAAGGTTGCCGCATTTTTACAAAATCATCCTGCAGTGAACTGGATCAATTATCCGAGCTTACCGGATAACCCCTATTATGAGCTGGCACAGAAATATTTGCCCAAGGGCGCGGGGGCCATCTTTACTTTTGGCATCAAAGGCGGAACAGAAGAAGGCAAGAAATTGATTGACAGCCTTGCGTTGTTTTCACACCTTGCCAACGTTGCCGATGCAAAATCACTGGTGATTCACCCGGCCAGTACAACCCATCAGCAATTATCGAAAGAGGATCAACTTGCAGCAGGCGTGACACCGGATATGATTAGAATTTCGGTCGGCATTGAAGATGTTGAGGATTTAATTGAGGATCTGGAACAGGCCTTACATAAAGCCGTACGATAGAAAGCGCGGGGCATAGCGTAAAAAAAGATAGAGAGTTGTAAATAATTACTTTTGCAGTAGTATTTATAACTCTCTATTATATTGCATAAACCTGTTTAAAATGTGGTATCTATATAAGTGCAGCCTAAGACATCCGAGGGGTCTGCGTCTTATTTCCGACGATGGCTGTAAAAAAAAAATAAAATGTTTGAATAATTTGAAGGAAAATTATCTATAGATAGCGAATACAATTAAGGAAACTTGAATGCAATAAAGATAATAGACTCTAAACCTAAAAATAAATTCGCTTTTAAAGTTGAGTATCTATAAGGAGATGAATATGAAAAAAGTTTTATACTATTTGGAGATTATTATTATATGTGCCGTTGTTTGGGTGATTCTCAACGAGAATCTTTCACTGGCTACGATTATGGCAGGCGGCGCGCTGGGTTTATTATCTGTTCTTATCACCGATCATCTTCTCTTATTAACAGATTACAAAAGCACTTATCAATTGCAGCCGACTGTGATGATAAAATATGTGCTATATCTTATTTATCAAATTTATTTCTCAGGATTTACCACTATTATAAAAATTATATCGGGTAAGATTAGTCCGGGTATTGTAGAAATAGAAACGGAATTGGACAGTGATTTATATATCAGCATGCTTGCAAACTCAATTACTTTGACACCGGGGACCGTTACGATAGATAAAAAAGGTCGCAAACTTGTAATATTATGGCTTAATTGTGTTACCAAAGATAGTAAGAAAGCAGGTAAAATCATAAAAGGGAACTTTGAAAAAATTTTACTGAAGGGGTGAGGACCGGTATGTTTATAGAGATCGCTCTCATTACGCTGACTTTATTAGGCGCGGCAAGTTTAGTAAGGGTTATCTTGGGCCCTACGATATGGGATAGACTTCTTGGACTGAATCTTTTTTCTTCCAAAATTATTATGCTTATTGTATTGTTTGCGCTCATGATGAATGAGTCATACCTTTTGGATATTGCGATTGTCTATGTGCTGTTAGGTTTTATAGGCGTTCTTTTTATTGCGAGATTTATCCAAAGAAAGGGAAGGATATAATGATGCTCAATATAGTTAGTAATATCATTATCGGGATCGGCATTGTTTTTGTTGCTTTCGGGGTATATGGGATTTTTAGGTTCAATAATTTCTATGCCAGAACCCTTATTGCTTCTAAAGTTGATACCGTAGGGTTTATAACAATTATGGCAGGGACCATTATGAAACAAGGGCTTAGCTTTTTTTCGCTAAAAGTGCTGCTTATTTTAATCATTATGATTGTTATTAATCCGCTTACTACCCATGCCATTGCCCGGTCCGCTTTTTTGAGCGGGTATAAGGTGGAAAAGGAGGAGTAGGAAGTGACACGGTTTTTTCTAATCTTGATGATCGTATTTGCCGTTTTGGCCGTTCGAACTCGAAAGCTGCGCAGAGCTGTTATACATATGGGGGTCTTTTCGCTCATCAGTTCTTTTGCGTATCTTCTTTACAGTGCCCCGGATGTTGCAATTGCTGAGGCCGTTATAGGCAGTACGCTGGCTACTATACTGTATCTTGTAGCCTTGCAAAAGTACAAGGTGTTTACCATTTACTATACCAATGAAGATGCCTCCGGCATCAATGATAAGTATATCAGCAAAGGGCGCGGATATATTCTTAATATGATTGAAAAATTTTGTATTTCGAGAGAATTGGAACCCCAGGTGATCTATACGACAGAAAGTCTTGAGCAGATTATATCGGAGCATCAATACGATTTAATTGTAAGACAAAGGGACAATAGGGCGTTTATTTATGGACATAAAGAAAATTATCAATTAGATTCCTTGCAAGAATATATCTATACCAAAAGGGATCGAGATATTGATTTTCATTGCGTCATACAGAAAATCGAAGAGGAAGATTAATAATGAGAAGAAGAATTACGTTTATTTATATAACTTTAGTGGTTTTCCTATTCTTATGGATTTATGGTCAAACAACTCAGATTCTGCCGAATGAGATATTTGAGTATTACAAGGAGTCCTTTTTTAAAGATACAGGTGCACAGAATGCGGTGGCAGCTATTTACTTAAACTATAGAGTGTATGATACGTTGTTTGAGGCATTAATGCTGCTGATAGGTGTGATAGGCATTATTTATTTTTCCAGACATGAGGGAGGGCACTAGTATGAGAGATCATTCCGAGATTATTTCTCACACAACCGGAATCCTGTATCCGTTTATCATCCTGTTCGGATTTTATATCATTTTAAACGGACATAATACGCCGGGGGGAGGCTTTCAAGGAGGTGCGGTTTTATCAGCCGTATTCATCAGCCGATATCTTGCTCTGCCCGTCAATGATATCAAGCTGAAAAACTTACAGATCCTTGAGAAAATATTTTATATTTTAATTGTTGGTATTCCGATGCTGTTTTTGTTCCTGCAATTTAATTTCAAGTATCCTTTTTGGAACGAACCTTATTTAATCGCAATGAATGTTTTAATCGGAATGAAGGTAGCTTGTGGTTTAAGCATTATATTTTTTAGATTTGTTTTTTATGAAAGTAGGTGAACCTTTGGAGTGGCTAAATGGTGAAACGGTAAGCATCCTATTATTTTTTATCGGCATTTACGGTATTATTGCGCGCAGAAATATTGTGAAAACGGTTATATCCATTGGCATTATGCAAACGGCTGTTATTTTATTTTTTATCACCATTAATTATAAAGAGGGCAGTGTACCGCCTATAGGCAATGTAACCCAGAGCAATATAGCGGACCCCATTCCCCAGGCCCTTATGATTACGGCTATTGTCATAGGTGTGGCAGTGACAGCAGTAAGCTTGACAATGTTTATTACCCTTTATCATAAATATGGTACTACTAATTGGGCAAAGATGACCAAAAGAAGGATGGATCAGGAAAATGATTAGATTATATTTATTTATTTTGCTTCCCATGTTGCTGGCTACCGTTATGTACCTGTTTCCGAACAAGCATATCAAACGCATAGCCATCCTATTTCAAGCGGGGTTGTTAGTTTGTGCGATTGTCAATTTTTTGTATGTGAAACAGTATGAAACGATATTTGAAAGATTGGGAGGCTGGGACGGTTATGTAGGTATCTCGTTAAGAGCGGACGCGCTGTCTTCCGTCATGTTGATGCTCACGGCAGTTTTATTTTTGGTAATGCTTATTTTTAATTATTCTAAGGACTATGTCAACAATTTGTTTCTATTTTTGTTTTTAGTACTGCAAGCTTTAATGATGGGGATTTTTCTATCCAATGACCTTTTCAATATCTACGTATTGATGGAGGTTTCTACAATCATCGTAAGCATATTGATTATGTTTAAAAAAGATAGTCAATCCATCTATGACGGTATGATCTATCTGTTTGTAAACATTGTAGGGATGGCGTTCTTTCTTTTCGGGATAGGGTTTATTTATAAAATCTTCGGTGTATTGGATTTTAACGGTATTAAAGAGAAAATGCACCTCATTGAACATTCTAAGACGCTGATTATACCCTATGCGCTGATGATTACCGCTGTCGGTCTGAAATCTGCCCTCATGCCACTGTTTAGCTGGCTGCCGAAAGCCCACGCCACACCCAGTGCACCGTCCATTGTATCTGCGATATTGTCCGGTTTATACGTAAAGACCGGGATATATCTTTTTATCCGAGTGCAAGAGATGTATATTGGCAGGATCGATATGTCCGAATATTTTATGGTAATGGGTTTTCTGACCGGTGTGATTGGGTTTATTCTGGCACTCTCTCAAACAGATATAAAGTTGATACTTGCCTATCACACTATCTCACAAATCGGATTGATTATGATAGGCTTGAACTATCCGGACACCAACGCATATTGGGGTGCGGTCTATCATATCATTAGCCATGCTTTCGTCAAATCCACTCTGTTTTTAACGGCCGGTATTATTATTGAAGAGTACAAAACCAGAAATATATGGGAAATTAAAGGCGTTTTTAAACGCCTGCCTATTGTAGCGACGTCCTCGATATTAGCAATACTGGGGATTACCGGTGCACCGTTTTTCAACGGAAGTATCTCGAAATATTTGATAGAGAGCGGTATAAAGGGGAATATGTTGGAGTACGGGGTGCTTTTAATCAATTTGGGTACCATTATTTACTTTATGAAATATTTATCCATGTTTTGGGGTAAGTGGGAAGGTCCGAAAGCCCGCGTGGATAAATACAGGAGAGTCATCATCATTATCCTAGGCCTCCTCTGTTTTATCGGGGGACTCTATGGTCAGGGACTGATCAATTACTTGTTTAACCAAGATGTGGTGATCGACTTGCCTTCCTATATGCAAAAAATTATTGTTTATTTGGCGAGTCTCGTAGTAGGAGTCATCATTTACAAAAGAATTGTATTAAAATCACAGATCTTGTACAAAGTACAGGAATTAAAAGTCGGATTCAATAATGTTTGTTTGTTGATTACCATATTTTTCAGTGTGACACTGCTTTATTTGGTTATGAAATATATGTTGTTAGAGCCGGCAGTGGCTTCAGTGGCACGGTTCTTTTAAGTTAACGGCAAGTCGGGGGGACGGTTCTCTTGACTCATTTTCAGAAAAATGAGTCAAGAGAACCGTCCCTCCGACTCGTTATTTTAGTATTGACATATACAGTTTGACTGTATATAATAAGACTATACAGTCAAACTGTATAGTCTTATTATATATATGAAGGGGTTAGGGAGTTGTATGAGAAGAAACAAGCATTTACCGCTTACCGAAACAGTTTATTATATTCTTTTAGCATTGCTTGAGCCTGCACACGGATATCTGATTATGCAGAAAGTTGAAGAATTAAGCAATGGAGAGGTAAGACTGGCGGCAGGAACTTTGTATGGGGCGATTCAAAACTTATTAAAATTAAAGTTTATCCGGCCTGTCGAAAGCGACGACAGCAGACGTAAGGTGTACGCTATTACGGAGGAAGGAAAAGAAATATTACGTCTTGATTTTGAGAGAATGAAGCATATGATCAAAGTGATGGAAGAGAATGGGGATAAAGCAGAGGTGTCGATATGAGAAAATTTAGATTTTATATTGATTTGGAAAAAGAAGAAAAATGGCTGAATGAAATGGCCATGCAAGGCTGGGAATTGACCGGAAAATCTCTGCAATATGAGTTTCGCAAAATGACTTCCAAGGAAACCGTCGTCAAAATAGATTATCGCCACTTTAAGACAAAGGATGATTTTGAAGAGTATATTACACTTTTTAGAGATAGCGGATGGGCACACATTGCCGGCACAAAGACAGCGGGTAAACAATATTTTAAAAAAATAAACAGGGGGGGCGATACCGACATTTTTTCCGACGTTCCTTCCAAAGCAGCACGATATAAAAGATTATCGGATGTGTGTCTATGGGCGGCCATATCTTGTATGGTGTTTTTTATTCCCTTGATTACAACAAAAGCCATTAATAGTGCCGTGTTACTCAATCCAAAGCTATTGTATTTTACACCGGGGCTCTGGGAAAAGACCGGTGCAGCCTTTTGGCAGGCTTTCTTGTTTGAGACACCTTTTGCGGTAATGAGAGGGGCCGGTTGGTTCTTTTTTCCGATCATGATCATTTTATATGTTGTTTTTGTCCTCAAGGCCCAAAAACTTTACCGTAGAACAAGGGATGGTTCTTTGTTTTAAAGCAAAGAACCGTCCCGATGAAAATTGGATAGGAGTGACAGGATGGTAAATATAAGATTGGCAAAGCCGGATGAGCAAGATATCTTAACGGAGATTTCTTTTGCTTCCAAGCGTTATTGGGATTATCCGGAGGAATATTTTGAAATTTGGAAAGATGAGCTGACCATTACCTCCGGATACATTGATAAAAATATCGTCTATGTGGTTCAATGGGATGAACAGATCATCGCCTATTTCTCTATTGTATTTGTACCTGAAGATATGCAGACAAAGCATGTATTGGTACAAAAAGGGTGGTGGCTTGAGCATATGTTTGTCCTCCCCGAATATATCGGCAAAGGAATAGGCAGGCAAATGGTGCGTCATATGTTAAAGATATGCGGGCAAAAGCATATTGGGAGACTTAATGTATTTGCAGACCCTTTTGCCAAGGGATTCTATGAAAAAACGGGTTTTAACTATGTAGGAGAATACCCGTCAAGTATTGCAGGGAGGACAGTATGTCTGTTTGAAGCGGGTCAGCTGAACCGCAATACAAAATAGTAAAAAAGATGCCCTACATGTTACACAAGGAGAGATTGGGATATGACGATCGTCATGAAAAATATATACAAACGTTATGATAAACAATATGTACTTAAGAATATAAGTTTAGAGTTAAGAGCGGGAAAAATAGTAGGGATTGTAGGAAAAAACGGCGCCGGGAAAACAACACTTATGAAAATATTATGTGGCAATATTGTTGATTTTGAGGGGTCGGTAAATTATCCCGACTCTTTATCAAACCGTCCTATTGGCTTTCTAATAGAGAGCCCTAAATTTTATCCGAATCAAACAGGATTTGAAAATCTCAAGTTTTTTTCACAATTATTTTCTATTGGACATAAGGAAAATATAGATAATACGATTAAAGCCTTAGACATGGAAGCCTATATACATAAAAAATCAAAGAAGTATTCATTAGGCATGAAGCAGAGATTGGGAATCGCAATAGCGTTGTTGGGGAACCCGGAGTTTCTGGTTTTAGATGAGCCGACAAATGGCATGGACCCTAACGGTATAGAAGAAATACTGGCGCATCTAAAGTATTTGGCCGAAGAAAGACAGATAGGCATATTGATATCCAGTCACCAGTTGGATCATATACAAAAAGTAAGTGATTATATTTTGGTTATGGAAGAAGGAGAAGCCGTCAAATCCATTGATAAAGACGATATTGTTTCCTATAAACACGTTACAATAGCAGTCAAAAGTACAGACCTGCAGAGAACAAAATTAATGCTGGAAAGGGAGGGGTTTGAGGTCCGCTTGGATCATCATTCACTAAGCTTTAAAGCAAAGAATATGAATCCGATTTTAAAGAAATTATCCCTAGAGAATATAGTTTTACAAGATATAGAAATGAAAGAGCATACATTAAAAGATATATACTTTGACGAAAGAGAGGCCAAATAAAGTGAAAGTCAGCAAAGTTTTGATGTTGGAAATGAAGAATATATTAAAAAATCGATGGCTGTACGTCAGTCTTATAATCTCTATCGTGTTGGCATTAGGGTTAGTGTATGCGATTAAATTTTTACAAGGCCCGTTTACAATAAAGGCAATAAGCGGATTTTACGGTATCGGATCAACGGTAGCGCTGGCCGTATTTTGTACAAAATTATACGTCGATGATTTGAGCAGCGGGACAGTAAGCTTGTTTTTTTCCAACAAAAAGAATCGCCGGTCCTATTTTCTTGGAAAATTATTAGCAGCGATTTTTCTAGGCATTCTATTTGGAGGGGTATGTGCAATAGTCCTGATAGGCGCCTCCTATTATTTGGGATGGCAGGTAAACCTTATAGGATATATCATTAAACCCATTTTGATATATGTGTTGTTTAGTGTGTTCCATATGGAATTATTTTTTTTTAATTGGAATATTTTACAAAAACACGAATATGCTTATTGTAACAACATTAATTACAGTACTAGCTGTTCCCTCAGTTGTAGAGCGTATTAATGTAGAAAAAGCAAGTAATCTTGTAAAGCACATGATCCGTAATGTACCCGTATTTTTTATGGTGCAGGATACAAAGTATTTGCAGTTGAGTTTCTATAAAGTAATCGTATTGAGTATCTTTATAGTGGTGTTATTCGTGAGCAGTTACTACTGTATATGTAAAACCGACTATTAGGAGTCAAGGGGACGGTTCTTCTGACTCATTTTCGGAAAATGAGTCAGAAGAACCGTCCCCTCGACCCAGACAGGAGCTAAAAAAATGATTCATTTGGAAACCAAAGATCGCAGGTTCGTATTGGAATATAATGGACTGAAGATTATTGTTCACACGCCTGAAAGTCCGTTTTTGTACGCAGGATGCGGCAAAGGGAGCTTTACGATGTATCATGGCAATTTTGACATACAGGAAAATCTTGAGGAAAAATTAGCCTTGGCCGACTATCGTGTTCTGGAAAAAAATACGGACGCTTTCAAAATTGAATTTTCTAAAAAGGGGTTATATGCCCTGGTTGTTCATTTCAAAGAAGTAAACGGAAGGCTGGAGGCCTCATTTGAAGATGCATCCGGGGATATAAACAGGGTGTGGATCAGGCTTCATGCGGACAAAAAAGAACATATATATGGCTGCGGCGAACAGTTTTCGGAGCTTGACCTCAGAGGCAAAAAAGTCCCCCTTTGGGTTGAGGAGCAGGGGGTAGGCAGAAACAAAAAAGATTATATGACCTTTCAAGCAGATGTATTCCATAATGCCGGAGGGGATTGGTATACAACGTATTTTCCACAGCCGACCTTTGTATCCACCCAGCGCTATTTTTGTCATGTGGAAGACTCGCACTATATGGTATTCGATTTTAGGGCAGAAAGTTATCATGAACTTTCAGTGTGGGCGCTTCCCAAAAAAATCGTTATATCCCGAAGAGAAAATACTGCTGCGGTGCTTAAAGACTTAACGGCCTATTTAGGAAGACAGCCGGCGCTTCCCGATTGGACTTATGACGGTGTTTGGTTGGGGCTTCAGGGAGGCACGGAAACTGTTTTGCGAAAACTGCAAAATGCTGAAGAACACGGATTGAAGGTAGCGGCTTTATGGGTGCAAGATTGGCAAGGAAAACGAGTCACTGCTTTTGGAAAGCAGTTGATGTGGGATTGGAAATACTCGGAAGAAATGTACCCGGGTTTACCCGAGACGATTAAGGAATTAAGTAAAAAGGGAATCCGATTCTTAGGATATATTAATCCGTTTCTTGCCCTTGAAGGAGAATTATATCAAGAGGCTTCCGCAAAAGGATACCTCGTCAGGCAGAAAACGGGAGAAGAATATCACGTCGTCATCACGACATTTCCTGCTGCGATGCTTGATTTAACCAATCCGGCTGCCATAGCGTGGATAAAAGATGTTATCAAGGAAAACATGATGGGCATCGGATTAGCAGGATGGATGTCTGACTACGGCGAATATTTGCCCACCGATGCGGTGCTGTATTCCGGAGAAAGTGCCGAAGCTTTTCACAATAAATTACCGGTTGTATGGGCGAAAACCAACCGAGAAGCCGTAGAAGAGGCAGGTCAATTAGGAGAGGTCGTATTTTTCAGCCGTGCCGGTTATACGGGAATGTCCAGGTACTCGACCATTATGTGGGCAGGAGATCAGCTGGTGAATTGGAGTTTGGACGACGGATTGGCTTCCGTGATACCGGCGGCACTCTCATTAGGGATGAGCGGATTTGGTATTTCTCATTCCGATATCGGCGGTTTTACTACAATTTTGGATGTGAAGAGAACAAAAGAGTTATTCATGCGATGGGCGGAGTTGTCGGCATTTACGCCTATTATGCGAACCCATGAAGGCAACCGGCCCGACGACAACTGGCAATTTGATTCCGATGAAGAGACCCTTTTGCATTTTGCAAGGCTGAGCAGGATTTATAGCCATTTGAGGCCCTATCTCAAAAAAGCGGTACAGGAAAATGCAGAGAAGGGGCTGCCCGTCATGCGGCATCCTTATATACACTATGAGAATGATGAAGTGGTTCATACCTTAAAGTATCAATACCTTTTGGGAAGAGATTTAATGGTGGCACCGGTATATCAGGAGGCACAGAACAGCCAAAAAGTTTACCTGCCGGATGATCAATGGATTCATCTGTGGTCCGGTCAAGCGTACGGCAAAGGCTGGTGTGAGGTGAGTGCGCCGCTGGGACACATACCGGTATTTTATAGGCAGCAGTCGCAGTATGGTGATTTGTTTAAACAGATTCCTCAGCTATAAAGAGTCAAGGGGACGGTTCTTCCGACTCATTTTCCTTCAAAATGAGTCAGAAGAACCGTCCCCTTGACTCACGATAATATCGTAAACGATATATTCTTATCTTTGACAGTTTTTAAAAACAAAAAGTCTAGAAAATCCTTATAGAATAGGGGTTCTAGGCTTTTGCTTATTTTGAAAGGGGTGAGTATTTTTTTGTTAAATTTCTTTTCAAGCCGCCTATAGAGGATAAGGGAGATAAAGCAGGCAGTAAAGTGAGCTTGTATTCTATCATCTGTTTGTAAGTATACTGGTCGTGCTTTGGATTTGGTTTTCATAATTCGGAAAGATTCTCCAATTCATTGAATTTTCGGTTAACATTTGAAGCAAGACCGGTGTCCGTACACACAACAAACGTGGAGATTTTAAAATCAGAAATGATTTTTTTCTCAAGAGGCTTTTAAGTATCAAGGGTAACAACTCCTATTATTTATATGATAACGCAATACTATAAAATACTCGCTATAAAAATGTGAAATTTGACAAAAAATAAGCCTAAATGAAGGCTTTCCGGAGACTTTTCCTTTATACAGCTGTCAAAGACCCGAGACAGTCCACTCATTCAATATGCTTCCGAAGAAACGAAATACTATTGACTTTTATTATGTTAAGGGATATAATAATATCGTAAACGATATATCATTCGAGTTAAAGCAGCGTGTTTGCCCATTCTTTGTATGTTCTACATGAAGGTAATATCATTTTGTATCCTATAGAAAATTTTAGAATTCTACTTATTGTTAAATCATATTGCTTGTTATGTGTATTTTAATACCCGGAGATTCATAAAGATTTTAGGGCTAAAGCCTTGAAATATATAGGGGTAGGTATCTCCTAATGAAAAAATATACGAGGAGGAGTATGAATGAGTAAAAAGGTAGTTTTAGGCATGTTTGCAGTTGTGCTGGTATTAACGCTATTATTCAGCTTAACTGCATGTGGTGAGAAAAAGGTCCCCGCCCCCGATGAGGCAAAACAGACAGAACCATCTCAAAAAGAAGTTGTGATTAATTTTCCGAGTATTTGGGTTGGAAAGGATTCAAAAGCAAATGTTTTTGGAAGCTTCGTCAAAGAGTTTAATGAGAAAAACGCCGGCAAGATTAAAGTTGTTGTAGAGGAAATGGCCGACTATCAAGCGTATAGGGATAAAATGAAAACAAATATTGCTGCCGGGACCGTTCCCGATGTATTCTCTTTTAACAATGCGAAAGATTCGGTGTTGTATTATAAGTCGGGGAACCTGATGGATTTAACTCCGCACATGAATGGTGGGTGGAAAGAGGATTTTATAGCGGATGCCCTCAAGGAGGTTACATATCAGGATAAAATAATGGCAATGCCTTACGAATTTGCAGTGACTCCGTTGATGTATAATAAAAGGCTTTTAGACAAAGCCGGAGTTGCAGAATTTCCTAAAACCATGGATGCATTTATCGAAATGGCTGAAAAGTTAAAGGGGCAGGGTGTTATGGCGGCCTCTCAGATGACAGGAGAAAACGGATGGTTTTCAATGCTGTGGTATTCACATTTGCTGGTAGCACATGGCGGACCGGATGTGTTTGACCGGGGCTTGGATGATCCGGCTTTTTTGGAAGCGGCTAAATCGTTAAAGAAATTATTCCAATACACCACAGGTGATGCTGTGGGTGCCGGTGCAGCAGTGGCGGGCGGACATTTCTTGAGTGAAAAAACCGCTATCTTGGTGAACGGCCCATGGTTTATAGGGAGGATAGAAAAGGAAGCTGCCGAGGGAATGTATGAGCAGGTCAATGTTGCGCCCGCTCCGACTGTGGCCGGCGGAAAAGGCAAGCAGGGTTATTATGTCGGATTTATACAATCCAGTTTGGCAGCAGCAAAGCAAAAGGATAAGGCTAAAGAAGATGCTGTGGCAGCATTTTTTAAATATATTTCCACACCGGAAAACGTAAAACGCTTATCATTGGATAGCGGTTCTTTATTTGTTATCAAATTCAAAACGGATGAAAATGACAAAATGTCTCATATACAAAAGCAAATGATTGAGCAGTCTTCGTCGGCGCCGTCCATTACAAAGCATTTTAATGCCGCGATGGATACTGCGGTTGTGACTGAGTTTCCACAGGCTTTATCGGGGATGATTTTAGGAGAATTTACGCCTGAACAATTTGTTGAACAATTAAAGCAGAAGGCTGCGCAATAGTAATGATGACAGTGTGGTAGGAGGGGAGCAAAATCCTTCCCCTCTTACAATGCACCCTCATATTTTGGAGAAAATTACATTGGTAAATATTTATTTGCAAAGGGAGATATAGCGCTATGAATAAAGCGATGAAAAATAATCTTGGAATTATCCTATTTCTAACACCTGCTTTGGTAATTTTCTTTGTGTTTTTTGTATATCCTGTTTTCTTCGTGGCAAGTACCAGTCTTGTCCGCTGGGATGGTATTACGGATATTACTTTTGTAGGAGTCAATAATTATATTAGTCTGTTTAAGGATGGTACATTTATAAAATCCGTTACAAACAATTTGAAGTGGTCCATGTCGGGAGGCTTTATTCATGTACCGATGGCAATGTTTGTGGCACTGCTGCTGTCAAGCAAACCAAAAGGTTGGAAGATACTTAGAACGATATATTTCTTCCCCAATATTATCTCGATTATTGCGCTTTCTATGATGTGGATGGCAATGTACAACAATGAGTACGGAGCTGTCAATGCACTTCTGAGAGCTGTCGGATTAGAGCATTTACAGAGAAATTGGCTGGGAGATTTACATACGGCATTCCCCGCATTAATCGCTTACTGGATTTTTTATATCGGATATTTTATGGTTATTATTTTGGCTGAAATATCAACGATACCGGAATCGTACTATGAAGCTGCCAGCATTGATGGTGCCAATCGTATCCAGCAAACGATATACATTACGCTTCCGATGCTTAAAGGCATCATGGGTACATGCATTACGCTGTCAATGGTAAGTGGGTTAAAGCAGTTTGAACAGGTGTTTATTATGACCAATGGAGGGCCTGCTAATAGGACTACATTGCTAGCTTTATATTTGTACAAGCAAATGATTAATTACAGGTATGGTTTAGCGAATGCAGCAGGTGTTATGCTGCTGACATTTGGCGTTATCGTTATATTCACGATTAAGAAAATATTCAGTACAAATAAAATAGAACAGGTTGGGTAGTGAGGAGGAGTACAGTGAATGTCGAATTAAAAGGAATTGGCAACAGCAGCAAATCAGCTATATCTATGAGGCATATGACCAAGAAGCGGCTTTTGGGTAAAATTGCGGGAAAGACGGTGATGTGGTGTATCCTTTTATTTTTCTTGTTTTATACACTATTTCCTATGATATGGCTGGTGATTTCCTCATTTAAGACGAATGTGGAGTTATTTGATAATCCCTTTAGTTTACCCAAGGTGTGGCAGTTTCAAAATTACAAGAATGCGTTTCAGGTTTCCGGCTTGGCAGTATTGTTTAGAAATTCAATTGTTATAAGCCTATGTGCCACAGCAT
This sequence comes from Bacillota bacterium, assembly GCA_022360955.1. GTDB lineage: Bacteria > Bacillota > Clostridia > SK-Y3 > SK-Y3 > JAKSBV01. The sequence continues at coordinate 24,718 of JAKSBV010000381.1, forward strand.
TCAATCTATTTGTAGCATCAATGGCCGGGTTTGTCTTGGCAAGACAGCGATTTAAGCTAAGAGAGGCAATATTTGTACTTTTGATAAGCGGTATTTTGATTCCTGTCAATGCTTTGATGGTGCCGTACTACAAAATAATTACCCAAATTAAATTATACGATTCTATTTTTGCGTTGATTTTAACTTATGGTGCAATGGGGCTTCCGATTTCCGTATTTCTGGTCAGAGGTTTTATGAAAACAATTCCTTGGGAGCTGGAAGAGTCTGCAACCATTGACGGCTGCAATTTTTACCAAAGATTTTTCAAAATCATATTGCCGTTATCCAAGACAGGCTTAATAACGGCAGGAACCTTTCAATTTCTATTGAGCTGGAATGAATTTATCTATGCGATGCTGCTGACATCATCCACAAGTTCACGCACTATCCAGCTAGGGATCAGATATTTTTCAAACCAGTTTACGACTGACTATACATCTATGTATGCCGCAATTGTGATAAGCATTATTCCCAGTTTGACGGGATATGTTTTATTCCAGGAACAAATTATATCCGGACTGACGAGCGGAGCGGTTAAAGGATAAAATACGCATATCAAAATTTATTGTCGATAAAGCATGATTTTGATGTCTGAGGGTGCAATTGTAGGGTGCGAAAGAACTATAAACACAATCAAATATTAAACGTTATATGCTGTAATGATGGTATGACGTCAACGGATATGGCAAATGCCGTAAGGACAGTTGTGAAAAGGAAGCAAGCTTCACAGCGGTGGAGTATTGAAATTGCAAAGGACTAAATATGAAGTTTACAGAGAGGAGTAAACAAGATGATTTGCTTGCAAATAAAAGATCAGGGATTTACATTAAAATATAATGGGGTAGATGTCATTGTTCATACGCTTGAAAGCCCGTTTTTGTATGCAGGATATGGAAAAGCGGATTTTTCGATGTATCATGGCAATTTTGACATACAGGAAAATCTTCAAGAAAAATTAGCGTTATCGGACTATACCGTTTTGGAAGAAAGTACGGATGATTATAAAATTAGTTTTTCCAAAAAGGGGTTAAATGCGCTGACTGTTCATTTCAAAGAAGCAAATGGAAGGCTGGAGGCTGCATTTGAAGACGAATCCGGGGATATAAACAGGGTGTGGATTAGAATCCATGCGGATAAAGAGGAGTATATATATGGCTGCGGCGAACAGTTTTCGGAGCTTGATCTTAGAGGAAAAAAAGTGCCTCTTTGGGTTGCGGAGCAGGGTGTAGGCAGAAACAAGAAAGATTACGTCAGCTTTCAAGCAGATGCAGCCGATAAAGCCGGTGGAGATTGGTATACAACGTATTGCCCGCAGCCGACCTTTGTATCCACCCAGCGATATTTTTGTCATGTGGAAGACTCACACTATATGGAATTTGATTTTAGGGCCGAAGATTATCATGAACTTTCGGTGTGGGCTGTTCCCGAAAAAATTGTCATATCTCAAAAAGAAAATGCTGTTGCAGTGCTTAAAGATTTAACGCACTATTTAGGAAGACAGCCGGCGCTTCCCGATTGGACTTATGACGGTGTTTGGTTGGGTGTTCAGGGTGGTACCGAGACTGTTCTGCAAAAACTGCAAAATGCTCAAGAGCATGGATTGAAGGTAGCGGCTTTATGGGTACAAGATTGGGAAGGAAAAAGAATCACTGCTTTTGGAAGGCAGCTGATGTGGGATTGGAAATATTCGAAAGAAATGTACCCGGGTTTACCCGAGACGATTAAGGCGTTAAGTGAAAAGGGTATTCGATTTTTAGGATATATCAATCCGTTTCTTGCCCTTGAAGGAGAGTTATATCAAGAGGCTTCGCAAAGAGGATATATCGTCAGGCATAGGACGGGAGAGGAATACCACATCGTCATTACGACATTTCCTGCCGCGATGCTCGATTTAACCAATCCCGATGCGGTAGAATGGATGAAAGATGTTATCAAGGAAAACATGATTGGGATTGGATTAGCAGGTTGGATGGCTGATTACGGTGAATATTTGCCTACCGATGCGCTTTTGTATTCGGGAGAAAGTGCCGAGGCTTTTCATAATAGGTTACCGGTGGTATGGGCGCAAATCAATCGAGAAGCTGTAGAAGAGGCAGACAAATTAGGAGAGGTCGTATTTTTCACGCGTTCAGGTTATACCGGGACATCCCGTTACACAACCGGCATGTGGGCCGGAGACCAGCTGGTGAATTGGAGTTTGGACGACGGATTGGCTTCCGTTATTCCGGCAGCGCTATCATTGGGTATGTGCGGGTCTGGCATTTCTCACTCCGATACCGGCGGCTTTACTACACTTTTTGGTGTGAAAAGGACAAAAGAACTATTCATGCGATGGGCGGAGTTGTCGGCATTTACGCCTATTATGCGAACCCATGAAGGCAACCGGCCCAACGACAACTGGCAATTTGATTCCGATCAGGAGACCCTTTTGCATTTTGTGAGGATGAGCAGGATTTATACCCATTTGAAGCCCTATCTCAAAAAAGCGGTACAGGAAAATGCCGAAAAGGGGCTGCCCGTCATGCGGCATCCTTATATACACTATGAAAATGATGAAATGCTTCATACCTTAAAGTACCAATACCTTTTGGGAAGAGATTTAATGGTGGCACCGGTATATCAGGAGGCACAGGACAGCCAAAAAGTTTACCTGCCGGACGATCAATGGATTCATCTGTGGTCCGGTCAAGCGTACGGCAAAGGCTGGTGTGAGGTGAGTGCGCCGCTGGGATACATACCGGTATTTTATAGGCAGCAGTCGCAGCATGGTGATTTGTTTAAACAGATTCCTCAGCTATAAGCGAGTCAAAGGGACGGTTCTGCTGACTCATTTTTGAAGGAAAATGAGTCAGCAGAACCGTCCCCTTGACTCGCAAAGAAAAAAATAGGGAAAGAGGTTAAAATGACCTCTTCCCTTTTTATGCAATCTCATGTACAATATACTTGATTGGAAACATTAAAAATCGATAAAGATAGCGCCCTTTAGACCTATCCATACATTTGAACAGACAGTGAGGATGCTCCGTTTTTTGTTCAAGTATGCCATTTTAAAGTGCGATATCTGTATCTTGAGCATAACGGATTTTTGTAAAGCGTTTTTAATGAGTAAAGGGGTGTCTTGATTGAAAATTATAATTGTGGGAGCCGGGGAAGTTGGTACCGAATTGGCCAAGAGGTTAACGCAAGAGAAGCATGATGTCATTGTTCTTGAAAAGAACATTAAGAAGGCTTCAAATATAATGAATACGCTGGATGTGATGGTTATCGGCGAAAGCGGCCACCGGGTGTCGGCATTAGAACAAGCCGGGATAAAAAGTGCGGATGTGCTGATTGCTGCCACAGATACGGATGAAATCAATATTATGTCATGCATGATTGCAAAAAAATTATCAAGTATTAAAACCGTTGCAAGGGTTAGAAATCCCGAGTACGGCAGCAAGGGCCTGCTTTTTTCCAATGAACAGCTGGGGATAGATATCATGATTAATTCGGAAGAGGTAATGGCATCGGAAATTACAAAACTTATCAAAACCCCTGCTGTGAATGAAATTGCCTATTTTGCAAATGGAAAAATAGAGCTTTTGTCCTTTAGTGTAAAAGAGGATTCGGAGCTTATAGGCAAGCAAATTAATACGCTGCGCAAATCCCATGACTTTTTAATCATCGCCATTGTTCGTGTTACGGGAGAAGTGGTGATTCCCCATGGTAAAGATGAGATTTTGCCCAATGACAGTATTTATGTTGTGGGAAAGACCGGATTTATGTCCGAACTCAGCTGGCTTGTCCGGACGAAAAACAAACGTGCCAAGAGTGTAATGATCTTGGGGGGCGGCAAACACGGTTTAATGCTGGGAAAAATGTTGGAGAAAAATAAAAACGGGATGTCGTTAAAGCTGGTAGAAAAATCTGAGCAGAGATGTCAAGAGCTGAGTGAAGCGCTGTGCAAGACACTTATTCTGAATGGTGATGCAAGAGATTTGACCTTTTTAAAAGAACAGAATATGGAGCACATTGATATTTTGGTATCCCTAACGGGCAGCGATGAAATTAATATTTTAACGGCTGCATTGGCAAAAGAGCTTGGTGTTAAAAAGACCATTATAGAAATCAGCAGGCCGGATTATGAATTTGCCACCCGTGCCCTGAAAATAGATTCGTTTATTAGTCCCAGACATCTTGTGGCGAGTCAGCTTGCAAAAATATTCAGAAAACGCAATGTCGTATCTGAAACAATCTTGCGGGAAGGCAAAGCGGAAGTGCTGGAATTAATGGTACCTGCTAAATCCGTAGTTACCAACAAAAACTTGATAAACCTGAAGCTGCCTAAGGGGATTATTATCGGCGGCATAGTACGCAGAGGCAGAGTGATTATCCCTAAAGGTGAAGATAAGATTCTACCGGGCGACCGGGTGATTGTATTTACGGATTCCGAACTTGTTCCTGAAGTGGAGCTCTTATTTTCCGACGAAAAAATAGGGCAAGCTTAAAGGGGAGGCGTTTAAGAGTATGAATTTTAAAGCTGTTTTTTATATATTGGGAACGCTGTTAATCGTATTAGGTGTTTGCATGCTGTTTTCTTTAGGGTGGTCCCTTTATTACGGTGAAGACGACGTGCAGGCTTTGTTGATTTCTATAGGGATTACGTTAGCATGCGGATTTTTATTAAGGGCCTTTACTTCACTCAAAGGGACATTGGGGATTCGGGACGGATTTTTAGTTGTTACGTTGGGCTGGATATTGGCAGGGGTTTTTGGCGCCTTGCCTTTTGTCTTTTACGGCGCGGTTGATCATTTTATTGACGGTTTTTTTGAAACCATATCAGGTTTTACCACAACCGGAGCAACTATAATCACCGATGTTGAGATCCTGCCCCATGGGATTCTTTTTTGGAGAAGCTTTACCCATTGGTTGGGGGGGATGGGGATTATCGTGCTGTTTCTTGCGCTGCTGCCTAAAATAGGCGCAGGTGCTATGAATTTATTCAAAGCAGAAGTGCCCGGACCGGTGGCAGAAAAAGTGTCCCCAAGGATTACACAGACGGCGAAAATGTTATGGTTTATTTATTTAGGTGTTTCCTTGTTGCAGACGATTTTATTAATGTTAACCGGTTTTAATCTTTTTGATGCGTTGACCCATACCTTCGGAACAGTTGCAACCGGCGGATTTTCCACGAGAAATCTCAGTGTAGGCGCCTTTCAAAATCCGGCCGCGGAAATCGTCATTATTATATTCATGGTGATTGCAGGAGCAAATTTCGGACTATATTATTTTTTGCTGCAGGGCCAATGGCGAAAAGTATTTAAAGACTCGGAACTGAGATTTTATATCGGTTTGATATTGCTTTGCACGGGATTGGTTGTATTTAATATCGGGCAAACCTTTCCTTCCTATTTTGACGGCTTAAGGACCAGTGCGTTTCAAGTGGTGTCGATTATGACAACAACGGGTTTTGGGACTGCCAACTTCGACGCATGGCCGGAATTTTCCAGGCTGATGATGTTATTGCTGATGTTTTTGGGAGGATGTGCCGGTTCAACAGGAGGTGCAATGAAACAGATCAGGATATTAATCTTGTTCAAGTACGCCTATAGAGAGCTGCGTCAGATGCTTCAGCCTAAAGCCGTGATCCCGATTCGCGTTGGGGAAAAGACCGTACCGGATTCGGTTGCCAAAAATATATTAGGTTTTGTCATTATTTATATCGCTATTTTTATTGTTAGTTCTTTGTTTATGACATTGCTGGGCCTGGATTTGACAACAGCCATTTCGTCGGTTGCCGCCACCATAGGGAATATCGGACCCGGTTTAGGACAGGTAGGCCCGGTGTGCAATTATAGCGAAATTCCGCAAATCGGAAAACTATATCTAAGTATATTGATGTTATTGGGCAGGTTGGAATTATTTACGGTGGTGCTATGTTTTATCCCGGAATTCTGGCAAAACGTCAGATTTACGGTTTCGAGCCAGACCATGAGCATGGAATAAAAACCTTTTTTATACACCTTTTCAAGATTTCGTTCATGAAAGGGTGTATAAATTTTGGTTGAAGACAATAGTTTCTTCAACTATATTGAATGCACCCTTCATGAAAAGAGAGAATAATGTTAATGATATATATGAGGAATATTGAAGGTGGTGTTGTGATGAAAAAGGCTATTTTTTTGGATCGGGACGGTGTGATCAACGATAATAGAAAACATGTGAACAAGCCGGAGGATTTAATCATTTATCAAGAAGCAAAAGAAGGATTGCAAAAGGTATATCAAGCAGGGTATGAGCTGTTTGTGGTTACCAATCAAGGCGGCATAGAATTAGGTCATTTGAAGAAAGAAGACTTGGAAAAAATTCACCAAAGGCTAAAAGAGGTACTGGCCCCTTATTGTAAGCTGACGGACATTAGATATTGTCCCGATTTCCATAAAAAATCCCGATGCAGAAAGCCGGAACCGGGAATGATACTGGATTTGGCAAAAAAGTATGATGTGGATATCAAAGGAAGCTGGATGGTAGGGGATAGGGATACGGATATAACAGCCGGCATAAGGGCAGGGTGCAGAACTGCAAAAATAGGAGAAAAAAATCCTGAGGCGGATGTAAATGGAAAGCATTTGCTGGAGGTTGTAGAAGAAATTTTGAAAGTAGAGTAAACTAACGTTGGGTGTCTATATAATAACGTACGGGTGTATCAATTCTGGTTGAAGAAAATTATTCCAACAAAGATACCGAACTTTATACCTTAAAATTCATTTGAACAAACAATGATGGTTCTACATTGTTTGTCCAAATATAAGTTCAATTTTAAAGTTCGGTATCCAACAACTGATATTCCAAGGCAAAAAAGTAGTTGAAAGCTGAGAGATGAGGGTTGAGAATGTCCCACCGTACATGACACCTCGCTATTGATTACTTTATGCTCCTGTTGGCTTAGGTTCAGACTTCCGTCCTCTGCCCTCCGACCTCCGGCGCATAAGGTTGCTTTCATACGATTATATTTCTAGTGTGCGTTATCTATATAAAAGTCAGGTCTTATGGCTAAAATGCTGTCCCCTATGGGTGATGTGCATGATTTTTGAAGTGTAATCCTTTGTATTGCCATGCTTGAGCCAATCAAAAATGCTGTAGTCATTTCCAAAATGCATCGGAAATACCTTGGCTGCACCTACGGTGTTCATAAAGTAATCCAGACCTAGAGAATAATACTCTTCAAGCCTTGGGTCAACGGGAATAAAGGCAAGATCAATCTTTTTGCCTTTTAGTAAGTTGATTTCTTTTTGATAGTCTATCTTCATTTGTTGATTCCATGTTTCGCTTTCGCCTTTCCAATGCCACCAATTCAAATCACCGGCATGGAATAGGGTTAACCCGTCTACACCGATAAGGAAGGATACGCCCAAATCCGTAGAGCCAAATACCTCTACCTGGACATCGCCTATGCGGTAGTTGTGATGTTCGTCAACGAACAGGACATCGTTCCTGCCGTCCTCTATTTCTATATCCGAAGAAAGGAGATAGTGTATGCGCTTAATCTCTTTCCGCCAGTTAAAAATGACGGGATTAAAGTGGTCATGGTGACTGTGAGAGGAAAACACCAAGACATTCCGATCTTTTATTTCTTCCGGGCAGATCACGCCGGCTGCCAAACAGCCCGGTTGTCGCGTAGGTGTGTTCAAGTAATAATCGAAAATGATAAAGTGGTTCGCGGTTTTAACGGCAAAACCGCTGTGAAACAAATACCATATTTGTGCTTCATGATAGGATAAAATGTCATTCGTCATATCCGTCACCTCGTCTCAAAGGATAGCAGTACTCCAATAGAAAAAACGTCGGTTCTGGCGTATCAATGTTTTTTCCCGCTCATCCCATTTTACCATAAAATGCTTACGATCCGGGAAGAAAAGGCAAAAATAATGCTAAATAAAATAGGTGTTGATTTTCTGAAAAAAAGGCAGTATAATAAAATTAAAGTCAAAGAAAGTCAAAGTCAACACGATGTCCCTGGTGGAGGAGGGGGAAGGTATGAAATATAAGGACTATTATGAAATATTAGGGATAAAAAAAGATGCGCCCCAGTCGGAAATAAAAAAGGCCTATAGAAAGCTCGCCAAAAAGTATCATCCCGATGCCAATCCCGGCAATCAAGAGGCGGAAGAAAAATTTAAAGCGGCCAATGAAGCGTATGAGGTATTAGGCGACGAAGAGAAACGAAAAAAATATGACCGGTTCGGACAAAGCGGGGATTTTTACAATGGTATGGATTTTGACCCTTCACAGTTTGGATATGGACATAACGTAAGGTATGAGTACCATACCGGGGGTCCAAATAAGGGTTTCAGCGATTTTTTTAATATGTTTTTTGGCAGAGGCACTTCAACCATGGAGAATATGTTCGGTCATTCAGGTCGTCCGAATGAAGGCTTCGGAGGATTCGGCAGGCATTTTTCATCTAAAGGGGAGGACGTTGAGGCCGGGATAGCGATTACGCTGCAAGAGGGATATCATGGTGTGGAAAAGAATATATCGTTACAGGTGAACGGGAGACCTAAGCGGATTGCTTTTAAAGTGCCGGCAGGGATTCTGCCCGATGAGAAAATAAAATTTGCAGGACAGGGCAGGCCGGGTGCGAACGGTGGTCCCAAAGGGGATTTGTACTTGAAGGTGAATTTTAAACAGGACAGCAGTCTTACGCTGGATGGCGTAGATATCATTGCGGTTGTGGATTTAACTCCATGGGAAGCGGCTTTAGGGGATGAAGTAGTTGTTGACACTTTCGAAGGTAAAATTAAAGTGAAAATACCTGTCGGGATACAAACAGACGGAAAGATTAAAGTGGCCAAGAGGGGATATAAGGATAAGAAGGGGAGACAAGGAAACCTTTATATCAAAATACGTATTGTAAATCCCAAGTCGTTGACGCCGGAGGAGAGAAAGCTATATGAAGAGTTGAAACAGGCATCCTCTTTTAATCCGCGGTGTTGAAGCCGGTACCTATGGCTCTAGACAGCAGGATGATCGCCGGGTACTGAGAAAATCTAGGCCGGATTCACATGAACCACCACATCGCTGATATATTTGTTGGCCTTTAATTTTTCTTTTACGCGGGCTGCGATGCTGTGCCCCTGGTAAATTGTCAAATCGCCCGGGACAGAAATTTTGGCAATGATGATAAATTGAAAGCCTACCGGTTTTGCAACAACGCTGTCCACATGGTCTACGCCGTCAACGGTTAAAAT
>JAKSBV010000143.1 GCA_022360955.1 Bacillota bacterium
AGCCTTATAAACCGAGGTCTGAGGTCAGAAGGCGGAGGCCGGAATATGACCCAACAGGAGAGCATTCAATACAATTCTTATCCGACTTCCGATTTCGGACTTCTGACTTCCGGTACGGTGTGTCCGCTTACCTTAATCCAAACTCTTAGATTCGGAATACCAGTTGCTGCAATACTATTATATTTCAATCTTTACTGTGCGGTATCTATATACACAAGATAATTCATCATTCCAACGTTATGCCATACAATTTCATCCGTGCACCGAGCCAACCATCGACCATGTTTGCACGTCACTGATTTCAACATTTATCAGTTCCCCAATCATTGCCTGATCCCCTGCAAAGTTTACGATCTTGCCGGTACGCGTTCTGCCTGTCAGCATTTCGGAATTATTCTTGCTGGTCCCTTCTACCAATACCTCTACTGTTTTTCCAAGGTATGCTTTATTCTTCTTAAGAGAAATTTCATTTTGCAGCTCCAATAATCTTTGAAAATTGGCCTGTTTTTCTTCCTTCGTTAATACGTCATCCAGATTCTCCGCCGGTGTCCCTTTTCTGGGAGAATAGATAAAGGTAAATAACGAATCGAACTCAACCTGTCTGACGATATCCAGGGTCTGTTCAAAATCTTCATTGGTTTCACCGGGAAAACCTACAATAATATCACTGGTCAGGGCAATATCCGGCATAGCCTCCCTGGCCTTGCGAATGAGTTCAAGGTATCGCTCCTTCGTATACTTTCTGTTCATCGCTTTCAGTACGTTATTGCTGCCTGCTTGAAAGGGAAGATGCAGCTGTTCGCAGATATTTTCACCTTCACCCATGACGTTAATCAATTTATCACTGATGTCTTTAGGGTGGGAGGTCATAAACCGTATCCTTTTAACTCCCTGCACCGCATTGACTTGCTCCATCAAATCGGCAAAATCCATAGGGGTATCCAAATCTTTCCCATAAGAATTCACATTTTGTCCCAGCAGGGTGATTTCTTTATAGCCCTCCGACACCAATTGTCTAATCTCCTCAATAATAATGTCCGGCTTCCTGCTGCGTTCTCTTCCTCTCACATAGGGTACAATACAATAGGAACAGAAATTATTGCACCCGTACATAATAGAGACCCAGGCTTTTACCCGTCCTTCTCTGTGAATGGGAAGATCCTCCACAATATACCCGTCATTGTCCAGTATATCTATAACGGTATATGCCTCATCCATCGCCTTTTCCAGTACCTCCGGAAATTTATACAATGTATGGGTGCCGAACACCATATCCACATGCTTATATTTACTTTTGATTTGCTTTACAATATGTTCCTGCTGCATCATACACCCGCATATGCCGATTAACATATGCGGCTTTTTGGTTTTCAAGTGCTTTAATGCCCCCACATTACCAAATACCTTTAACTCCGCATTTTCTCTAACACAGCAAGTATTATACAATATCAAATCGGCCTCTTCTTTTTCTTCCGTAAAAAGATAGCCCATTTCTTTTAACATGCCTTTCAAATGCTCCGTATCATTCTCATTCTGCTGGCAGCCATAGGTAACAACCATTGCAGATTTATGCCTTCCCGACCGCTGCAAATCCAAATCGTTTCTCTGTCTCACCCTGCTTATGATTTCCTGCTGCTCCTTGATTGCCTCAACCGGTATTTCAATCTTTTCTCTTTTACTCACCGCTGCACCTCTATTCAATATATTTCGCGATAAATATCCTATATAGCGTTCCTAATATCGCGAAATGCATACCTTAACACATTCAACGCGAAAAAAACAAACGATCTAATGTGAATACTTTTTCCCGTTCAATATAGTTGTATAACAATTTACAGTTATTAATATTATCATATTTTTTTTCACTTTTAAACACTTATATCAAAAGGAATACATAATTTTCGGTTAAATAAAATGACCCTAAAACTAAAGAGTAATTTGAAGGCTGAGAGATGCGACCTGAGAACGACCCACTCATGCCCCCTCGAAAACCTAATTATTCATTATTCATTATTAATTGTTAATTATCCACCCCTGCTGCTCAATATTTCCCGGGTACTAAAATACTTCGATACTTTACGACAAAAAAACAGGATATGGCATCCATATCCTATCTTCTACTCCAATCTTTTGGCCAGTCCTTTTTCCAACAGCGCTTTGACCAAACCCTCACATTTCTTTTCCAGATCCGTTGTTTCCGTATCCACATCCTTATCAAAAAAACGCATCATCAAATATTCGACATCATTTGCATAAGCCATGGTAGAAATATCTTTTTCGACAAGCTGGTCCCGTTTCATTTGGGAAATAATGTTAACATAATCCCCTTCATATTCAACACCATTAATTTCAATTCGCATCCTTATCACCTCAGGGTATATTTTATCCTTTTTATATGATAATATAAGGTTACGGATAAATTTAGTTTCGACGAATAGTTTATAAATTACAAAAAAGTAATCATTAGGAAATTAGCTGCTTGCATCCCCATACGTTATGAGGGTGCATGGTATATGTTTAAGTAATATTATGGAAACCACATCGTGAAGGTACCTGTCATTAGAAAAGTAAAAAGGCTTTCAAATACCCAAAACCCAATACATGTTTTTAGCGGTCCGAATACCAGCCCTCTGGCTTCCGAGATGGTACATATTATCAAGGGATTACATCCTATGGAGATCAATATGTTTATTTTGGGGCAATATACTACATAATACAAAAGAGGTGGATGATGCGAGTGAAAAGTCGGATTTGGGAAATAGACTTCATAAGAGGTATTGCCATTGTTTTAATGATCATATTTCATTTGGTGGTAGATTTAAGGGATTATTATCACTATGACATTGAATATCTAAGCGGCTTTTGGTACTATGTCGGCAAAACGGCCGCCATCCTTTTTATGCTCGTCTCAGGGGTGAGCAGCACATTGAGCAAGCGCAACATTAAACGTGGGGCTATGGTATTCGGTTTTGGAATGCTCTTAACCGTCATCACTTACTACTATAACCCGGAGCTCTACATCCGTTTCGGCATTCTACATTTTCTGGGTTTGTGCATGATACTGTCTCGGTTTTTGAAAAAAATCCATAGGAAATATCTTGTTATCAGCGGCACCGTCAGTATTGTGACAGGCCTTTTTTTCGACCGCATGATCGTCCGTACGCCCTATCTATTTCCCATCGGATTAATGGACAAGCACTTTGATTCGCTGGATTACTATCCCCTCTTTCCATGGCTTGGGGTCTTTCTCTACGGTATGGCCATGGGCCATATCTTATATAAGACCAGACAAAGTCTGCTGCCCTTTGTTTTAAAATACGATTTTTTCTCCTATCTGGGACGTCATTCCCTTTTGATCTACTTGATCCATCAACCCATACTTTTAGGTGTTTTGTATCTCTTTCATCCTTAAAGTCCATAGAAATGGGGTGTATTTAGTGTAGGTGAAGAAAATTATGGAAATGACCTTATGTACCTGAGGTCGGAGGTCAGAGGGCGGAAGTCGGACGTATAATCAAACAGGAACGCAAAGTAATCAGCGACACAAGGTGTTGTGTACGCTGGGGTATTCTCAACCCTCATCTCTCAGCCCTCAACTGCTTTTTCGCCTTGGAATATCAGTTGTTGGAATAATTTTCTTCACCCAGATTTTATACACCCATAGAAATTTAGGCTTTGTTTAAAAAACAACAATAACGTACCCCGGCTTTAAATTACATCGGAACAATTTAAGGTCAGGACATTCTATCCTGACCTTATGCCATAAAAACTAAATTACTTTTTTTATGCTCTAGGGAATGGAACACATATATAATTTCGTATCTGATTTCTATTGATTTGATCGAATCGCCATCGACCGGTACGAACATTGAATATCCAACAAATAATAATCTGCCCGCGTATACAGTATAATTGTATTGCTATTATGCTTCCATCTGCTAATTGCACAAACACAATACCGTTAAAACAATCGGCCAGGCAAGGTAATGGAACCGGCCACCGGATAGTAGCTGGATCCGGAATGGTAACACTTCCTCGATAAGGTGGTTGCATTTGTTGGCCTAAAAATGGTTGGAATTGCTGAAATGGCTGGAATTGTTGGCCTGTGAATGGGCTATGACTATAATACAATATAGCTTCCTCCTTGTATAATATTGATTTTTGCTACAATAGCATAATATGCGTAAAAATAAAAAATGTGATTGCTTTACATAAAACCCTAACATCAAACACTCTTAACGCTCTATTTTTATTTTATTTCTGGTGACAAGCTTCGTTCATACTAATCCCATTAAAAACAACCGATAAAGGACGCTTCAAAAAACTGCACTTTTTGAAGCGTCCTTCATCGGTTACTATAAAATCCTATTGCTGTTTTTCTGTTTTTTCAAAATAGGCTTTAACAACGTCCGGTGCCTTTTCATGCTCAAGATACTGATACCTGAGGACCGGCCTATCTTCTTGATGGTATTCGCTATAAAATGTAAAAGCATATCCTGCTTTATACCCTTCATTCGTACAATTCCTCAAACAAAATTCAATTGCATCGCTGTCGGTGATTTTAAGCACATGATGATTCACAGCTGTATGGGATTGCCTTCCTCTATACCCATCCTGCTCAGGGTCGTTTTTCTTAACTGCAATATAGGCGATATCTTCCGGCATCACCCGTGCCCCCTGTATATATCCATTTTGCTCCAGCCATTTTTCAAATAGGATATAGCTTTTCTCCCACCTATCCTTAACACTTGTATCATCATCCAGCAAGAATTGAACGTCGGCCCAGGCGCTTTTCCCGCTCATCATATCCTCATATTTTTCATTCTTCACTTCATCCTGCAGTATTTCCAAGGCTTCCTTGATCTGCGCCGGCTCAATAATAACCACTTTTTTCCCGGGACCAAGCGCATCGGGATACCATATATTAGGTCGTATAATGATTTTATCCACATTGGCATGGTTCACCTTCAAAATGTTTCTGTACATTGTTTTAAATTCCATCGACTCGTGCACAGCCTTAAAATATTGGGAATATTTCTGATCCGGAATAACATATTCCCTCAAAATTTCTTTTCCGTTTTTCAATTGATAGGCGAAAGCTATGGTTTGCGAACGTTCACCAGTTGAAGGACGTAAAGGCTTTAATTGGTTTTTGTCCTTTACAAGCTGCATATGCAGCGCCCTCATGGTTTCCAAATTGTGGGGCTGCGAATAAAAACCACGCTTTTCTGTACTGTCTTTTGTCTCGTGATAACGATAATAACCAAAACCCGGACGAAAATAAATGGTTTCAATGGCTTCCTGTTTGGGGACATACCGTTGATAACCCGTAACATCAAAGGCAATTCCTAACAATAGTACGGTGATAACACACAGATAAATCCCGTATCCCTTTAAATGCCGGAACACTTTCAATGACTTTTTTAACACCATTTCAGCGATTATATAGCCTAAAAATGAAAACATCAAATAAATGCCCAATATAAAGTAGATACTCCTAGTATATCTTATTAAAAATCCACCGAACAGCATCATGCAAAATGTTACACCGTATTTAAACACTGTCTGTAATCCGTCGAAAGCAATGGCTTGTGACGCATATTCCAAATGTCTTTTTTTATACAAATACCTTGAGATGATGTAAAAAGCAATACAAATCACTATATACGACAACACTTCGTTCCAGTCTAAGAGGTTATATTCCAGACCCCTTATTACCCTTACCAGAGGACTGAACATATTAGCCCACCTAGCGTCATCGAAATCATATGCAAACGGAAATCCGTACACGAAGATATTTAAATTATAGGTCGCCATCACACCCAATCCCGGTACCAATACCAAAAATATATACGTTAAAATTCCCTGTACCGGCGTGAGTCCCGTAATGATGCCTGTGAAGACGGATAACATGAACATAACCATATTGATGAGTATGGTAGTGCCCAGCCAAATGAAAATATCTTCCGTTGTATAAGGCTGCATGCCATTTACACTTGGCATGACGAACTGTAAAATCAACGCATTGATACAGACAGGCAGTATGAGTATGGTACTGCCCACAGCAATATGGGTTCTAAACCACACCTCTCGTTTTACAGGAAGGCTATGTAGGGTATCTACCCTCTTTTTCACATGCAAATAACGAAATAATGCTATTGCAAGCAAGACGGGCACCGTAAACATTAAATAAAACTGAATGTAAAATTCGTGGTCGAAGAGGTAAAAAGGTCCATCGTCTTGCGTTGGAATATATTGCAATTGATTACCCTGAAAAGTCATTATTACTTTCAAAGGTATACTCAAAAACAATGCTAAAAAATAGCCGACACCTATCCATCCGAATCTTTTTAAATCGTTAACGATAACCCCTTTATGAAAGAATGATGTTTTTGATTTCATATCCCAGGTCCCCCATTTCATATATAAATACTTCTTCCAAAGTTAACGGTATTACATCCAAGATCACAGGATCATATTTTTGAAAATGTGCCGTCACCCTTTCTCTCTGTCCCCTGACAATGTAATTTCTAAAACTGCCGTTTTGTTCTTGATGGACGATCTCAATACCTTCGGCCAAAGTTTCAGGTACATCCTGCTTAAATGCAGCTTGAATTTTATGAATATCGCATTTCAGCTCATCCAAATCTTTCTGCACAATTAATGCTCCCTTATGTAAAATACCGATATGATCGCACATATCCTCTAATTCCCTGAGATTATGTGAAGAAATCAAGACCGTCATTTGCCTTTCCGCCACTTCTTGGATAAGCAAATTTTTGATTTTCTTTCGTATGATCGGGTCCAAGCCGTCTATGGGTTCGTCCAGGATCATAACTTCCGGCATCGTCGACAGCGCAAGCCAGAAGGCAACCTGTCTCTGCATGCCCTTTGATAAACGATTGACATTATTCTTTAGATCAATATCGAATACGTTTTGCAGCTGTTCAAATCTGTCATCATTCCACCCCGAATAAACGCTTTTATAAAATGCGGCCATGCTTTGAACGGTATAGTTTGTAAAAAAGTAAGGGGTATCGGGAATAAATACCATCCGGTCTTTCACTTTTATATTTTCAGATACTTGGTCTTGGCCAACCATGACCTCTCCGCCATCTTGCTTGTAAATGCCCGCTATTAATTTTAAAAGGGTTGTTTTGCCCGCTCCGTTCGGTCCCACCAAGCCGTATACGGACCCTTTATTAACAGTTAACGTCACTTGTTTTAAGGCTTCAACACTTTTATACCTTTTACTGACCTCTTTCATGCTAATCAATTTTTTTGCCTCCCTTATCCTCCACCTGGGTTTCTGAAATCATGTTCAGCACATCCTCTTTTTTTATACCTAGATAGGTTAGTTCCGATATAATCTTCATTAACTGCTTTTTTAATTTTACAATTTTTTCCGTATTTGACACTTGTACCGATGGTGTCACAAAGCTCCCTCTCCCTTTTACAGAATAAATATATCCCTGCCGCTCAAGTTCCCTGTATGCTTTTTGAATTGTATTGGGGTTAATACTCAACTGTTTGGCCAGTGTCCTGACCGAAGGCAGCTGCTGGTCTGCTTCCAAAACCTTAGTGATGATAAGCTCCTTGCATTTATCTACCAATTGCTCGTAAATAGGCAGCCGGCTTCTCAAATCCAATTCAAGCATCCGCTCACTCCTTTCTGTACCAAATGTACTATTAGTAATAATACACTTAACATTGTAATGGCCGGATGATATGCTGTCAACCCCTAATTTTGTAACAGAATGCATAAATTTGGGTTGAACAACTGTTTTTTACACAACAATACAGGGCCAAAACCGGGGAAAAGTCCCTCGATCTTGACCCTGCATTCCGGGTGCATCTGTTTTTATTTTATAACAAAATAAGTGCCGATAATTAACAATATCACGCCGGACAATTTATACAAATACAACTGTTGCTCCCTCAAAATAAATACATCGACAAACAATCCGCTTATTACCTGAGCAGATACCACAATGGTTAATGTTGTGGTAACCCCTAATTGGGGAATGGTCTTTGTGACAAGATAAATAATAAACGTACCGAATACACCGCCAATGAGCCATTGCGGCCTCACATAAATAATTTTGCTATATTGATTGAGCGTTCCTTTCAATATATTGATGATTACTATGACAACAACACCGGTGATAAGACTGTGCACCGTTGCAATATTAGGCGTTACGATCCTTCCGAGCTTTGCATTAATACTCGCTTCCATTGTTGTAAAAATACCGGCTAAAACAGCAAATAAAATGGGCAGGATTTCATTCATATGCATCTCTCTCCTTGTTTTAGTTAACCTGTATACGATAGATACCTCCCTTTAAAATAGCGTTTTGAAAAGGCCGAATGTATTGACATATTTTTTGCAATGCCTTTACTAAATGTTTATTCAACAAAATCAATTTTAGAGCAAAAAAAAGAAGCATATTTTTGTAACTCTTCTCAATTAAATTAAGCACATTGCATATATAGGAATATTTGCATTACGTTTTCTTATAAAGACTTTTCAAGCCTCATAGCACAAAATGTATTTTCACTATGGAGTTCATCACCTGAAACACTTGCTATTTTATTAAAACCGCAGCTTGTCCAAAACCTGACTGCAGGCCAGTTTTTTAGATGGACAGCCATTCCGGCTTTAGCGTATTTTAAATCGTTTGCCATTTTGCAAACAAACTCCACAATTTCCTGGCCATATCCCTTTCTTTGGTGTTCGGGATGTATGAATAAAAATGCGATATAAAATGTTTTTGCATCCGGATATCCGTGATACATTTCTATCAGTCCGATCATTTCAAGTGTTTCTTTTTTATAAATTGTTTTGATTGCATAATATTTTTTGAGCCCGTTTGGCGGCAGAGCACCTTCAGTTATATGCTTATATATGTAATCAGGCTCACAACTGCCCCCCACCCACTTATTCATATAAGCACCGGCATTATAAATCTTCTGCAATTCTTCACATTCTTCAAGCATTGAGTCCTTACTTATCAGTCTATCGGTTTCCCATACATCCGGGCTTATTAATGGCCCTACTCTCCAGTATTTCGAGCAATCTTTTGTCCTATTAATGTACCCTGAGTTGAATAGTTCCCTTCTTAAAATAGCGTAATCTCCGAATAAGTGATATTTATTAAGTACTTCATTCATTTCCTTCTCCGAGTAATAAATACCTAAATCAAATTTGGAAGAGAGATAATCCAATACCAAAAGCTTGTGCTTTCTTTTGGAAGGCCAAATTTTCACCTTGCCTTCCTGGTCTATATAATTCTTTAATACTTTGTCCATAACAATTCTCCTTTACTTCTTGAAAATCTAGCTGTTCTTATATGTACTTAACTCACCAAATCAGTATATTCATCTAGATTTGTTCTGCTTAATTTTAATATAATATTGGCGTGCTTTTTCCATTATTTTTTTGATACAATTGCATTTTGCATCAACATATGCTCTAGGGGAATGGCGATAATGACGTGCGGCTTTAATTTTTATTTTTTCATATTCCTTAAAGCTTTCCGCGTCAACCTCTAAATAATCCCTAAACATTAATTCATCTGTTATATGTTGGTTTCCTTTCTGATATATATGAATATGGCATGTATGGTTACCAGAATTATCCGGGTTAAGTTTTATAAAATATCTTCTTTCATTAATGCCGTTTTCACCTCTCGGAATATAACCTTTTTCTATCATAAGTTCATTGTAATTATCAATCAAATCAATATTCTCTACAATTACCATTATATCAATAATTGGTTTTGCGCTCATTCCCTTTATTGAGGTAGACCCAAAATGATGAATATCAAGAATGAGTTTACCAAATATGCTCTCAAGAATCGTTTTTTCCCTTTTGTAAAGTTCAGGCCAAATATAATGATACTGAACAACTTTTATTTCCCTTGCCATGACCAGCCCTCCCAGATTATTATATAAATCTCATTTATTGTATCATAATAAATGCCTGGTTAACAGTGACTTTTGCATGATTATCCGCTCCTATCTCCCTTTAGGTCATTTCAAAGCAAAAAAAATAAAGGAAACCTAATGTCTCCTTTATTTCACACAATTGTTGCGCCATCATAAATTTTGAACCGAACCCTTTTCCCTGCTCATGTTCCCAACCTTCTAGGCCGGTCATGTCAAGCTGAATACCACAATCAGCAGCATCTTAAATTTCTCCTCGTATAATATAGATAATAAACAGTAAAGTTTGAAATATAATCGTACTCCAGCAACGGGTATTCCGAATCTAAGAGCTTGATCCTTGAAAACTAAATATAGTTGTTTAATCTTACGTAATAATAACAGTTAAGCGATAACGAATATTCATGAAACGGAAGGAGGGCGTTAGCCCGCCTACATTGTTGCAGTCGGGTTAACTTATCTAAATTCTATATGAAGCTCTTTTCCTAATGCATGAGCAATCCTCTTTAGAAAAGCAATGCTAGGATTATAGTTAGCATTTTCAAGCCTACTAATGTGACTTTGCTGTATACCTGCCAACCTTGATAGGTCTTTTTGTGTGAGCTTTTTTTCTTTTCTCGCATCTAAAATGGCTTGTTTTATCTCATATTCGACAGCTAAATCATCGTATTCCTTCTTAAATTCAGGGTCTTTCATACACTCATCTAAATAGTCGTTAAAATCAGTCATTGCTATGCCTCCTTTCAAACTCCATCTTATATTTTATTGCCTTTTGTATTTCTCTCTGCGGTGTTTTTTGAGTTTTTTTGATAAAACCATTGGTTAATATAATGTTATTGTCTACATAAAAGAAATAGAATATCCTTGATATGTTACTTGAAAACTTAATTCTAAGTTCAAATATCCCCTTTTCAATATATTTACAATGGGGTTCTCTTAGTTCCCGTCCGTTATCTCTTAGTAGAGTTATTTCCCTTAATGCTTTCGCTTTCATTTTTGTATCTAAGCTTTCAAGAAATTCTTTTACTGGTTCTTTTCCATTTTCGCTTTCGTAGAATTTTATATTATACATAATCATCTCCTATTAGTATTATATGCTATATATGACATATTGTCAATGCCAACTTATGTAGTTTCATGGTTCTGTCAGCTGAGATTTTAAGCTCAATTATCTAGTTATTATCTTCGCCGTATAGTTCAGCAGCTAATTTAAAGCCTGTTTTAAAACCATCATTCTGTAGTCAAGCTTGACTGGTTTGATTAATAACACCCCCTTCGTAGCGGTGTTGAAAAATCGATATTCTTAATCAAATGCTCATGCATAGCACATGCCTCCTGATCCTGTAGTCTGAATAAAATCATAGGACGTTTTCATTTATATCTTGCATAAACAACACACTGTTTATTCATACCCGTAAAAGTAGTTGGGGATTGAGATAAACCGTAAAATATGCTGATAATCCACATATAACAAATGTTTAACGAATGTAAAGCTGATTGCCTTTACACTTGTAGTTTATTGTGTTTTTTTACATTAAACCCATTTAATCCTAATTAGATATACTTCTATTCATAGGGATATTTCTTTTCTAAATTCAGTTGATATTCATTAAGAGTTATTATCGGATGATTCGATCTTTCCTATAATCACTCCATACATTTTCAAACCAATTGTCCTCCTGTGGAACAAGTTGAACATCGTTCCATTCTATATAACACTTTGCATCCTTATATAAAATTTCCTGAACCTGACGAGCCAATGCTCCGTCATCAAGCCTGCATCTGAACTGCTCATCCAGCTTTTCATTAGGCAAATCGCCCTCTTGATTGTAGATAAGATAGGAGCCCCTGCTTTGCCCTCCTTTTTGAATATAGTCCAGAATAGCAGACAGGTATACATATTGTGTCACTAACATGTCATAGTTCTGATACGCATAAGGCAATTGATGTGCACCGGATATCTTCATGCATTCTTTTAAATTGTGCAGCATGTATTTAACTTCCTGTGTACATTCACTGACCTTTTCAAAGGATCTTATATGTGCGCCTACACGGGTCATTCTTTCTCCAATCTGCCGACGCAATGCATTTACATTACTTTCTGCACCGGAATTATCCATTAACTGCAAACCAAATGCTACCTTTCTCTCAATCTGATGTGCTGTCATTTGTATAAACTTTTCCGTATCCAAAGGAGCATGGGGATATCTTGCAGCAATATACTGTGCAGCTCTAATGCTTCCAACCTGACCGGCATTCAAAGCACTCCCCCCAGGTCTATAAATACCATGGCTTCCATTGGCTTCTCCTACTGCAAAGAAATGCTTTACATTGCTTTCCCACCATGTATTTCCATATAATCCCCCGTTATTATGCTGTGCACAAACTGCGATTTCCAGATACTCTCTAGACAAATCAATAGCATGCGCTAAGTATAAATCAATAGCAGGCTGATTCATATGTCGTAAGCGCTCAATGGGTGTACCAAATAAAGCATTGGAGTTTTCTAGATATCCGTAGCTTTCTTTGCCTAGCAGTGAAAAATCTAATTCCCCGGCATTACTCGCCCGGCTTGGATTTTGTGTAAAATCTAAAAATACCCGTCTTCCCTCATTGATGCACTCGTTATATACCAAAATATCAATAAGAGACGAGCCATAATTACTCACTTTTCTGGGGTCAAACGGCCACTGATATCCTTTAAGAAAAACCGCATCCAGCATCGTACCCGCATCTTCAAAATACTCCGTCAAAAACTCTTTTTCATCTCCGCCATCTTGATTCGTAGATACATAACGGGGCAGCACCTGTTGAAATGTCCCTGATAAATTCCATCTAAACTTAATTGAAGCAATTCCGTATTGTGATTCCGTAAGGTTCTTGCCTTTCACCCCTGCTTCAAAAGCTATACCGTTCGCCCCGGTCTGGCTTTCAGGATACACGGACATCTGGTACATGCCTGCAGGTCCTCCTGTTGCATAAATGATATTGGTACAATTGAAAACAACGAATCTTTTTCCGGGGTCGTTAAGACTATTCAGATTTAATGTCAACAGCCCAACACTTCTGGTTCTGTCAGCATCCGTTAAAATTCCGATTACCTGATAACCATCAAATATTTTTATTCCTTTTCGCTCAACCTGCACCTGAAGTTTTTCTGTCATAAACCTTGACGTTAAAGGACCCGCTGATGTCGCGCGCTGTCTCGGATCATGGTCGGTTTTATACCCAATGTATTCTCCAAAACGATTATGTGGAAATGGAACACCAATATCTACAAGATGATAAAACGCTTGAGATGAAAGTGCAGCTTCTGCCAACGCAATATCGCCCTGCATACTTCCACCATCAAACAAGGTCTTTGCCATTTCATATACCGAATCCTCCGTGTTGCCTGCCAATGTCAATTTGTAATAGGTTTGCTTGTCGGAGCCTGTATTTCTTGACGTGCCCATATTGATGCCTTCAGTGATAATTGCAAGATCCTTCCCGCCTAAGGTATATAAGCGGTCAGCTGCATTCAGGCCTGCTGCACCTGTACCCACTACCACAGTATTGAATGCATACATCTCCAGCGGAATTCCATTTATTGTTATATGTGTGTTAACCATATTATTCTGTCCCCCCATATATAACCCTCTAAATCTTTTTTACATTGGCTATCATCAAGAAAATAACCAATCAGATGCAGCGAGATCATTTTTCATAATCATAATCTCCTTAAATGAAATCCCCCATCGACATTAATCACTTCTCCGGTCGAAAATCTAAGCTTTCCACCACAAATAACGGATACGGCATCTGCAATATCCTGCGGCAATCCCCATCTTTTGATAGGCGTCAATCCGTCATTAATCAAGCTGGTATATTTTTCTTGCACCCCTTGGGTCATATCTGTCCGGATAATCCCGGGTCTTATTTCATATACATTAATGCCATATTCAGCAAGCCTGTCCGCATATAGCTTGGTCAGCATGCCTATACCGGCTTTGGAGATGCAGTATTCTCCTCTGGCAACGGAAGAAGTATACGCTGAGATGGAAGAAATGTTGACAATAGCCGGTTGTAAAGACTGATCTTTCATCAACTTGACCATTTCATTTGCTACTCGTTGGGTTAAGAAAAAACTTCCCTTTAGATTGGTATCCATCACAAAATCATAGCTCTCCTCGGTGGTTTCCAAAATATCCATGCGCCCCCTTGGTGCAACCCCTGCATTATTGATCAAAAAATCAATTCTACCAAATTCATCAAGTATTCTTGCAACAAGCTTGTCTTGATCGTCTAAATCTGACAAGCTGCCTCTTATGTAAATTACCGGTTGCCCATACGCTGAAAGCTTATTAATGTTATCCTGAACTCTTTGAATCTCTGATGTTCCAAATATAGCTAAAGCATGCCCATCCTGTGCTAACTGAGATGCGATACCAAATCCAATCCCTCTCGAACCACCTGTTACAATTGCTGCTTTCTGATCAATCATTTTGCTCTCCTCTCCTTTTCCATATATTACACAAACAATTTTATCTGTATGACTTGCCCTGCATCATACAAGCATAAAACGGATTTTTTAATATGACGATCCTTTATATGTGCTCAGCAATTTGCTTTCCATCGACAGGCACCTTACCTCTTCGCCCTTCCCGATAGATTGGACCATACACTTTTGCATCCTTGGACACACAACCGCTCCTCCCCCCATCACGCATAATCACGGTACAACGGCTGCATGCAATACAGCATTTTTGCCTGTCCATACGTCCTTTTTCTATAATGTCTTTTGCAAAATCGGGATATGCAAACGCTTGTCGACCAAAACCGGCAATTTCAAACCAACCTTGTTTGATGCCTTCAGCTGCTATATGGGCCCCATATTCTCTCAGCCAGCTAAAACCTGTTGCCACCACGGTCATCTCAGGTACACACTGTTGAATATCTCTAATAATATGGAGCATCTTTTCCTCTGCTGTCAGCGGATGGTTCGGAGGCGTATAAGGTCCCAGATCGTACGGCCGTCCAACATGTGGATTGTAATAGGGATTTCCGCAGCTGATATTGATCAGTTTAATACCTTTTTCATTCAATATCTTCACAAGCCTTTTTGGTTCTGTAAGGTCCGGAATGTGAAAATCATTTTTATCAACACCCCATCCATAAGGATATGGAACAGAATCATACGCATTCAGACGTGTTGTGATATTAATACTATCTCCTAGCTCTGCTTGAATGTTATCAATAATATTGCAAAAAAATCTTGTCCTGTTTTCAAAGCTCCCACCGTATCTGCCCTCTCTCATAAATGCAGACAAGAGCTCACTGTTTAAATATCCATGACAGCTTTTGATATCTACCGCATCAAATCCTGCCTCTTTTGCAAGACAGGCAGCCTCAACAAATCTGTTCTCCAATTGTTCCAATGCCTCGTCTGTAATAACCGGAAAATCTTGTGTTGATTTTGTATCCAAATAAGGGTTCTTTACGGCACGCATGGGTGCAGGCCTTCCTTCTGGCTTACTATACCTTCCTGAGTGCGTCAGCTGCAGCACCAGATACGGACGAAAAGAAGATCCAAATTCCTCCTGCGCTGCTTTAATACAGTTTTGCACCAGCTTTTTAAAGTCATCTAAATTCTTTTTATTAATATAAAGCTGCCTTGGGTTCGCTCTGCCTTCATATGCCACCGCACAAGCTTCCACCCATAAAAGTCCTGCTCCCCCTCTTGCAAAGCGATCGTATCTACGGAACATCAGCTCATCCGGTCTTCCGTCCGACATGCCATCACATCCTTCCATCGGATGTATCGCAAGTCGATTGGAGATGATCGTATTCCCAATCTGAACAGGCCGCTTGAGAATGTCTAAATTTTCTGAAATCGGGATGTTCAGCCCCTTCGA
>JAKSBV010000270.1 GCA_022360955.1 Bacillota bacterium
AATTTGAAGTGAAGAAAATTATTCCAATAACTGATATTCCAAGGCAAAAAAGCAGTTGAGGGCTGAGAGATGAGGGTTGAGAATACCCCAGCGTACACAACACCTTGTTGCTGATTACTTTGCGTTCCTGTTTGGTTATACGTCTGATTTCCGCCCTCTGACCTCCGACCTCAGGTACATAAGGTCATTTCCATAATGTTCTTCACCTCCACTAAATACACCCCGTATAAATTCAATTTGTACAAAATATTTCTCTCGCAATATAATTTTAGAGGTTTCAGACAAAAAACACATATATTACGTATGAATAATTGAAAAGTAAAATATTATAGAGTAATGATTTGAAATGCTATATGAATGGGATGCAAAGAAAGGATTAATAAAATGGAAAAACGTCTATATCGTTCCAGAAAACACAAAATGATTGAGGGTGTATGCGGCGGCATTGCAGAATACTTCGCTGTAGATCCGACATTCGTCAGATTGATTTTTGTATTGGGTTTGTTTGCCAACGGTGTCGGCCTTCTTGCATATATTGTAGCCCTTATTATTATACCGCTGCCGCCGAAAAGGATTACAGACAGTGAAGAAGAAATGCGCTGGGAAGAAACAGAGATGAACAGCACCCGAGAAAATGCCCAGCAAGCCGGTGAAAGAAACAGATTCATTTTTGGCGGCATATTAATATTTATTGGGATAGCGTTTTTTGCCAAAAGATATTTTTATTGGTTTGATCTTGACCATTTATGGCCTGTTATTTTGATTATCATCGGCAGTTTTATTATATTCAAGGAAAGGAAGTAAGAAAATGGAAAATAATAAAATTTTAGGCGGTATCATTTTAATCGGTATCGGCCTCGTTTTTTTGCTTATGAACATGGATATTGTAAGTGGGGCAATTTTGTGGAATCTTTTCAATTTATGGCCGCTTATTTTAATAGTAGTAGGCATTAATATTATTTTTAAAAACAATAGGATTGTTTCGGTGATAACGTGGATAGTGTTCTTTGCGGTCTTAATAGGATATGGTATCATAAAGACGGAAGATCAGGACAAACGATTTTCATCATCGGAGACAAATGTGCATATGGATAAACTTGAGCAGACAGAAATCGGAGAGCTAAGACTTATGCTGGGCGGGGCAAATGTTGAGGTATATGCTGCTGACGGCAGCAGCCTTCTGGAAGGACATTTTACGGGGTGGCCCGTAAAACGCCGGTTGGCATATAGAGATGGTAAAAAAATAGCTTCAATAGAGCTTAGGAACGAAGAAATACAATGGAATCGTAATAAGAATAATCGTTATCAAATCGGGTTGAATAAACAAATGATTTGGAGCATAGACGCGGATATGGGGGCTATAAACGGGACTATAGATTTATCAGATGTAAAGATTGATGATTTTGAGTTAAATGTGGGCGCGGGAAATCTGCATTTGATTTTTGGAGATCAATATCAGCAGACAAACGTAGATATTGATGCCGGTGCAACAGCATTAGATATTAGTATTCCTAAAAATATAGGCGTAAGATTGCATTCAAGAGGTGGTATCAGTACAACAGATTTACAAGGGCAGGGATGGATAAAACAGAATAAATACTATACATCGTCAAATTATGAAGCGGCGGAGAAAAAAATAGACTTAGATATAACAATGGGAGTAGGAAAAGTTAATGTTGCGCTTGACTAGGGTTTTTCGGATGTGTCAATGTATTTTATGACTTGGGTAATGTCGGCAAAGAGTCGCTTTTATTAAAACTAGGTTCTATTTAAAGAACAATGTTGAAAATGGATATTTTTTGAAGAATAAAGATACAATAAAGAGCAAACATCTTATAGTGCAGTCTCACACTTCGCATTGTGATATAAAACTAGAGGATTTTAAAATTAGAAAAACAATATTTGTATAATGAATTGCTAAGATAAAGGCGCATTTGTAGAAAAATACGAATTAGAAATATGGGGAATTAATTAAACAGAACAAGGATTTTTTATTGAAGAAAGGAGGGAACGCTATATGTGGCCACATTGGATTAGTGTTATTATACCTATTACTGTTACATTGATAGCAAGCATTTTACTAATTAAGAAAAACGTGTTTCCTAGACCAATAAGTATTTTTATGGGCTTATTTATAATTGGACAAGTTATTGGATATGGAATGGATGTAGATTTTTTAAAGGTAAATATTCCACATGGAGATACTGGAACTAGCATTTCTCTAGCAAGTATTTTTATTCCACTATCATTTGCTTTTATAATTGATTATGCTAGTAGATTATTTATAGAAACACAAAATTAATGCCTTGATTTGTAATATTCTTAAAAATACGACATAATGGGGTCCCTATTAATAAGGCCCCATTAATAATCTCTAATTGTCAACAACATTCTTAAACAGAGCCCAAAATAAAGCGGCTCTTTTATCATTAATATGAGGAAGTAGTCAAAAGGGTTATACGGTTACTTCCATACGATCATATTGTCTAATTTTAGTGTGCGTTATCTATAGATATCCAACTTTAAAATCAAATTTATATTTACATAAAAAACGCAGAATCATCGTTGTTTGTGTAAATAGTATTTTAAGGTTTAAAGTTGGTTATCTTTATCATGATGCTGGGTGTAATTTTAGATATTTCAGACAAAAAATACATATATTACGTATGAATCATTGCAAAGTAAAATATTATAAAGTAATTATTTGAAATGATATATGAATGGGATGCAAAGAAAGGAGTGAAAAAATGGAAAAACGCTTATATCGTTCTACAAGGAATAAAATATTTGCCGGTGTATGCGGCGGCATTGCGGAATACTTTAATATAGACCCGACCATTATCCGATTAATCTTTATAGTCGGTCTGTTTTCTAATGGTGTCGGTATTCTTGCATATCTTATAGCCCTGATTATTGTGCCTTTGCCGCCGGAAGAGGCTGCAGAACACGGAGAGGCCGACGGGGAAGAAACAGAGGTGAAAAAAACGAGTATTCAGCGAGTCAGTGAAAAAAAGAGATACATTTTGGGTGGCATCTTAATATTTATGGGTACGGCGTTTTTTGCCGAAAAATATTTTCGCTGGTTTGATCTTGATTATTTATGGCCTGTTCTTCTGGTTATCATCGGCTGCCTTATTATATTTGAGGGAAGGAAGTCCAAAAAATGATAGGAAAAGTGAATTAAAATGCTATAAATGTGCGTAAAGAGTTGCTTTTGTCAAAAATAAAGCAGCTCTTTTGTCATTAATATGTGGAAAGTGATATTTTGTATTATTATTTGTCTTTATAAAGTGGTATAATATTTTATAAGTAAAAATATATAAAGATAACCAACTGCAACCTAAAAATACATTTATACAAAGAATGATGCTGCTATATATTGGTTTAACCGAATACGTACGGAGTCAATCGGCAGGGCTGCCATATTACCGGAGACTAACCATAACAGGAGGGGGAAGAGACATGAAGATTTATTCGTGGAATGTAAACGGGATTAGAGCGATTAAAAATAAAGGTTTTTTGGAATGGGTGGGGAAGGAACAGCCGGATATTTTATGCTTGCAGGAGACAAAAGCACATCTCTCACAGCTTGATGATAGTTTGATTAACATTGAAGGATATCATTCGTATTGGAATGCGCCGGAGCGAAAAGGCTATAGTGGTGTGGCCACCTATACAAAAAAAGAACCCAAATCCGTAACATATGGCATAGGGATCGATTGGGCGGACCAAGAAGGCAGGATTATTGTTACGACCTATGATGCATTCACTTTATTGAATATTTATTTTCCCAACGGCCAAATGAACGAAGAAAGACTCAGATACAAGCTGGATTTTTATGATGCTGTTTTGGCCTATTGTGATGAGTTTAAAAAAAAGGGTGATAAAATTATTGTGTGTGGGGACTTTAACACGGCTCACCAAGCGATTGATCTGAAAAATCCCAAAGCCAATGAAGATCGTTCGGGATTTTTACCGATTGAGCGAGAATGGATGGACAAGTTGATAGCCCATGGTTATGTAGATACCTTCCGGTATTTATATCCGGAGACTGTCAAATATTCCTGGTGGAGCTATCGTTTTAAAGCACGCGAGCGAAATACGGGCTGGAGAATAGATTATCATGTTATTTCCGATAATTTATTAGATCAGGTTGAAGAGGCCGATATCCTTACCGATGTGATGGGTTCGGACCATTGTCCTGTCGTGCTTAGATTGGCCGAAAGTTGACGGCTGTCCCGGGAGCATCAGCCTGCAGCGTTTTGAACGTATGCTGTCGACTAAAAGATTTCTCCACTTATAAAGGTTGGTGTAACAATGGAAAGTATCAAAGTACCTAAAGATGTGATGTATATACTGGATACACTGAATCAAAACGGCTATGAAGCTTATGTGGTGGGTGGCTGTGTCCGTGATTGTTTGCTGGGGAAAAGGCCGAACGATTGGGATATTGCGACTTCGGCGATGCCGCAGCAAGTAAAGGCATTATTTCCCCGCACCTATGATACGGGTATCAAGCATGGTACGGTTACGGTGATCATCAATGCAAAAAGTTTTGAGATTACAACTTATCGTCTGGATGGCAAGTATCAAGATCATAGAAGACCGTCGGAGATACAATTTACACAAAATATTGTTAAAGATTTAAAGAGAAGAGATTTCACCATGAATGCTATTGCATATCACCCATATAAAGGCCTTGCAGACCCTTTCGACGGCAGGAAAGATATCAAGGCTAAGCTCATAAAATGCGTAGGCCTTGCAGGGGAAAGGTTTCGAGAAGATGCCCTCAGAATGCTTCGCGCGGTTCGATTTAGCAGTCAGCTGAACTTTGCAATTGAACAAAACACACTACAGGCGATTTGTGAAAACGGGAAATTAATCACAAAAGTAAGTCAAGAAAGAATTAGAGAGGAATTAAACAAAGTACTTTTGTCCGAGTACCCGGAGAAATTGCTGCGGATGCATGAAACAAAAATATTGGCCTATATATTGCCGGAGTTTGAAAGGTGCCTTCACACGCCGCAGAACCATCCCTATCATGCATATGATGTAGGGAATCATTCTATCGCAGCGGTTAGGAATATAGAAAAAGAGCTTGTGTTAAGATGGACAATGCTGCTTCACGATATAGGAAAACCTGTTTGCAGAACAACCGACGAGCAGGGAATAGACCATTTTTACGGACACGGTCAACAGAGTACTATTTTAGCCAAGAAGGTCTTAACAAGGTTAAGATTTGATAAGAAAACAACAGAAAATATTTTGGGGTTGATCAAGTGGCATGACAGACCTATTCATCCCACGCCTCGAGCGGTTAAGAAAGCGGTTAGAGTTATTGGTGAAGGAATTTTTTATGACTTGTTAAAAGTCAAAGAGGCGGATATTAAAGCACAGAATCCTGCGCTAAAGGAAAAAAGATTAGAGGATATCAAAGTCATTAGAGACATTTTCGATGATATTCAACGGTCCGGCCAATGTATCTCTATAAAAGATCTGGCGGTGAACGGAAAAGATTTGCTGGCAATCGGGGTCAGGCAGGGAAAGGAGGTAGGCATGGTACTGGAAAAGTTGTTGGATATTGTGATAGAATCCCCCGAAAAGAATAATAGAGAGACATTAACGGCACTTGCAAAAGCGTTTTATGAGCGTTTGTACATGGGCCGGTAAATCGTTTGGATAAAAAATATAAACGGAAAATAGCAAACTTTTTTAGTTAAATAGCGTATTTTATTATGGTACTTTAGTCCGGCTGTAAGTATCGCATAATAAAGATAACCAACGACAGACTAAAGAGACATTTACACTAACAACGATAGTTCTGCATTTTTGTGCAAATATAAATGCCGTTTTAAAGTTGGATATCTATCATACGATTATCAAAGTTCGTATAGCATAGAGAAATTCGGCATATAAAAAGGAGAGGGAGTGTAGGGGGATGAGAGTTTTATTTTTATCTGTGACTGCGGGACATGGTCATAATCAGACCGCTAAAGCAGCGATGAGCTATCTGCAAGAAAAGCAAATAGATTGTATGATGCTGGATACTTTTGAATATATTAATCCTATTTTAAGTGAATCGATTGCCAGAGGATATTTGGTTTCCACTAAATTTACACCTAAGGTTTACGGAAAATTGTACCGGATTGCGGAAAAGAAAGAAAAGAGCCATGCAAAATTATCCATTAATAAACTGACCGATGCCATTTTATCCAGGAAGCTGGTTAACTTTTTAAAGGAATATGAGCCTGATGTTATTGTATGCACCCATGTTTTTGCAGCGCAAATTGTCAGCCATTTAGATTCTAAAAAATGGTCCGGTGCGAAAACAATAGGGATTATAACCGATTATACCATCCATCCTTTTTGGGAGGATACGAATCTGGATTATTATATTACTGCGAACGAACAGCTGCATCATCAAGTGACTAAAAAAGGGATTCCCCTTGGAAAAGTCAAGCCGATCGGCATTCCCATCCATATGAAGTTTGCAAAAAAAGTGGAGCAGTCGGAGGCCCGTAAGATGCTGGGGGTTGAAGATAAAGACACTTTATTCATCATGGGGGGAAGCATGGGGTATGTAAATGTAACGCCTCTTATTCGCATGATAGATTCGCTGGACCTGGACTTTCAGATTATATCCGTATGCGGCAACAATAAAAGATTAAAACGTAAAATTGATGCATTGCAGACAAAAAAGAGAATATATAATTTCGGCTTTGTAGATAATGTAGACATCATAATGGATGCTTCGAATCTCATTGTGTCAAAGCCCGGCGGATTAACAGTATCGGAAAGTCTGGCCAAAGGGCTGCCAATGATTTTAATTGACCCTATACCCGGACAGGAGGATAGAAACGTAGAATTCTTGCTGAATAACGGATTGGCTATTAACACCAGTGAAACCTTTCCGATTGATGAAGCGATCTTTCAACTGATAGGCAATGATTGGAGGGTGGCCCATTTAAGTGAGACAATCAAGCATATCGGCAGACCTAATTCCTCTAAGGATCTTGGAGATTTTATCATCAGTTTGAGAAAAAGCAGTCCGCAGGCCGGCATAACGTAGGTGTAACGGGAAAGATGAAGATAACAATGAGGGGCAGGATTTTCCTGCCCCTCATTGTTTAGGTGTATTTGGTATTTAGCCCAGCAGTCTCAACCCTCATCGTTCAGCCTTCAACTGCTGTTTGCTGCTTGGGTTTTTTGACATGGTCAAATTTCTTTAGCGTTTAAGAAATTTGAGACACCTATACAAAATTTCTCATCAAATCTTCCAACGTATCTCTTCGACGGATGAGTACACTGCTTCCGTCTTCTTTAAGCAATACTTCCGCAGGACGCAAACGATTGTTGTAGGTGGATGCCATACAGTAACCATAAGCGCCTGCGTTCATGACACCCAGAATATCACCTTCGTCAGCACGGGGTAATGACAGTTGTTCTGCCATAATGTCTCCGCTTTCGCAGATATTACCCACAACCGTTACAACTTCTTCATTATCTTTTGCCAGCACACCGTTTTTGTAAACCTCTATATCGTGGTGAGAGCCGTACATGACCGGGCGGGCCAGTACATTGAAGCCTAAATCCGTTCCGACAAAAGTACGATCATAATTTTGTTTAATGGTATAGACGTTCCCGAGTAACACACCGCATTCCCCTGCGATATACCGGCCGGGTTCGATTTTAAATTCAATTTCTTTACCATACTTGGTTGTCCATTTGGTTAATAGGTCGTTGAATTTTTCTCCTGATTCTTGGAGGTTCAGTCTTGTTTCCCCTTCTTGTTTGCGGTAAGGGATACCGAAGCCTCCGCCAAAATCAATGAATTCCAGCGTATCAAATTGTTCGGCAACGGAGAGAACGGACTTTACGCCTTCGAGATAGGGATCGATCTCCATAAAAAGGGAACCGATATGTTGATTGATTCCGATGAGTGTAAGATTAAATTCTTCCAGAATCTTTTTGACTTCTGCCACTTTATCCATGTTTACACCAAACTTGGTTTTCTTCCCGCCGGTTACCACTTTTTCATGATGTCCTGCCCCTACGCCGGGATTGAAACGAATGGCTACCTTTCCGCCGGGGTTCAGTCTTCCGAATTGTTTTAATTGAGATAGCGAGTCAATGCTGATAATGATATCGCGTTCGATGACAAATTTCATTTCTTCTTCGGAAACGTTATTGCTGATATAAAAGATATCTTCCGGTTTAAAGCCGGCTGCGAATAGTACATGGACATCGCCCGGGGATATGGCATCGACCACCAAACCTTCCTGACGTGCGATTTTTAGCAATTCCAGATTAGAGTTGGCTTTAATGGAGTAATTGACTTTAAAATTCGGATAGGAAACGAGATTTACCATTTCACGGCACCTTGCTCTCAAAATAGACTCATTGTATACATATAGCGGACTGCCGTATTCTTTTATCAGTTCCAAAGGATTCGTGTTGCCAAAAAAATTAACTTGCTCGGTGAAATAAGATTTCATATTCAATTATACCTCCTGTTTATCGTATCAAACTACAGACATTGGTACCTTTTAAAGGGAAAAAGCAGCTATAAAACAGCATTATTTTATATCAACAACACTATACAAAAGAATGCGGAATTTGTCAATAGATGTTTTGGAACCTGTTAGTGCAGTGTTTTCAACTCTCAACGCTCAGCCCTCAGCTAATCTTCAAGCTTGGCATGATTCTCTTCAACCAGAATTGATACACCCTATACAGCCTCATCATATTGTGTTATGTTATAGGAAGTGGTATACTCTAATGTGAAAGCAAGGATAGAGAGGAAGAACATTCATGCAGTATCGTATTATAGATTTTCACGCCCATGCGTTTCCGGAAAATGTCGAAGAAAAGGCCGTGAAATTTTTAAAAGAATATTATTGTCTAAACATATCACGCCGGGCAAGAATTGAAGATTTGCTTCAAAGTGCCGCACAGGCAAAAGTGGAAAAGCTGGTGCTTCTCGGTACGGCTACCTATCCCGGACAGGTACGGAACGTAAACAATTGGATTGCTTCCGTAACGGATGACCGCGTGATTGGATTCGGAACGCTTCACCCTGATTATCCGGACATTGATGAGGAACTGGATAGAATGGAGGCGTTGGGGTTAAAGGGGATTAAACTTCATCCCGATTTTCAGCAATTTGATATTGATGATCCTAGAATGCTGCCGATTTATGAAAAGGTAGGAGACCGCTTTCCCTTTCTGATCCATATGGGTGACGAAAATGTGGAATACTCCAGTCCGAGAAAGCTGGCAAACGTGTTAAGACAATTTCCGCAGCTCAGGGTAGTTGGAGCCCATTTGGGGGGATATGCACGCTGGGATGAAGTAAAGGCGTATTTAGTGGGGAAAAACTTATACTTAGATACGTCCAGTGCTTTATTCAGGCTTTCACCGGAGGAAGCGGTACGGTTGATTCGGGCCCATGGTGTAGATAAGGTGCTTTTTGGTACGGATTACCCCATTGCGTCTCACCGGGAGGAACTGGAACGTTTTCTTCAATTGGAGCTGACGGAAGAAGAAAGAGAAAAGATTCTATTTAAAAATGCATATAGATTTTTATATGAAAAAGCTGCTTAAAGATAACGGGGAGGGAAAAAGCGTGAGAATGATCGATATGATTCAAAAGAAGAAGAACGGAGAGGTTCTTACGAGAGAGGAAATCAATTTTATAGTGGCAAACTATACAAAGGAAGAGATCCCGGATTATCAGATGTCGGCCTTTCTGATGGCAGTCTACTTTAAAGATATGAACCGGCAAGAAACTGCGGATTTAACCATGGCAATGGTAAACTCCGGAGACCGCATTGACCTGTCGGCCATTCACGGTATAAAGGTTGACAAACATTCTACCGGCGGTGTAGGAGATAAGATTAGTTTGATCGTTGTTCCGTTAGCAGCTTCTGTCGGTATTCCGGTTGCAAAAATGAGCGGCAGGGGATTAGGGCATACGGGCGGGACAATTGATAAATTAGAGTCTATAGAGAATTTCAAAACAGAACTGACAAGCAGTGAGTTTATAAGCAATGTGAATAGGTATAAAATGGCTATCGTAGGTCAGTCTGCAAACTTGACCCCGGCAGATAAGAAACTATATGCGTTAAGGGATGTAACTTCTACGGTGGACAGCATACCGTTAATAGCAAGTTCCATCATGAGTAAAAAGATAGCTTCCGGTGCTGATGCAATCGTATTGGATGTTAAAGTTGGGTCCGGTGCATTTATGAAATCAATAGGTGAAGCCAGAGCGTTAGCCGATACGATGGTTGATATCGGCAGGTCTTTAAATAGAAAAACCATAGCAGTTATTTCAAATATGAACCAGCCTTTAGGACACGAAGTCGGAAATGCGAACGAAATAAGGGAAGCCATAGAGGTGCTAAGGGGTAAAGGGGCTAATGATGAAACAACGGTGGCTTTAACCATTGCTTCATATATGACGGTGCTTGGGGGTGCTTTTCCGGATTTTGATACGGCCTATCAAGCATTGGAACAAATCATTCAATCCGGTAAGGCCATAGACAAGTTCAAGGAATTGGTGAGTATACAAGGCGGAAATCCTGAGATGATTGATAACCCGGACAAACTGCCCCAAGCCAAACATCATATAGCGCTTAAAGCTTCACAGGACGGATATATAGAATCCATTCATGCGGAGCAAATAGGTGTTGCGGCGATGTTACTTGGGGCCGGCAGAAAAACAAAGGGAGATATTATTGATTTTTCTGCCGGTGTGACCATCGCGAAAAAGGTTGGCGATAGGGTGGGGATGAATGATACGATTTGTATTCTGCATACCAACCAAGCTTCCCATGATGAAGCAAAAGCAGCAGCCTTAAAAGCGTTTAAAATAGGTCCGAACAAACCGGAGCAGATGACGTACATCTATGATGTGGTTCAATAATTCAAACCTAATGCAAAAGGATTCCCATTTTAAGCTTCATTTGATTTTGTATCGATCTAAACGCTTAATAATTGTTTGCAGCTTTAGGTTTTAATTCATTCACCATATACAGCCAAGTGCTTTCTTTTACTAAGAACCGTGTTATTGCGCTGCTTAGGGAATTTTTAACACGGAATCCCAGGTGTTCATACAGACGTACGGCTCTTTGATTGCTGGCAGTTACAAAAAGCGTATATTTAGTAAGAGACAGCCTGTTCTCCACAAACTTTTTGCCGAAGTTTAGAAGCTTTGTACCGATGCCTAATCCCCGTGCTGTGGAAGCGACAGCGATGCATTCAATGTAACATTCGTCATCGGTAACATTTTTATTTAGAATAGTCATACCTGCAAGAAACGTAGTGAGATTGACAGCTCCGTATTTTTTGCATAGCTGCCAAAAGTTCAAAGCATTTTGGCGCTTGAGCCGATTTTGTGTTTTCCATTTTAACGACATGATACCCAGCACGTCATCGTTTTGTGCAGCCACCAAATGCCCTTCATCGGGCATAGGCCTTATGAAACCGGTGTCTTTTAACAATTCGACAATTCTTTCATTCGAAAGATTTGTTAGAGAACAAAATTTCTTTTGAAAAGAATGAGCGAGGATATGAGCAACTGCATCCCGATCTTTTTTTTGGCATTGTCTGATTTTGATATCGCCTATTGAGTGGTCCATTTTTCACCATCCCTTTGTCTATAACGATTTTAGATAAGGATCATCAATGCTGATCTTAGAACGTTTACACTGATTACAGCCTTCATTATAAACCATAGGGCAGACCTAATGTCAATAGATGATTTTAGGGTAAATAAAATTTTTATTTGCTATTTTGTTTATCGCGAAAATTATAGATAACGCGCCAGAGGTGTTAAGCTAATGTATACTTATCCCATGTGCTGCGCCGGTTTTACAACATCTTCCTGTATTGTAAAGGTGAGCAGTCGGTGATGTCCTTAAATACTCTTCCAAAGTGGGTGATGCTTTCGTAGCCCGTTTTTTCTGCAATTTGAGTAATATTTAAAGCCGACTCTCTCAACAATCTTTGGGCTTCTTTTATTCTCACACTGTTGAGATATTCTACAAAGGTGAACCCGGTGATTTTTTTATAAACCCTGCTCAAATAATAGGGGCTGATAAAAAATCTTTCTGCTGTAGATTTTAAAGAAATGTGCTGCCCGTAATGTTCGTTAATGTACCGGGCGATTTCCGACACTTTTTCATGTAAGCTGCTGGGGTGTTCAAGAGGTTCGCTTTCCTCCGCTGCGGTATACCTGTTGAGAAACAATAACAGCTCCATTAATGAAACCTTTAAAGCAGTGTCAAATCCTTTCGTGCGGTTCTTGAATTCGTCAATCATTTTGAACAGCAAGCCTTCCACCGAATGCTGCTGTTTAATATTCAGCCTTGCGATGTTTATCTGCCGGTCAAAGCAAGCAAACATATCAATATCCTTTATATGCTCAGTAAAACCCGTTAAAAATGTTTTTTTGAAGTCAATCAGTATTCTTTCGTAGGTAGATGTAATGGTTGTTGTCTTATGCAGGTCATACATGTTAATGAATACAAGATTGCCCTTTCGGACATGATAGGTCCTATCTTTAATAAAGTAATACCGTTCGCCGGACAGCAGATAATAGATTTCATAATAGTTATGAAAATGATTAAAAGCCATGTCAAAGGCTTCGGCCTTACGACGCCCGATGGCAAATAAGCTGTTGGCCATAGCACTTTCAACGGATCTTTGGCCCATTTCTTTCACCCCCATTCGATTCTATCATAGAATAGAGCCAAATGAAAGCAAAATATGTAGAAAAAATTAAAAAACGACAATAAATGTGCTGAATATATTTAAATATTGCAGTACAATAACAATACGACAATCAATACAAAAAATAAAGGAGAGTTCAAGATGGAGTATGCGGGTGATCGAGTAAAAGATTTAAATATAGCCTATATTGGCGGAGGTTCCAGAGGTTGGGCATGGAAGCTGATGAGTGATTTTGCCATTGACGAACAGTTATCCGGTAATGTAAAGCTGTATGATATTGATTATGAAGCAGCTTATGCCAATGAGGTCATTGCCGATAAGCTGTCCAAACGTGACGATATCAAGGGGAAATGGGCATATAAGGCGGTTAAAAGCTTGGGAGAAGCTTTAACCGGTGCAGATTTTGTAATTATTTCTATTCTGCCGGGAACCTTCGAAGAGATGGCTTCCGATATACATGCGCCGGAAAAGTACGGCATTTATCAAGCGGTAGGGGATACCGTAGGACCCGGCGGATTGCTAAGGGCATTGAGAGCGATTCCGATGTATGTCGAAATCGCTGAAGCGATCAAGCAATATTGTCCAAAGGCATGGGTGATTAATTATACCAATCCGATGACCCTTTGTACGGCAACATTGTATCAAGTATTCCCTGAGATTAATGCTTTCGGCTGCTGCCATGAAGTTTTCGGAACACAAGACCTTCTGGCTGCTGCGCTTAAGGATTTAGAAGGTATTGAAGGTGTGAGCAGAGACGAAGTCAAAGTCAATGTATTGGGCATTAATCACTTTACATGGCTTGACAAAGCATCTTACAAGGGCATGGATCTCATCCCGCTGTATGAGCGCTTTGTGGACAAATATTATGAAGAAGGATATATAGAAGAGGGCAAGGACAATTGGCTGACCAGCTTTTTCAGATCGGCTCAGAGAGTAAAATTTGATTTATTTAGAAGATACGGACTCATTGCAGCGGCAGGGGACAGGCACCTTGTGGAATTTATGCCGCCGTGGTATCTCAAGGACCCGGATACGGTGAAGGCATGGAAGTTCAATTTAACACCGGCAAGTTGGAGAATGAAAAACAGGGAAAAATTGCTGGAAAAGAGTAAAAGGCTGGTGCGCGGCGAAGAAGAGGTTGAATTAAAGCCGTCCGGCGAAGAAGGGGTCCGGCTGATGAAAGCATTGCTTGGCTTGGGCGAAATGATATCAAATGTAAATATACCCAATCAAGGACAATTGAAAGGCATACCGTTAGGGGCAATCGTAGAAACGAATGCGGTATTTACCCGTGATGCCATTCGTCCGCTAATGGCAGGCCAGCTGCCGAGTGACGTGCAGAATCTGGTGATGAGGCATGTGCTGAATCAACAGACCATATTAAAAGCAGGTCTGACCAAAGACAAGTCCTTGGCATTCAGGGCCTTTGTAAATGATCCGCTGGTAACCATCGACAGGAACGATGCACAAACATTGTTTGACGAGATGCTGCAAAATACAAAAACATATTTACCCGGATGGGATGTATAGCAAACAAATGCATTTTGTTTACCTTTTATTATCGTTTTTTAATATACGGACTATGAGGCACCGGATGACGGTGCTTCATGGTCCGTATGTGCTTAATAGAAGTTTTGTCCAAATCCGTCAGCTCATCCATAGAACACTTCTTTTAAATAACTAAAAGTTGCCTATTGATTTCCCATGGGCAAACATACATGCTTGAACTGCTAACAAAGCGCAGCTTTAAACCTATCCATCCATTGGGACGGATAAGGATAATACTGTGTTTTTTGCTTCAATAGCAATTTGATTTGATCGGGTGATATCTATCAATCATATCCGTACTTTTTTTACTTATGAAAATCTGATTATAGGGGAATGATATTGTATGATACGCAAAATTAAACTGTTAGATCATCTTGAACCGGAGAAAGAATTTACCGTATAAGGTTGTATCTTTCCCGTTCAATGTGATAAAGGTATATGTTTCGCGATATAGGCCGTAAAACCTGAAGGGGCTCGCACCCTGACCAAACCCATGTAAAAGGTTTATCGCGGAATATATAGACATATGCAAAGGATGGGGGAGTTGGATGACGAGTACAACAATATTAATCATCATCTATTTGGTTTCAGCGGCAGTCGCAATTTTCTTATTAAATAGGTACGGTCTTAGAAGCAGTCGGGCAACCAGGAATGTATATGATGCATTGCTGAGTCCGGAGGCACTGGAAAAGCATGCTGTTGAAATTGCCAGAAATCATACTGTTACGAAAGATAAACGTTCGGCCCGTTGGCTTCTTGCTCGGATGAACGATAATTATAGGTTTATAACGGAAGTGTATAAAAAGTTAAATGAGCATGTAAACAATAAGAAAAGCACCGTAGCTGCTGCGGAGTGGCTGCTTGACAATTTTTATATTATAGAGCGGCAAGTGAAGGAAGTGCGGCAGAACCTTTCAAGAAAAAATTACGGGAAACTGCCTGTCTTACACGAAGGATCACTGCAAGGATATCCCAGAGTATATGCTATTGCGTTGGAGCTGGTGGCACATACCGACGGCAGTTTTGATGATAAAGTACTTATTGGGTTTATTAAAGCGTATCAATCGGAGCGTTTGCTTTGTACGGCGGAATTGTGGGCACTGGCAATGATGATCCGCATTGCTTTAATCGAAAACATTCGGAGAATTTGTGAAAAGATCAATGAATCCCAGGATCAGTTAGTGAAAGGGCAAGAACTGGTAAGCCTCATATTATCCAAAATAGATGAGCCCTCCGAAATGCTGCTGCAGCGTGCAAAAGAGAAAATGAAAGGCATTGATAAACTACATTCTTCCTATGCCGAATATGTATTGCAAAAATTGAAAAAGGAAGGACATAAGGTTGTTCCCATTGTACATTATGTGGATGAAAAATTGGTGGGACAGGATACCACGGCGGAAAAAATAATCCGGCAGGAGCATCAGAATCAGGCAGTGATCCAGGTATCAATGGGAAATTCAATCACAAGCTTTCGTCTGATTGCTACACTGGACTGGTCGAAAATATTTGAGGCCTTGAGTCAGGTGGAAGAAATTCTGAGGCAAGATCCCGGCAATATCTATTTGCAGATGGATTTTGAGTCCAGGAATTACTATAGGAACCAGGTCGTTGACCTGGCCGAAAAAATGAAAACAAGTGAAACGAAGGTGGCAAAGAGAGCGGTAGAATGTGCAAAGGCCTATACAGAACAAGAGCATTCTGAACCTTCGGAAGAAAACGAGCGATTCAAACATATAGGATACTATCTGCTGGGACAAGGAAAAGAAACGATAAAAGCAAAAATGGGTTATCGGCCAAGGGGCCTTCAAAAAATAGTGCAATTCGGGACAAAACACACGGCAGCAATATATTTGTGGTCTATCGCCGCGATTACATTGGGCATTACGGCCTGTTTCGTTTACTATGCAAGTCAAACATCATTTAGTCTGGGATTAGTCCTGTTGGCAGGTCTGGCAGTGTTTATTCCCGCCAGTGATATAGCCGTATCCCTCTTGAATTGGTTGATTACGCATTTTTATCGTGCATCTATACTGCCCAAATTAGAACTCAAGGAAGGGATTCCGGAAGCATATAGGACAATGGTAGTGATCCCGACCCTTTTGCCTAACGCTCAGCGTGTAGAGGCGTTATTAAAGCAGTTAGAGGTATATTATCTTGCGAACCGAGAAGAAAATCTGTACTTCGGTATTGTGGGAGATTTTAAAGATGCAGCGCAAAAAGACATGCCGGAGGACGAAAAAATTATCCGTACGGCTATTACGGGCATCAGTGCGTTGAATATGCGCTATAAGCAAGGAGAAGAAGATATTTTTTTCTTTTTTCACAGACATAGACAGTATAACGAAATGCAGGATAAATGGATGGGATGGGAACGTAAAAGGGGGGCATTGGTAGAGTTTAACGATTTGTTAAGAGGCAGCCAGGATACCGGATTTTCCATTACCGCAGGAGACCTGTCGCTGCTTACCGATATGAGATATGTTATCACGATTGATGCGGATACCAAATTGACGATGGGTACGGCCAAAAAGATGATCGGTACGTTAGGACATCCCCTCAACCGCCCTATTATCGATAAAAGCTTGGGACGGGTGGTTGAAGGCTACGGGCTGATCCAACCCCGTATCGGTGTAGATATTGAGAGTGCCAATCGATCACTTTTTGCACGTATTTTTGCAGGGCAAGGCGGTATTGATGTCTATACCACAGCTGTTTCAGATGTTTATCAGGATCTTTTCAGTGAGGGTATCTTTACCGGAAAAGGTATTTATGATGTGGATGTTTTCAGGCAAGCTTTACAAAATACCATTCCCGACAATACCGTATTAAGCCATGATTTGCTGGAAGGGTCTTATATCAGGGTCGGCCTTGCGACGGATGTAGAATTTATCGACGGATATCCCGCCAGATATAATGCGTATATGGAAAGAATGCATAGATGGATAAGGGGAGATTGGCAGCTTATCCCATGGTTGTTTTCAGAGGTTAAAAACCGACAGGGCGCATGGGTCAAAAATCCTTTGTCCGCCATCTCAAAGTGGAAAATCATAGATAAT
This sequence comes from Bacillota bacterium, assembly GCA_022360955.1. Taxonomy (GTDB): domain Bacteria; phylum Bacillota; class Clostridia; order SK-Y3; family SK-Y3; genus JAKSBV01. The sequence goes on from JAKSBV010000270.1 coordinate 17,340, forward strand.
TTGAGAAGAAGCTTAATTGCCCCTGCACTGATGGTCTTAATTGCCCTCGGATTTAGCGTATTGCCCGGCAGCAGTTTGGTATGGCTTTTATTTGCAGTGCTTACGCTGGCATTTACCCTTTTGACCAGCACGATTGATGCCGCTTTAGCCAAAAACTACCGTTTTTACAGGGAAAAATGCCACGCAACGATTATTTGCGGTGTGAGGGCTGTTGTTTATCAGGTTGGCTTGCTGTTTATTTTTTTGCCGTATCGGGCATATATCTTATCCGATGCCATATTCAGGACCTTAGGCCGGGTCTTCTTTACCAAGAAGAATATGTTGGAATGGGTTACGGCTGCCGATGTAGAAAAGCGTTTGCAGAATGATGTCCGGAGTTTTTGGAAGAGAATGTGGGTATGTGTGCCAATGGGAGCAGTAGTGCTTGGATTGGCCGTTTTATTCTCAACGGATACGTGGCCGGCAGCCGGTTTGTTGTTTGTTATATGGAGTGCATCGCCTTATGTTGCCTTTCAAGTGAGTCAATTGGATGAAGAAGGTTTGCCGGCCGTTTCTTCAGCGGACAGGCAGGCATTAAGACGACTTGCCAGAAAAACATGGAGATATTTTGAAGATTTTGTAGGCGTGCAGGATAATTATCTGCCGCCGGACAACTACCAGGAAGATCCGCCCAATGGGATTGCACACAGAACATCGCCTACCAATATAGGGATGCTGTTGGTCTCGGTTTTAGCAGCAAGAGACTTTGGATATATAGGGATGATCGAAATGGCGGAACAACTGAAAAATACGTTATCGACAGTACAAAAGATGGAAAAGTGGAAAGGCCATCTTTACAATTGGTATGATACCCGTACGCTGGAACCTTTAAGACCGATATTTGTTTCTACGGTAGACAGCGGCAACTTTGTAGGATATCTTATGACACTGAAACAGGGATTGAAAGAGTATTTGGAGAGGCCGATTGTAGAAGTAAACCTGTTTTTAGGATTAAGAGATACCATCAAACTCTTATTGGAAGAAGAAAGCGATATCGCATTAGATATGAAGTCTCTTGAAGACTTTATCGGCAACAAGCAGGTATGCGTATCGGAATGGAAAAAACTTTTGGAATCGTTATCCCATAGGGTTGGGCAGCAGAGAATTCAAACCGATTCTTGGTGGAAGCTGAAAGTGTCCAATATGTTGGATGCTTTCCGGAGAGATCTGAATCTGTTGATGCAGTGGCTCCCTGTTGTTGAAAAGCTGCCCGGGCCGGTTTCGGAGCCGGAAAACATTGATGGGGAAATATTAGCGAGAATCAAGGATAGCCTTCATGCACTTGACACCCCTATGTCTTTAGAGGGATTAAAGGTTCAATATCCGAAAACAATTGGTGTTATGGACGAACTGACGGCTGAAATCAAAGCAATGAGGGAAAAAGCCGGTCAAGCTGCACAAGGCACGAATGATGAAATGCTGGAATGGATAAACGCATTCAAGGAAGCGGTTGAACAATCCTGTCAGCAGACAAATAGGGTTTTGCAGCAATATGAAGAGTTAATGGACATGGTGGAAGCCTTCGTCGATCAAACGGAATTTGCACCTTTATTTGACGAGAAACGCCAATTGTTTGCCATTGCCTACAACATTGAGAAGGATCGATTGACTAAATCCTACTATGATTTGCTTGCCTCCGAAGCAAGGCAAACGAGCTTTATCGCCATTGCAAAAAGGGAGGTTGATCAAAAGCATTGGTTTAAGCTGGGCCGCAATCTGACTGTGGAAGAAGGATATAAGGGATTGGTTTCCTGGACCGGGACGATGTTTGAATATTTGATGCCGTTGTTAATCATGCGGAATTACAAAAATACACTTTGGGATGAAACCTATTGGTTTGTCATAAGGAGCCAAAAGAAATACGGCAAACAGCGTCATGTGCCATGGGGTACGTCGGAGTCAGGGTATTATGCTTTTGACATTAACCTTAATTACCAGTATAAGGCCTTGGGCGTTCCGGGATTGGGGCTGAAAAGGGGTTTGATTCACGATATGGTGGTAGCGCCCTATGCAACAGTGCTGGCGATAATGGTCGATCCGGTGAGTGCGGTGCGCAATATCCAAAGACTGGAAAAAGCCGGGATAGATGGACCTTACGGTTTGTACGAGGCTATCGACTATACGCCTCAAAGGCTAACCTATCAACAAACAAGCGGAATTGTAAAAAGTTTTATGGTGCATCATCAGGGGATGAGTTTGGTAGCTTTGAATAACTACTTGTACAATAATATCATGCAGCATCGTTTTCATGCCGACCCAATTGTGAAGTCGGCAGAATCCCTATTACAAGAAAGAGTGCCGACCCATGTTATCCTAACCAAAGACAACAAAGAAAAAGTGAGACCGCTCAAGCCGGTAGCAAAAGAGCATGAGGATTTTGTCAAAGCTTTGGGTATACCCGATTCACCGGTTCCCCAAGCCCATATACTTTCCAACAATTCCTATGCGGTGATGGTGACGGACAGCGGATCGGGATACAGTAAAAATCAAGAAACAATGGTGAGCAGATGGAGAGAACACGCGCTGCCGGGAAATTCCGGTATGTTCTTTTATATACGCAATGTGGATAAGCATACGGTGTGGTCGGCTGCCTATGCCCCCTATTATAAAGCGGCGGAAAAATATAAGGTGATTTTTACACCGGACAAGGTAGATTATATACGTAAGGACGGGAGTATCGATACGCATACACAGATTGTGGTTTCTGCGGAGGATAATACGGAGATTAGATGTGTTTCACTGATCAACCACGGACAGCAAGCGGCGACGCTGGAAATTACAAGCTACTTTGAAGTTGTTTTGACATCACAGCAAGGCGACCTGGCCCATCCTGCTTTTAGCAATCTGTTTGTCCGTACCGAATTTATCTCCGAGTATAACGGTCTGCTGGCGAATCGTCGTCCCAGAGAAGAGGGGAAAGAGGAAACTTGGGCGGTTCACACGATTTTAGTGGAAGGGGATCAAGTTGGTGACATACAGTATGAGACAGATCGGTCAAAATTCATCGGACGCGGGAGAAATCTTTCCAATCCTATGGCAATGGATATGGACCATCCTCTGTCCGATACGGTAGGCGCCGTCTTAGATCCTGTTATGAGTTTGAGGGCCAGAGTGACCGTAGAGCCCGGGCAAAAAGCGCGTGTTTCATATATTACGGGAATCGGTAATAGTCGTGAAGACGTACTGAAACTGTTACAAAAATACCAGCATACGACGAAGATAGAACGTACTTTTGAACTCGCGTGGACACGTGCTCAGGTGGAGTCCAGATATCTAGGACTGAAGGCCGGTGAAAAAGATATATACGAACAGATGATGTCACAAATTTTGTTCTTAAATCCTTTACGGAGGAAAAGAGAAAAGGTTATTGCGCTTAATAAGAAAGGGCAGTCCGGATTGTGGTCCTATGGCATATCCGGTGATATGCCGATTGTGCTTGTAAGTATTGCAAAAATTGATGAAATCGATATCCTGCGGCAGCTTTTGAAAGCACATGAGTATTGGCGAATGAAAGGATTAACGGTGGATTTGGTTGTCATTAATGAAGATGAAGGAAGCTATACGCAGCCTTTACAGGACCTTATCCGCGATACCGTTTCTGCCAGCCATGCCCGTGATCTGCAGGACAGGCCCGGCGGAGTCTTTGTAAGACCCGGCAAAACAATACCGGAAGAAGATAAGATATTGTTATTGACTGTTGCCCGTATTGTGTTAAGCGGGGATGGCGGCACGTTAGATTCACAGGTCAGACTTGAAGCGGAACAAAAAGGGCTGCCGAATATGAAAGAATGGAAGCAGTTGCCCGGTGATTACAGACCCCAAAGAAAAGAACCGGAGGCATTGCACTTTGACAACAGCTGGGGCGGATTCAGCAAAGACGGGACAGAGTATGTTATAAAGCTTAAAGAAGGCCAGCATACACCGGCTCCTTGGAGCAATGTCATATCCAATCATCGATTTGGTTTCCTTGTAACCGAATCGGGAGGAGGCTATACATGGGCTAAGAACAGCAGAGAGAACAAGATTACCCCATGGTCTAACGATGCGGTAAGCGACCCGGCCGGAGAGGTGTTTTTTCTGAGAGATGAACAAACCGGTGAAGTATGGTCCGTGACACCCCTGCCTATTCGAGAACCGGAACCTTATATCATCAGGCATGGGTATGGGTATTCCGTTTTTGAGCACAACAGCCATGGCATTGATCAACAGCTGACGATGTTTGTAAATCGGCAGGAACCGGTTAAGATTTGTATCCTAAAGTTAAGGAACGACTGCGAACAATCCAGAACCTTGACGGCCACTTATTATATAAGACCGGTGCTGGGGGTGAGCGATCATTTTACCGCACAATATATTAGGACAAAAATACACCCGAATCAGCAAACGCTGTTAATAGAAAACGGTTTTAATACGGATTTTGCAGATAGAATGGCTTTTATGGATGTTTCGGAGGAACATCGCACTTTTACGGGAGACAGAAGGGAATTCTTCGGCCAAAATACAGAACCGGGCATACCGGTTGCCTTAAAGCGTGAAGGACTTTCAAACCGGATTGGCGCCGGATATGATCCTTGTGCTGCAATGCAGGTCAGTGTAGCATTGGAGGCAGGAGAGGAAAAGGAAGTGGTTTTTCTACTGGGCCAAAGTAAAGATATGAACGAAATTGCCTCCATCTGTAAAGAATACAAGACCGGAGGCGCGGCACGCAAGGCTTTGGAAGAAGTAAAAGCCTTTTGGAAGGATATGCTGGGAACGGTGAAAGTAAAGACGCCTGATGTTTCCATGAATTTTATGCTCAACGGATGGTTAATGTATCAAGCGCTGTCCTGTAGAATATGGGCGAGGTCGGCATTTTATCAATCCGGTGGCGCCTATGGGTTCAGAGATCAATTGCAGGATGTCATGACAATGATTTATGCGGTACCGGAGATTATCTACAGCCAAATATTGAGACATGCTGCACAGCAATTCGTGGAAGGAGATGTCCAGCACTGGTGGCATCCGGTCGAAAATGTAGAAAGCGGGAAAGGCGATAAAGGCATACGGACAAAGTTTTCCGATGACTTGGTATGGCTGCCCTATGTTGTTGCAGACTATATTGAAACCACCCAGGACTTTAAAGTGCTGGAACAGGAAATCGGCTATATTGAAGATGAGCCTCTAGGGGAAGATATAGATGAGAGGTACGGCATACCCCGGCAATCGGAGGAAAAATCATCCGTATATGAGCATTGTATTCGCGCTATTGAACGTGCATTAAAGTTCGGAGAGCACGGCATTCCGTTAATGGGTTCCGGAGACTGGAACGACGGGATGAGTACGGTAGGGAACAAAGGCAAGGGAGAAAGTGTGTGGTTAGGCTGGTTCCTATATAATACGTTGATGCGATTCATTCCCATATGTGAAGTACGGCAGGATGATGAAAGAGCACAGCGATATCAAAAAATTTCCAGGGAAATAGCTGAGGCCATAGAACAAAATGCCTGGGATGGAAGCTGGTATCGAAGGGCCTACTTTGACGACGGGACACCGATGGGTTCCGCACAGAACTCCGAGTGTAAGATTGACTCCCTGGCACAGTCGTGGGCGGTTATTTCCGAAGCCGGTGATCCGAAGCGGGTGAAGGAAGCCATGGAAGCCTTGGAACACTATCTGGTAAAGAGAGATGAAGGATTAATCATGCTGCTGACACCGGCTTTTGATAAAGGTGAACTGAAACCGGGCTATATAAAAGGGTATGTACCCGGCGTAAGGGAGAATGGAGGTCAGTATACCCATGCGGCCATATGGGTTGTATTGGCTTTTGCCAAAATGGGTGACGGAGATAAAGCATGGGAATTGTACAATCTTATCAATCCGATTAACCATGCCAGAACGCCTATGGAAGCGGCGAGATATAAGGTGGAACCCTATGTGATGGCGGCCGATGTCTATGCCGTTCATCCCAACATCGGCAGGGGCGGCTGGACATGGTATACCGGAGCGGCCGGATGGATGTATCGGGTAGGGGTAGAGCATATTTTGGGCTTGAAGAAGAGGGGAGAGCAGCTCATCATCGATCCCTGCATTCCGAAAGCCTGGAGTGAGTTCGGCATACAATATGGGTACCGGAATACCAAATATGTCATTAGCATTCACAATGATGCCGGCGTGAATAAAGGAGTTAAAAGCGTAAGCGTGGATGGCAAAGCCATGGAGGATAAGGTGGTAACATTGCTGAATGACGGTAAAAAGCATCAGGTGAAGGTTGTGATGGGAGAAGAATAGGTGAAAAACCAAATAGAACCCAAACAGGGGACGGTCCTTCGTTCTAGAACGAAGGACCGTCCCCTGTTTGGGTTCCGCTGTAATCAAAAAGTCAATGGAACTTTTTGCTAATTGTGACGTCTAATGATTGCTATGTTCTAAAGTGTAAAAATTATTATCTAAAAGGGGAAAAGCGGATTGAAATAAAACCGGCTGGCGCACATCCGTGGATGTTAGTCCCGACTACAAGGAGGTTAAGATGTTAAAGCAAGCTTTAAAAAAAAGAAATTTAATGATAATCGGAGTGCTTCTAATCGCATTTGCGATGATATCCTCTTGGCTTGAACCTTTCATGAAACAAGAAGACAACCCTTTTTCAGTGATAAAAGGCATTGTACAACTTCATATACGTAATACTAAAATCGTTGAATACGATAAATTGGAAATATATAAACAGTATGTAACAAAAACACAAGACGGAAACGAGCCAATTATATCATTAATGAATAAGAATGGCTGGCTATTTGTGGAACAAGCTGGCGGAGGATATATTTTTGAAAAAAATGGAGTAAAGGATGTTGTCAGCAGCAGACAATTTACGAGACGCTATAGACTGTGGAATGTACCAAAAGCAGAGTTTGGAATATATCTGTTAAAAGACAGTGCTATTTCGCGAAATGAAGCGTTAACACTTACATTATCAGAGATTGTTATAGAGCAGGAGCCATTAATAGGTATTAAGGATTTAGTTTCTTATCATTGGTCGGATCATAGCTTTGTTTTAACGGAAGAAGCTAAAAAGAGAATTCTTAAAAGAGATGACTTACATGAAAGACCCTTTGTTGTAGTTGCCGATAACCATTATATGTATGTGGGCATCTTTACATCTGGGGTATGGTCATGGATTTTTCCCAATCCCGTCATTTATCTTGTGGAAGATAGATTAAATAAGATAGAAAGAGCATACGGACCAAAAGAGTCTATAAATGGAGAAGATCCTAGAGATAATGAAGTAATAAAACAAGTTTTAGAAGAACATGGGAAAATAAATCAGTAAAACAGGGGACGGTTCTTCGTTCTAGAACGAAGAACCGTCCCCTGTTTTACTTCTGGCTTCGATAAGGACGTGTTTCATCGGTCAAGCCTAAGATGTAATCAGTACTTGTATTGTAAAATTTTGCCAGTACAATTAAAAGTTCAAGCGGTATGCTTCTATCCCCAAGTTCATAATTACCATAGGTCCGTTCAGGAATTTTTAGCACTTCGGCCACATGTTTTTGGAGTAAGTCATTATCTTCTCTTAAATGCTTTAATCTTTTAAGCAGCATATATATCACCTCAAAATTCATTATATATCGTTCAAAATGAGATATTGACAAACATCTCAAAATGAGAGATAATAAATTTGTATTTTGGGATATTAAGATTTTTAAAGTCAATGTTGGAGGTAGTTAAAGATGGAGATCAAAAAATATAGAAATTATTGGGCGCTATATGATGAAGGTGGGGAAATAATATGTGTAACGGTATATAAAAAAGGTGCAATAGAGGTTAAAAAAAGGATTGAAAAATTATTAAATCAAATTGGTAAGGCAGATGAATCAACTGTTTTGACTGGTTAAAATATAGAAAATCATAATGTACCAAAAGCAGAGGCAAACTAAAACCAAACTGGGGAACGGCTTGTTTTTACGAATATTTATGTTCACTGATCAGCATAATATAGATGTGGAGCAAACAATAAAAAATTTTGGAGTGGATAGGATGTCTTGGAATAACGGTTATGGAAAAAATGGAATCCTCACAGACCATGAGCTTGTGAGAAATGGAGATAATCTAAAGATAATCTATGACGGCTTATTGGCGCAGTCGGGAGCTGAGCATGTGTACCTGCATATTGGTGAAGGCGAATGGTTTTTTAATGAGCAGTATGTAAAAATGAACAGGGTTGAAGACAAGAAATTCGAAGCGGATGTCCATGTTCAACCCACCGGTGAGACAGTAAATTTTTGTTTCAAGGATTGTGCAAACAATTGGGATAATAATCACGGCAATAACTATATATTGCCTACTGCCTATGTAAATGAAGCCCTTTCGGAAGAATAAACGGTAAAGATACCCAACTGCAACCTAACAATACTATTTTAAAGTTGGATATCTATAGTGTTTAAGTGCCTGTCAAAAATCTTCGGTATGAAATTTTATACCGGAGATTTTTTGTTGGCATTGGAAACGAATTGAAAATATGATATATTAAATGGTAAGGAATTATCTATATCGTTAATATAATTTAAATTTAAGAAGGCGGTCAATATGAAAGAACAACGCACGAAGAGATATCATTCGGATATAGCAAAACAAAAAAAGACAAAAAAAAGGGATAACAAAATGGTACGTAATATAGTGATAGCGGTCATTCTTTTTCTTGCGCTGGGATTATTGCTGACAGCGGGAGAGTGGAAGGAAGTTGTAAATACAGCTTTGCTGCAGGTAATTGGGACAATCGTTTTTATTCTACTTCTTTTATTTTTCGTTGTTTTAAAAATGGGTACCGGAAAAAAATCACCAAAAACCCGTCGGGATACGAGGCTATCGCAGCAGAAAGACGTAGATCCGGCCCCCCCGATTAAGAAAAATATTTGGGGTGTCAAGACCGGGACACGCCATATCAGGAAAATGGACCCTAAAAATTTTAACTGGAGTGATGAAGATATCGTACGCTATCCGAAGATGTGGGAAGATGAGACGGAGAACAAAGAGCAGGAGTTTATTCCTTACCGCTCTCCCTTTGACCCCATTAACCCTCCAAAGGAGCCGGATACGGAGAAAGATACGGATGATAAAATAGTGTCAAGTGTTGAACCGACGCAAGCGGTCAAAGAAGATACATATGAAGAGAGCAGACATAGTGGGGTGTGGGGTGTGAGTAGCGGGGAGCAGCCTGATCCGGACACATATGTTGAGGATGGGATAGGGTTAGAGTATGAAGAGCCGGATTTTTATGATGATGGAGGTACGGTGCCGGACCACTATGAGTTGACAGAGGAGGATGAGGGAGAAGAGCGTTGTGGGGGCGTAATCGGGTTAAGCGATTTTGCAGGGGTTTTACAACAGAACGGGCAGGAAAATGATCCTATTCAGAAGCCTCAAAAACGAAAAATCCGGGCGGTTTCCGCTAAAAAAAAGGAAGTGCCGATATATGACTATCCGCCCATGCAATTATTGAAAAAGAATGATTTAGGGCAGGATACAAATCATATTTCTTCCTTGGTTCAGCAAAATGCGGTGAAGCTCGTGCAGACCCTTGAGAGTTTTAAAATAGAAGCAAAGGTGATCCATATCAGCCAGGGACCGTCGGTGACCCGCTATGAGCTTCAGCCTAAAGTTGGCGTAAAAGTAAGCAAAATCGTCAATCTTGCCGATGACATTGCCCTGAACCTTGCTGCGAAAGATGTCAGAATCGAAGCGCCTATTCCGGGGAAGGCGGCTATTGGGATTGAAGTGCCGAATAAAGAAGTGGTCCCCGTATTTTTAAGTGAAGTCATAGCGTCGAAAGAATTTCAACAGCATTCGTCAAAATTGATTTTTGCTTTGGGAAAAGATATTGCGGGTAAGAATATTGTGGCGGATATTGCAAGAATGCCTCACCTTCTCATTGCAGGGGCTACGGGTTCCGGGAAGAGTGTGTGCATTAATACATTGATAACAAGTATTTTATATAAAGCTTCACCGGAGGAAGTACGATTGCTTATGATCGATCCTAAAGTGGTAGAGCTTAATATATATAATGGTATTCCCCACCTCTTGGTTCCGGTGGTTACCGACCCTAAAAAGGCATCCGGGGCCCTTCGGTGGGCCGTACAGGAAATGTCGCGGCGTTATCAGTTATTTGCAGATAATAACGTGAGGGATTTGAAAGGATATAATGTACTTCTTAAACAAAAAGGAGAACAAGAGAACAAGCTTCCTCAAATTGTGATCATTATAGATGAGCTGGCCGATTTGATGATGGCTGCGCCTAATGAGGTGGAAGATGCTATTTGTCGATTGGCGCAGATGGCAAGAGCTGCGGGGATGCATCTTGTGATTGCCACCCAAAGGCCTTCGGTGGATGTTATAACGGGGGTTATCAAAGCCAATATTCCGTCCCGCATATCCTTTGCGGTATCTTCTCAAGTAGATTCAAGAACGATTCTGGACGCGGGCGGAGCAGAAAAACTGCTGGGCAAAGGGGACATGCTGTTTAGTCCGATGGGCCAACCCAAACCGCTTAGAGTTCAGGGGGCCTTTATATCCGATAAAGAGGTAGAGGCGATGGTTTCTCATATTAAATCGAATATAGAGGTAAAATACGATGAAAGTATTTTAGCCAATATTCATGATCAAACGGATTCCTATCAAGCCGAACCGGACGAAGAAGATGAATTATTGCCCCAAGCAGTTGGACTGGCACTGGAACGGGGACAGGCTTCGGCCTCTCTCATGCAAAGAAGGTTTAGAATAGGTTATGCGAGAGCAGCCAGGATTTTGGACCAGATGGAGGCATTAGGTGTGGTGAGTGGGTCTGAGGGCAGCAAGCCCAGGTCCGTATTGATCAGTAAAGAAGAATGGGAAGAAATGAATTTTTAGAGATTTTTTTATAACAATGGGAAAAATATATTGCTTTTTATGAGCATTAGGAGGATTGCATATGGATAAAAACACTAAGATACTGACTAAAATTGTGGAAAATATAGAAAAAGTGATTATCGGTAAGCGGCGCGCTGTAGAATTTATGGTTATTGCGTTGATTTGTGAGGGGCATGTGCTTATTGAAGATGTACCGGGGTTAGGCAAGACAACCATGATCTCGTCTCTTGCAAAATCCTTTAATCTGGATTTCAGAAGAATACAATTCACACCGGATATCTTGCCTTCGGATATTACGGGATTGACGATCTATGATAATGAAAAGGGAGAATTTCGTTTTCATCCAGGGGCCGTTATGACCAATATATTGTTAGCTGACGAAATCAACAGGACATCCCCAAAAACCCAGTCCAGTTTATTAGAGGTAATGGAAGAAAGACAGATTACGGTAGACGGGCAAACCCACAAGCTTTCTGCACCGTTTATGGTATTAGCAACTCAAAACCCCATTGAATATGTCGGTACGTTTCCACTGCCGGAAGCACAGCTAGATCGTTTTTTTATGAAAATTAGTATCGGTTATCCTTCACAGCAAGAAGAAATCAAGATTTTGAAACGTTTTCATAAGCACAATCCCTTAGATATGCTTGCACCTGTTGCGGATGCCGAAGCGATTATAGCATTACAGCAAGATGTGAAACGGGTCCATGCCGATGAATCCGTCAATCGGTATGTTATCAATATAGCAAGGGCAACACGGCAACATTCCGATATCGCTTTGGGGGTAAGTCCCAGGGCTTCGCTGTCGCTTTTACGAGCTGCTCAGGCCTGGGCGCTCTATCAAGAGAGAGACTATGTGATACCCGATGATGTGAAACAAATGGTTTTACCCGTATTTAATCACCGCATTATCATCAAGCCTGAAGCCACCCTTAAAGATGTTAATGCCGTTACTATACTTGAATCAATATTAAATGCCACTGCTATTCCGTTAGAAGCATAGAAGTGATGACCGAGGAGGAGTTATGCTGAAACGAAATCTTTTATATCTGTTGATATTGAGTATTTTTTGGATAAGTGCATTGTACAGCGGTGAAAAAATTTTATACTTTATATCCTATATCCTTTTGTTCTTGCCGGTTATTTCTTTGGCATTCTTAGTCATCATTGTGTTAAGATACAAGTATGTGGAGAACATTGACAAAAGGCAAGCGATCAGAGGACAAACCGTAAAATACGCATTAAATGTTTATAACGAAGACGTGTTCTTTTACCCGTATATAAAAGCTATTTTTTATTCGGATCATTTTATAACGAAAGCTATTTTTAATGATGAAACTTTTTATCTTGTGCCGAAAAAGAATTATTATACCGAAAGAGAGGTTTACTGCAAACATATCGGCCAGTATCGAATAGGTGTAAAAGCTTTTGAGTTTAAAGATTTCTTTGGTTTTTTTAGATATCGTTCCAAATTTTATTCGGAAAACAAGGAAGTACGCGTTTCACCGAGGGTTATCCCGTTGGAAACATTTAAAGTACTGGCGACGGATTATGCGGATTCCTTTAAAACAGGGAGCAGGTCGGGGATGGAGGACTATTCGGAGATTACGGAAATTAACAGATATGTTCCCGGACAGCCCCTCAAAAATATACATTGGAAGCTGTCTGCCAAGCGCAGTGAGCTGATGACCAAGAAATTCAATAATCCTCAGAACAGGTGTGTAACGATATATGCAGATGTCAGTAATCATGGCATAAATGATGAAGATTTATTTTTGGTAAAAGATATTGTCATCGAATCAACGCTTGCGATTCTTAAGTTTTGTATCCGGCAATCCATACCTGTCGCCGTTTGCTTGAATGATGACCGTTTAACAAGATTTTCTGTTACCAATCAATACGATTTTGATGCAATCTACAACAAATTGTTTTATATTGATTTTAAAAGTGATTTAGCCTTTGACAGCATTCTGCAATTAGACCATGAGCAATATGCGGATTCAAAAGATGTTATGGTTATCACTGCCAACCTGCATAATGGATTGTATGATGAGCTGGTGAACTTAAAGCTTGCCGGAAAGAATATCACACTTATCTATCCGGTGAAGGATAAGGGATTGAGAGCCGGTTATGCCGAGAAGTTTATACAGGGATTAAAAGAGAATGGAGTACATATTTATAACATAAGGCACGCGGATGAGATTAAAAAGGTGCTGGAATGTTGAGTATTTATAAGGTGATGTTATGATCAAAAATAAGATGTTTGAAAAATTGGTATACAATTTCTTTGCAATATTATATAGCTGGAGTATGGTTTCCGCTATTACTCATTCTATAAATTTCGATATGCCCAAGACAGCGATTCTGTTATATTGTATCATGAGTATATTGATGTTAAATCTGTTATTTATGAACAAGCTAACGATCCTGTCCGGCAGTATCCTATTGGTCCTTGCCCTTGCATACGGCGGATATAGCATGATTCGGCATGAATTGACGATGCAGGTCGGTAACAGGATTGCCCAAACGTTTATATGGTTTTATGATTATATAATGGGATATGTAGATTTGAACCGGACGTTTAGCCTTCATATAACCCTCATGCTCACCCTACTGGTTTGCCTCCTTTGCTTTACGATGACGGTTAAAGGATTTCGCTTTTACTTTATGGTGGCCGGCGGGCTACTATATGCTTTAATCGTTGTTAATACGGGATATGAGCTTTATTGGCCGGGATTTATAGGATATGGTTTTTGTGCGATTTGTTTATTTGCACGAGATATATTTCAAAAATCGAGGTATTCTTTTTCAAGAGACAGCCTATTTTACGGACATATTTATACATTATGGATTGTACCTGTTGCCGTCCTCATTCTGTTGCTCTCTTATTGGACCTCTACGTTGTCCGGACATAACCGGATTGAATGGATGCATAGCAGGGTCCAAGCATTTCAGCAATGGTATTCGAAACAAGACTGGGATTTGTTTGACGGTTTCGGTTCATGGGGGGGAAGTGACTTTTCTTTGTTTGCGACCGGCTTTCAGCCCGAGAAAAATACCTTGGGCGGGGATATCTCCTTAGATGATACATTGGTGATGAATGTAAAGTCGGATCATCGCGTATATTTAAAGGGGTCTGTTAGAGACCGATATACGGGAAATCAGTGGGTTAGCAGCGATGTCCAAGAATTCGCCATCAAAGACCCTATCATTGAGAATTATGTGACCGACAGTTATTTTAGTCATGAGAGATTCTTTTACGGATTACTCAATTCTCCAAAAGTGAAAGAAAAGGAATTCATGCGATATTCCAAAATGTATGACTACATATTTCAAACCGGCAGTGCAGAAATAGAGCATACCTATTTCAGAACCAATACGATTTTTTATCCGGATAATTTAATCCGTATGCAGGAATGGCAGCAGAACAAAAACAATCTTAGGATGAATAGCAATGCAGAGTTTTACTTTTCCGGCAGAACAAAAGATCATCACACCTATCGTTTTCAATATAGGGTAGTGAACAGGTTAGATCCTATGACGGAAGAGCTGCTAAAATTGAGTCCAGGATTCATACCGAATATTATCCTTGATTCCGACGGGCATATCGAAGAAAAGTATGTTGAAATCAAAGAAAAATATACTGCTCTTGAAGCGATTCCGCAGCGGGTTAGAGACTTGGCTGCGGAAATTACGGAAGATTATGGGAATCGCTATGAAAAAGTGAAGGCAATTGAAGAACATCTCAGTTCACAATATACTTATACGCTTACACCCGGGCTTACGCCGGAGGGAAGAGATTTTGTCGATTACTTTTTGTTTGATTTAAAGAAAGGATATTGTACCTACTATGCCAGTGCAATGACGGTCATGGTACGATCTTTGGGCATTCCCGCCCGCTATGTTGAGGGCTATGCCTTGCCGACAAAACCCGATGAAAACAATGTGTATAAGGTGACGAACAATCTTTCCCATGCATGGGTTGAAGTGTTTTTTGAGGGGTTCGGATGGATACATTTTGAACCTACGTCTCCGTTTAATACATTATTACTGAACCCACAGCCGGAGAATAATAACATTTCTGCCGGAGATATGATGTATGAGGAAGAATTTTATGAAGAATATATGGAGCATTTAATGGGAGAAGCAGACTTTGCGCCGGATCTCCAGATACCGGAAATCAATGAAAACGTACAGGCTTCGGAAAGAAATAGTATACTCTACGGTATGGTTGTTTTACTGGCATTGATAGGGGCAATAGGCGGTATATTTTTGATTCGGAGGGGTATTTATACCTGGACCGTCAATAGGAAAAGAAAGCTGCATCCCAACAATAGCGTGGTGATATTTTATCATATGATATTGAAGCTCATGCATTTTTATAACTTTCGGATCAAAAAGGGGGAAACGCCTTTTGAATATGCAAAAAGGGTAGACAAGTGGTTTGTGAGCCCGGTTCATAGTTTCTCCGATATCACTAAAACGTATGTCAAAGCCCGGTACAGTCAAATGGCACTGACAGAAGAGGAGCGGGATAACGTCATTCGTTTTTATGATGTGATGATCCGTGATTTGAAAAAATATTTAAATACGGCTTATTTTTATTATTTGAAATATGTGAGGTTGAAATATTAGGTTAGTGGGTGGTGGGTAGTGGATAGTGGGTGGTGAGTGAGATACTGCAAGCTCCCAATGTCTCATTTGTACGATGCTTTTTCATGGTGATGGTTGGATAGTGGGTGATACTGATAGAATCCTACCCACCACCCACCATCCACTACCCACTATAAAATCACTCCATCTTTAAAGATAGATATTTCTCGGTAGCCGTTTTCTTCATTTCTGGTTTTGATTTCACCGGATGCTACTTTTAGTATAAAATCAAAGAAATCTTTCTTAACATCCGTCATGTTTTTACCTTCCAGCAGTTGTCCGGCATTATAGTCCATCCAATTTCTTTTGTAGTTGTACAGATCGGTATTGGTTGCAACTTTAACGGTTGGGACAGGCGCACCTAAGGGGGTTCCCCTTCCGGTGGTAAACAAAATGATATGCGCACCGGCAGCCATGAGGGCCGTTGCAGCGATAATATCATTGCCTGGGCCTTTCAAGAGGTTTAAGCCCGGCGTACATACCCTTTCGCCGTAGTCCAGTACATCCGTAACATTGCCGATTCCTCCCTTTTGGGTACAGCCCAGGGATTTCTCTTCCAGGGTCGATATGCCGCCCTTCTTATTGCCCGGGGACGGATTCTCATAAATCTCCTGGTTATGTTTGATAAAATATGTTTTAAAATCATTAATGAGCCGAACGGTTTTATTAAACACTGCTTCATTGATACAGCGATTCATCAAGAGGGTTTCCGCACCGAACATTTCCGGCACTTCGGTCAAAATAGAGGTGCCGCCGTGTCGGATGAGCAAATCGGAGAAGGCGCCTACCAATGGATTTCCCGTAATGCCGGAAAAACCGTCGGACCCCCCGCATTTAAGGCCTACAATTAGCTTGGAGGCAGGACATGGCTGTCTTTGAAATGTCTGCGCATAGTCCGCCAGTTCACCGATCAGATCTAAGCCGGCCTCAATTTCGTCTTCCACCTCCTGAGTAGCAAGAAATTTTACCCTTTTGTCATCATATTCGCCTAGGCGTTCTTTGAATTCCGGGATATTATTATTTTCGCATCCCAAGCCCAAAACCAAAACACCGGCTGCGTTGGGATGTTTGACCATATCCGCCAGTATTTTTTGGGTGGTTAAGTGGTCGTCTCCCAGTTGGGAACAGCCGAAGGGGTGGGGGAAGGCGAATATACCGTCGGTTTTTCCGTGGAATTGCTTGTTTGCTTCTTTTGCTAATGTTTCAGCGGTTTTATTCACACAGCCCACGGTATTGACAATCCAAATCTCATTTCTGACACCCACATCTCCGTTTTCCCTTATATAGCCCATAAATTCGGATTCCAAAGGCGCTTCTTGTTTCGTTAATTGAGGTGCATAGGTATATTCCAAGAAGCCTTTCAGGTTTGTCTTAATATTATGGGTGTGTATATATTCACCAGCAGCAATCGGCTGGGTGGCACGGCCAATCGGGAAGCCGTATTTGATGATATTTTTTCCTTCCGCAATATCCAGAAAGGCCATTTTATGTCCCTTGTCAATCTCTTCCCGGGCTGTGATCTGAAAGGCCCCCAGTACGAGCGTTTCCCCCTGCCGGATGTCTGCCAAGGCAACAGCAACGTTATCCTTTTCATGAATTTTACTTAATTTATCACCTTTAATCATTGTTATCCCTCGCTTTGTTAGTTGGACGTTCCAAATTATTCAATTATTTTCTCAATGGCTTCATGCATACCCTTATCCAGGATATCAAACAAGTCATTCGCTACAGCAGCAGTCAGTCCTTCAACGGTGTTTAAATCCATTCCCCACATCTCCTGTTTTCCAAGTACCTGTGTTACTAAAGCTTCGGTGCTTTCTCTGCTGCCGTCAAATGCCGACCAGAGGGTCTTGAACATATTGAGGACAGACATATCATCGTTAACCTTATATTCATTTCCAGGCCTGCGGCCGATTAAAGAAGTTTCCTGTATTTCAGTTCCTTTGTAGAAGGCAAGCAATGCTGCTAAAGAGAAAGTCAGCACCTTCGGCAACGCACCTTTTCTGTTTGCATATTCCAGCAGAGAAGGCAGCACTCTTGTCTTGAACTTTGAAGTAGAGTTCAAAGAGATGCTTAACAAATAGTGCTTGATGAAGGGGTTAGCGAATCTTTCCAAAACAGCGGATGCAAATTCTTCCAGCTCCTTTGACGGCAAGTCTAAGGTAGGCATAATTTCTTCAAAAATACCTTTCTTCATATAGGTGTGGATGACTTCATCGTCCATGCACTCTTTTACCGTATTTTTCCCGTAGAGGTATGCGGCCAGTACGGTCATAGTATGGGCACCGTTTAAGATTCTGACCTTTCTGGTTCTATAGGGTGCCATATCATCGGTCCACAGGACATTCAGGCCGACCTCTGCAAAGGGCAGTTCGGCAGCGAGTTTTTTATCCCCCTCAATGACCAAAAGGTGAAAAATCTCTGCCGTGTCCAATAGGCTATCCCGGTACCCCAATTCTGCCGAAAGATTCTCGATCTCTTCTCCCGGGTATCCTGTTACGATTCTGTCAACCAACGTATTTAAGAAGTGGTTTGCCTGTTCCAGCCAGGATATGAAGGCATTGCCCAGCTGCCACTCCTTTGCCAGCCGGAGGATGATTTTCTTTAAATTATCTCCATTCCTGTCTATGAGTTCACAGGGGATAATGATGCATCCTTTTGAAATATCTCCCTTAAATGCTTCAAATCGTTTATATAATAGGACAGTTAGTTTGGCAGGGAAGGAGGCGGGAGGCGCATCTTCAAACCTGTCTGCCGCATTGTACGCAATGCCCGCTTCCGTGGTATTGGAAACAATCACCCTTAAGTCGGGATTCTCTGCGCATTTTAAATATTCTTCAAAGTCCGTATAGGGATTAATCCCTCTGCTCACGGAAGTGATAATCTCTTTGTCCTCGATAATTTTACCCTTTTGTATGCCTCTTAAAAATAGGGTATAAAGTCCGTCCTGCTCATTCAGCACATCGATCAAACCATGTTCAATGGGTTGCACCACGACTACTTTGCCATTAAATAAATCCTTTTTGTTAAGTTCATTAAGCTGCCAGTCTACAAAGCCTCTTAAAAAATTCCCTTCACCAAATTGCAGCACCTTTTCCGGAAGCTCTTTATGTAAGCTGACCTTTAAATCATCGGGGAAATTGAAACCGTTTTTTAATAATGTGTTGTTTAATTTTTGCATAACACCACTCCTTTATATGGTTCGGAGTTTGGAGTTCGGAGTTTGGAGATCAGAGATGCTATAATTGGGAGTTGTGACAGATTCCAAGCTCAAACTACAAATTTCCGATTATTGATATGATTTTTTCGGATGTACGGTACAGCGGCAGTGTAATTTACGGAATCAGATTTAGCATTTATGGTAGACTGCCTTGCTCCTAATGCCAAATCTCCGAACGGTAAAATCAACTGCTTGTTCTGATTACCAAATCAGGCGTAATAACCGTTTTTGAAGGTACATTGCGGCCTTTAAATACATCATTTAAGATTCTTACTGCGCCGGTAGCCGTCATTTCCATCTTGTTATCAACCGTTGTCAGGTCAGGGTCGCAGCATTGGGCAATAATAGAATTATTAAAGCCAATAACGGCGACATCGTCGGGAATACTTTTATGAAGCGCCTTTAAGGCTTTGATAGCACCTACGGCTGTGATATCTTCGCCGGCAATAATCGCCGAAAAGTTATGATCGGATTCTACAAGCTGTTTTACGGCCATCGAGCCGCCGTTTATTCCCTTCTCCACTTTTAGAATAGAGTGGGCTTTAAGAGGCAGTTCACGTTTGAGCATGCCGGTTTTAAATCCGTGAACTTTGGATTGTGCACTATACGTCTCCGCGTCTTGAAGATATACGATGTCTCTATGTCCTTTGTTGTGCAAATACGCTACGCCTATCGAGATGCCATAACTGTCGTCACAAATAATGGAGTAAATATTTTCTGCTTCAAGCAATCCGTTGACCATAACAATAGGCATTTGTTTTGCAATTTGGGATATCGCGGTATCAAGTTTTTGGTCTTTAAATACCGACCCGACCAAAATGAGGCCATCCACTTTTTTCTCAGCAAGCCTTTTCATATAATTAATCTTTTCCTGTGCATCTCCACCGGTATTGCAGAGCATAACGTTATAACCCAATTTGCTTAAATCCTGTTCGATTGTGTAGGCTACGGTTGCATAGTAAAGGTCACGAATATCAATTGTTAAAACACCTATGGTCTTCATTGAGTTAACGACCAGACCGCGGGCAATGGCATTGGGTGTATAATGATATTTTTCCAATACGTCAGTTACTTTTTTTCTTGTTTTTTCGCTCACCTGGGGACTATTATTCAGTACCCTTGAAACAGTAGCGATAGATACGCCGGCTTCGCTGGCTACATTATAAATATTCATTTGTATCACCTATTGTAATAGTTATTGAAAGCGCTTACATTTTTGATTATATATTTGAATGGCATTATTGTCAAGAATATAAATACGATTAGCGTATATAAATTCTGGAAGAAGAAAATAGTGCAAGGTTAAAAAGCAGTTCAAGGCTGAAAAATGAGGGTTAAGACCGGGTCGCCCACCGCACACGACATCTTGTCGCTGA
>JAKSBV010000497.1 GCA_022360955.1 Bacillota bacterium
TTATCGCGCAATGCAGCACTTACAAGTGGAGCCATACCGTGATAACGTAAACCGCCAGCGTGAATGGGTGCAGGGACAAAGTTGTGTCCTAAACTATTCATTGGGAGGAGTGGTGTCATTTGGGCAACGTCACCATTATCGTAAATGAAAGGTGCTTTGGTCAGGGTTGGGCAAGAGAATGGCTCAGCACCGATTACCTGAATGTTTGCTCCGTTAATTTTATCATACATAAATGGGAAAGCCAAACCGGCGAAATTACTTCCACCACCACAGCATCCGATAACTACATCGGGATTGTCAATACCAACTTTTGCCAGCTGCTTTTTAGCTTCAAGCCCGATAATGGTTTGGTGTAACATGACGTGGTTAAGAACTGAACCAAGTGAATAACGGGTTTCTCCGGAAGTATCTGTCACAGCTGCTTCAACAGCTTCAGAGATAGCAATACCCAGTGAACCAGGAGTATCAGGAAATTGAGCTAAAATATCGCGTCCGGCTTTGGTTTCAGTACTTGGGCTGGCAACACATTGTCCGCTCCAGGTTTGCATCATCATTTTACGGAAAGGTTTTTGGTCAAAACTTACCCTTACCATAAAAACTTTACACTCAATACCGCCAATTACAGAGCACGCAAAAGAAAGGGCTGACCCCCATTGTCCGGCACCGGTTTCTGTAGTTAGTTTTTTAATCCCAAACTGCTTGTTATACCATGCCTGGGCAACTGCCGTGTTGGGCTTATGGCTGCCAGCCGGTGAAACTCCTTCATTTTTATAGTAGATTTTTGCAGGTGTTCCTAAAGCTTCCTCTAATTCATAAGCACGAATAAGAGGACTCGGGCGCCAGCGAAATAAAATCTGGCGAATTTCTTCCGGAATATCAATCCATCTGTCCTGGCTAACTTCCTGCTCAATCAGGTTCATTGGAAAAACCGGCGCTAACTGATCAGGTGAAACCGGGTTTCCGTCCGGCCCCAAAGGTGGGTTCATTGGTGTTGGAAGATCGGGGGCAAGGTTATACCATTGTTTCGGCATATCTGCTTCCTCCAGGAAAATTTTCTTTTGTTTGCTCATTTTTATTGTTTTTAGTTAATGATTCAAAATAAAAAAACGGGATTTATCGCATACCACGACAAATCCCGTTTTCAGTTATATCTGAAAAATACGATCACCTTCCCGCGTTTCCATTTTCACGTTACGCCAGTGCCATTCTTTTCCGTATATAGGCGTTGTGTATTTCATTTTTCCAAATTGATTGGTAAAGCTAGTTATTATTTTTTACCAATCAAGTGATTGTGATGTCAGTATGTTGCAAA
>JAKSBV010000194.1 GCA_022360955.1 Bacillota bacterium
AAATAATATATCACCAACGGCGGCCCGTCAATATTGGATATCCCTCCAGAGATGCCGCTGATCAGGCCTGCTATCATCCCATTTTTGACAGAAGCTTTCATCTTGATTTTTTGATTGTAAAAGGCTAAATAAACCGAAAGCAATACCAATACCAAGCCCAATATCATTTTCAGCAGTGCTTCCGGATAATGCATCAAAATATAGATCCCCACGGTGCTGCCTGCAAACGAAAAAACAGTGGGCCAAAACATTAATTTTATATTGATATGATCTCTCAGCCGATAAACCATTTGTATCAGCATCATAAAGGATGAAAGCAGAACGACCGCTGCAGCAACCTTAAACGGTATGAACAAAGGCAGCAATGCCATGCAAAAAATGGCATATCCGAATCCCATCGCACCTTGTATCATGCTTCCTATCAAACATATTATAAATCCCAATACTAATTCCACAGCTTTCACTCCATCAAATAAACTCACGCGCAGTAGACTATTTTCCCTTCCCCAATGAATAAAACGCACATGTTCAAGCGTTAAAGGCTTGGGTATTTTTGAATGATCTCCATTCTCCGTTACAATATGATAGCCTGGGCAAGATTTCTCGGAGAATCGAGGTCCAAGCCTTTATTGAGCGCTGCATGATAGCCGATGAACTGCCCGGCTATACTGACTAAAGGGGCCCTCTGAAAATCATTGAAACCGCATTGAAGCTCTATCGCATAATCTGCGTACTGTTTCGCATTCTCGGACAGCCGGTCTCCAACCATAAATATTTTGGCTCCGATCTCTTTTAGCTCTTTCATCAAGTTCTCTTCCATTTCTCCTTTTGTATCAGAGGCCAAAAGCGTCACCAAGGTATTCGAATCTGCCAGCGCCATAGGACCGTGGCGATATTCAAGACTGTAATAGGCCTCGGAATTTGCAATAGCCATTTCTTTAATTTTATTCATAGCCTCATTGGCAATGCCGTAGAATGCCCCTTGCCCAAGGGTAATATATAGATTTAAATTGCTGTTTTCCTCAACAATTTGTCGGGCTACCCCATCAAAAGTATCCATCCATTTCGCACAAACAGCAGGTGTTTCTTTCAGCTGCTCCAGTAAGTCATTCTGCCCAGCTACAAATAAGGCCATCATTACGTTGACATACAGCATACTGGTAAAGGACTTTGTCATTACAATACTGCCTTCCTTCGCATTGGGAGACAATACATAATAGTCATTATATGCCTTGCTTCCTTCGTCACAAGTAACGGCAAGGGTTTTAACGTTAGGATATTCTCTCGCCTTACGGACCGCCATTTTCACTTCTGTCGTATCACTTCGGCGTGTAATGGGTACCACCAGTACTCTTTTATCCTTGATGTACGTTTCCGGGAAGAAAAACAACTCCGAGCAAGGTACAACCTTTGAAGAGATCCTATTATAATAGGAGAATGCGGCCGAAGACGTCTGGGCTAAATATAAGGATGTGCCGCATCCTGTAAAAATAACTTCCTCCGGCCGTACTTCGCCAAACACTTTTTCAAAGGTAGCGGCAATGTGATCAAAATGCTCGTTAACACTCCGGAATGCAGCGGTTTGTTCGTTGATTTCCGCATAAGTTAATCTACCATTCTTTTTTGTCATTCATAAGACCCCCTGTTATAGATATCATTCATTTCATGAAAAAACAATTGGTTAAGCTTTTACAGCTCCCGCCGTTAGGCCCTGAACCATATATTTCTGGAAAAAGACAAACAAAAGCAGCATCGGTACGGTCCCGATAACCGATATGGTATTAATCAGTGCCCAGTCATAGGATAATTCGCCTAAGTATCGCATGGAAATACCTGCCGATAGCGTTCTAAGATTGTCGGATGTAATTAAGGTGACGCAGTGCAGAAAATCATCCCACGCCAGTAAAAATGTATACAGACCTATTGCCAAAAGACCTGATTTTGTAAGCGGCATGATAATTCTGAGCAGCGTCATCAGTCTGCCGCACCCGTCAATATTGGCCGCTTCCTCTATGGACTTTGGAATATCATCAAAAAATCCTTTAATGAGCCATGTGCAAAAAGGCAGTGTAGCAGCTGTCAGTGCAAAGGCCAAACCTATTCTTGTATTTAAAAGGCGCATAGATTTGAAAACCGTATACAATGCAATGACTCTTCCGATTACCGGAAACATCTGCGTAGATAACAGCCCGAATAAAATAAGGTTACTGCCCTTCACCTTAAACCTTGAAAATGAGTACCCTGCCAAAAGCGCGACGACTGTTGTCATCACAGACGCTGAAAACGCAACAATAAAATTATTGCTGTAATAGGTAAGAAATACCTTTCCTTTTATAAGTTCTATATAGTTTCCAAGTGTAGGTGAAAGCGGAAGCCATGAAGGAGGTATCTTATAAAGCTGCATATTGGTCTTAAAAGATGTTACAAACATCCAATATATAGGAAAAAGTAAAAAAAGCAATATCATTCCTAGAAAAAAATATGATAGGATACTTGTCTTCTTCATCTGTTCACCCCTCACTCCATCTCATTTACGGTGAATACCTTATTATACACAAACGCAACAACCAAAAGCAGACATAGCCAAACCGTCGCCACTGCTGCGCCTTTGCCGAAGTTCATATTGACAAATGCATTTCTATAACTTAAAATTGCAAGCGTTGTTGTGCTGTTCATAGGACCCCCGCCGGTCATTGTCCAAAACAGGGGAAACTGTTTAAAGTTCTCAATAATAGACATCAGTACGGTGGTTCTGATGACATTTCTTAAAAAAGGGATTGTAATATGGAAAAATAATTGTATCCCATTACACCCATCAATGGTAGCTGCTTCATACATTTCACTTGGAATTGTTTGTAATCCTGCGAGCAGCATTAAGGTCATAAGCGGTATCTGCTTCCACAATGCTGCAATTGCCACACTGGGTAAAGCTAATGCCGGTCTTGCCAGCATCGCGATGGGTTGTGAAATAATATTTGCTTCTAGCAAAAGATAATTAACGACCCCATATTGGGGCTGGAACAGCCACATCCATAACAATGCCGTTATAACCGTCGGAATAACCCATGGCAACATAATGATACTTCTCAAAAATCTTTTTCCTTTTATACTGCCATTTAGAACCACCGAAAGTATTAGTCCTAAAAAAAGCTGCAACATTACAACCATAGACATAAAAGTAAAAGTAACACGAATTGCAGGCCATAAGTCGCCTTCAGTAAAAATTGCTTTATAATTGGAAAAATTATTCCATAGATGTCCCACCCCTGAAGCGATGTTGGCTAACTTGTAATCTGTAAAGCTTAAAAAAACAGACTTTGCAATCGGTATAAAAATAAAAATTGTAATAATCGTTAAAGCCGGCAGCATCAGCAGAATAGCAAAAATCCTATCTCCGTTTTTTTTATTTTTTAATACGGTCTTGAAATCCATCGATATCCTCCCATACCCAGATTGCCTCCAAGGAGGGAAAAGTCTCCCTCCTTAGATACCCAATCAACTTATGACATTGCTTATTTCAGAAGGGTTTTAAAGCTATCTTCCAGTTTTTTAAGGACGGCCTCAGCATTTTCATTACCGACTGTAACAGCTTGAGCTGATGATGTAAGGTCTAAAAATACATTCGCCATTTCCGGATGTTTTTTCAATTCTTTTACCTTATTTGCATCTTTCACCGCATCTTTTATAATAGGGTTATTAACAAACTTATCTAAATTTTCTTGTGATTTTCTTGCGGGAAACATCGGCGCAACCGTGTCCACATAATGCTCCATATTCGCATCGGATACGATGAATTCAATTAAGTCTGCCGCTTCTTTTTCCTTATCCGTATCTTTAAATACCATAAGAATAGTTGCTTCCAATGTACTTAGACCCTCTGTCTTTGACGTTGCCAACGGGCCTACACAGGCAACCTTGGACTTCATATCGGCATTCATTGCAAAAACGCCGCCAATGCCCCATGCCTGGTCAAAATACATACCCAATCTTCCGATTGCAAATAAGTTCCTCAGATCTTTCAGCTTTGCTGCTTCAGGATTATAACCTTTTTCAAATATTTTTCTTAAGAATTGCAGTGCTTCAACATTTTCCGGTGTATTCACCTTTACATGCCCGCTTTCGTCCCAGAGCCCTCCGCCAAAACTCAACATTACACTTAATACGGAGGCACCACTGACAGGAACGGAAGCAGTCGTTTGTCCTAAGCCATATACCTTGTTGCCATCCTTATCTTTCAGTGTTGATAACTTTTCTGCATAGGCAAGGGCTTGTTCATAAGTTCTTGGCGGTTGATCTGGATCTAGCCCTGCAGCCTTGAACAATTCCTTGTTATAGTATAAAACATAGGGACTGATGAATTGAGGAATAGCATACAGCTGTCCATCGTTATCCGACATATCCTTGATAACGGACGGATAAAAATCATTTACAAAATCCTGACCGAATAAATCATTCATTGGCGCCAGAAAGCCCGATGAGATAAAACCGTCAAGCCATGATCTGCCGCCATATGCAATATCCGGACGATTTCCACCGGCCGACATTACCAGTACTTGCTGTTTAAGTTCTCCATAGGGATATAATACCCATTCGATCGTAGTATGTTTATTTTGCGCCTCATAATCCTTCTTTATTTTTGTCCAGAACGGTTCAAGTCCCTTTTCAAGGGGCGCATAAGTCGCAAATTTTAAAATTGTTTCTTTTGCCTCTTCGCCATGATCCTGCGTATCTTCGCCTTTTTCCGTCTTTCCATTGGTTCCGTTTTGAGATTGATCTTGCTGTCCGGCCCCACAGCCCGCAAGTGCTAAAATCAAGGTCAAAATTACCAGCATTGTCACAAGCTTGCCAACTAAAGTATTTCTCATGTTTACAGCCTCCTTTTCAATTCAATGGATTTACTGTGTAAATGTTTTGCAGCGCTCTGTTCGCCTCACCCCCCGTATTCTTTGCTTAATTAGGCCTCAAATCATATACACTCGTGTGTATATCGGTGTCAATAATACCTTCTTTTTCTAAAACCTTTACCTACGTAGAGTCTCTGATCACTAAAGTCGTATCCAAATCCACATTTTGGGCATTTTGGCCTTCTATTCTTTTTAACAGCAGCTCCAACACAGTCTTGCCGATTTGATCCCTGGGAATTTCGACTGTGGTAAGGGGCGGTACCGTAAAATTAGATATCGTAGAGTTGTCAAATCCGATTACCGCTACATCTTCAGGTATCTTTAATTTCAAATGATTAATAGCACTCATAGCAGCAACGGCCAGCATATCATCATGGGCAAAAAGGGCCGTAGGCCTGTCGGCGGCTTTAAACAAGTGATGGCATTTTCGATATGCATCATGATGGTCCTTAATATCGGAAAGGATATGATCCGTATTTATTTCAATATCATTTTGAATGAGCGTATCCCTATAGGCTCTCATTCTCAAATCCTTTTCATCACGCAGGATATTTTGGTTCGTTATATTATCCAAAAAGGCTATCTTCCGATGTCCTTTCTCTATCAAATACGCGATTGCTTTTTGTGCACCCCCATAAATATTAATGTTTACAAAAGCAATTTCGGGAGAAGCTATATTGAACGTTCTATTGCCAAACAATACGGTAGGAATGCCCACCTCCGGAAACTTGCATATCAAATCCTCGGATAATATGTTTGTGCTAATGACAATACCGTCAAACTGCCTGCTAATCATTTGATGAATATATTTTTCATCATTGCGTGAATGACATAAGGATATAATATATCCCTTGCCATAGGCATAGTCTTCCATCTCTAATACAATTCTCGAAAAATGCTCATTAGCAATTTCGTCGGTGATGAATGCAATGTGATAACTTTTGCTGGATTTTAAGCTTTTTGCAATCGCATTCGGCTGGTAACTCAATTCTTGAATGGCCTGTATTACCCTTCTCCTCTTCTCTCTATCTACATAGCGGTTATTATTGATGACATATGAAACAATGGTAGGGGATACACCTGCCCGTTCGGCAACATGTCTCCTTGTAACCCTTTTATAGTTTGAATCCATTTTTATCCTCCCGGTCCGTCCACGTTTATACACACGAGTGTATATCGTCATAATATATATATTCGACGTCTATTTTAGAAATCCTTCTTTTTTTAAAAGAATTTTTAAATCGGGCATTACCATTCCTACTTTAATAGGCCTCACATCGAACGCCAGCCCTGATTTGCACCACAGCTCTCCCTTACGACCAAACGAAAGGGAATATCTATTCTTACCGGTAATGCATGTCCGTTTTCTATTTTATCAATCAAGATTTTGACCGCAAATTTACCCAATTCTTCTTTCGGAACATGGATCGTTGTCAGGGCAGGTCTTACATATGCGGCCATCTCAATATCATCCAATCCTACAACAGCAATATCTTCCGGAATCCGGAATCCCCGCTCATGTATTGCTTTCATTGCACCAATGGCTACAAGATCATTGGCACAAAACACGGCACTTGGACATTGTCCGGTCTTCAGCATCTCTTTCATACCGTTGTATCCCTCTTCTGTGGAAAGTTCAACATTTCTTATAAAATTTTTATCTGCTTGCAGGTTATGCTGCTGCATGGTATCTTTATAGGCAGCAAATCTATGTTCATTCACCACATTGATTTTTTCGGTCCCCGGAATGGAACCGATATAGCCAATGTCCTTATGGCCTAATGATATTAGATGTTCTACTACACGGCACACCGCCTTATATCCGTCACAAATAACCTCATCGAATCCACCATTCACATAGTTGAGTCCGGCATAAACAAGGGTTTTGATATTGTTTTTGAGAAATTTCAAGAAATCTTCGCTGAACCTCCCTAAAATAATGGCGCCGTCTACCCTGTTGGACGTAATATTGTTGTACAATGCCGATTCGTTCATATCGCAGGAGGAATAGGAGTATCCCATCACATACCCCCTTTTGGCCGCTTCCGTCTGAATACCGCGGGCAATCTGGGAGAAGAAAGGGTCATTATAGGTGTCTTGCGTTGAAGTAAATATACAGCCGATTGCTTTGGTTCTGAGTGAGTTTGCCGTACCTTCCTGCCCTTTAATCAGGTTCCTGGCATTTACATTCGGCACGTATCCCAACTCCCTGACAATTTTCCATACTTTTTCAGATGTTTTTTTGCTTGCAGGCTTTATCTGATCATTATTAATAATCCTGGAGACTGTAGAAATCGAAACATTTGCTTTTTGTGCAATATCTTTTAGTGTTACCGACATATTTTTGGCTCCTTAATTTAAAATATCCTGCTATAGAATCGCCCTTCAAAACGGCATTTGAACAAACAACGCAGTATCATCGTTGTTTGTCCAAATTTATTTTAAGGCTGCAGTTCGTCATCTTTACTATTATATTCTACATAAAATTTAAAATTCCTGCAAACTCCAAACGTTTGAGTAAAATTTTAATAAGTATTGCAGCTTCTTTCTCACCCCTTTACCGCTCCGGAGGTCAAGCCGGACAACATATATTTTTTCTATTTATTCCATTTTTTTCTTGACAATATTACAAAATATGATATATTATAATAATATATTATATTTTTATCAATTTTTTTCATTATGCGAAAGCGTTTGCAAAGTAATTCTTTATATGTTATCTGTTTGTGTATTGAAAAATACCCTGGAAATGATGTTTTGTGATTAATAGTAAAGGGGGTGTGGGCGTGAAGACTAGCTTATTCAAAATATATCGCTGGGCCTAAGGAATATCACAAAAACATTTCAAACTAAGTACTGAGGAGGTTACAAAATGCAAAAGGTAATTACATTTTTGTTAATGCTTACCCTGGTTTTTAGCTTTGCTCAAGGTGTACCGGCTAGTGCAGCTACGGCTGTAAATGGCTTTCAAGTCAGTGGGTCTAAATTACTCGATGCTAACGGAAATGAGTTTGTCATGAGGGGTATTAACCACGCCCACGCTTGGTGGAAAGGCAATGAAGCAACTGCAATAAAAGCTATTGCAAGAACCGGTGCAAACACTGTGAGAGTAGCACTTGGAAATGGCGATAGGTGGGGATATGATGATATCAATACTGTAAGAAATATTATATCTCTTTGTGAACAAAATAAGTTAATTGCAGTATTAGAGATACATGATGCAACAGGCTCCGATGATTACACAAAACTCTCTAATGCCGTGGATTATTTCATCTCCATGAAGGATGTTTTAATCGGCAAAGAAGATAGAGTGATTATAAACATTGCAAATGAATGGTACGGCACATGGGATAGCCGAGGATGGGCAGACGGATACAAAAGGTCCATTCCAAGACTTAGAGAGGCCGGCCTGAAACATACTTTATTAATTGACTGTGCAGGCTGGGGACAATTCCCTAAGTCAGTGCATGACCTGGGTAAAGAGGTATTTGACTCGGATTCAGAAAAAAATACAATGTTCGCTATACACATGTATGAATATGCCGGTGGAAATGCTTCACAGGTTAAACGTAATATCGATGGTGTAATAAATCAAGGTCTTGCCCTTTGTATCGGTGAGTTTGGACTAAGGCATACGGACGGAGACGTTGATGAAGCAACAATAATGAGTTATTCACAGGAAAAAGGCGTTGGCTGGATAGCTTGGTCATGGTATGGAAATGGTGATACTTGGAAGTATTTAGATATGTCCACCGATTGGCAGGGAAGTAGATTGACCGAATGGGGAGAGATTGTAGTCAATGGCAATAACGGTCTTAAGGAAACTTCCGTGATTTGTTCTGTTTTTGGCGGTTCATCACCTCCGCCCCCACTAGAGGACTCAATAAAAATAGAAGCTGAAGATGGTATCCTTCGCGGAACCGTTATAAGCACTAATCGTCCTGGCTATTCAGGTTCAGGATATGTAACCAGTCTTGACGCAGAGAATGATTCGGTAGAAATAACAGTAAATGTTCCATTTGCCGGAAACTATCATTTAAAGATACGATATGCTTGCCCATTTGACAATAAATCTAATTATGTATATGTAAACGACATAAATTTAGGTGACACATTATTTCCACAGTCTAGTCATTTTACTGATCTAAATATGGGAACAGTCCATTTAAATGCCGGTAATAATACCATCAAAATTGTGAAAAATTGGGGATGGCTTGATGTAGATTTCTTTGAAATATCTAATTAGAGCCCCATATAGATATCACACTTTAAAATCAAATTTATATTTGAATCTATTAAATTATACGGTAAAATTAAGGGCCGCTCCTTTGAGCGGCCTTTAAGAATTGCCTCAATCAGAACCCCCGTTTATCGATCAATATGATTTGATCTGTAAACGGGGGCCTGTTATACTTTTTTAATCATCTAAATTTCCATAACCTCAATATCCAAGATCTTACATAGCATTTTCATATCATCAACCACATCTTCCCATACGATCGCATAGTGATGAGGAACACCTTCTTCTGCAATCCTGTATACCGTTTTAAGCACCGGGTCCTCCAATACGACATTGACCATAACACCGGTCACCACTTTTTGCGTCGGAACCGCTTCTCCCCTTGTCAAAAACAGCTTATAGGCATTGCCTATTTTAGACATCCGTGCAATGGTCACTTTTCCGGATTTCAAAGTCGTTTCAAATACGGCTCCCTGTCCTGCCAGCGGGTGGTCACTCATGATCAGATCGCTTTTTGGATCTTTCAAGCTTGTGGCCGCCTGTCCGCAATGCCAGAAAAGTGCGGTATTTTCTTTCTCATCAATATTGATTAAATCACTCATAAAAGTAATTTTATCGGTGAGATATTTCTGTATTAACATGGTAAGGGTTGCATCTACATCACTTTCACAGCCTATCACAAAACCCTTATCGGCAAATCTTGCTATTAGCGCACAGGGTGTGAATTTTAAATTGCCCAGTTCAGGCCAACATTTTAACGACAACGCATTGAATCCCTGTTCTTCCACAAATTCTTCAAGAGCCATCGTTAAACGACAGTGGTTCTCAAGATGCCCTTCCGGTAAACTTTCCGTATTCACCGTGCTCTCCAAATGCTTCATATCCTTATCTACCTTGCTTTGGTCTATAGCCCTTGCTTTCTCTAGAACCATCGACAAATCGAACTCTTCCATTTTGATGCCGAATTTCTGCCTGATCAAGGTCTCATCAAAGGTCGAGCTGTAAAAGCTTGTAGGCCTGTATCCGATTAAACCCAAAAATGTATTCTTTAACTTTTTGATGGTACGATAGATTCTAATGTATTGGAAAACCTCATTCCGGACTCTTTCCTCGTTATAATCGCCATATACGAAATGGTACTTGCAGCCCAGTCTATGAAGCGCAGCTGCATTCATGGTTGCGGCCACAAGCGCATTAGACATAATTCTTCCGCCGTCAAAAGGCGGCTCGTGAGGTGCCCACAGTATAACAGGTACATTCAATTCTTCTGCAATAAAAGCCGAAGCATAATCGCCGGTAAATGCTCCTAACAGCACAATAACCAGGTCTACCTCCTGCCTTTTGAAACTTCGTGCAATTTCTTCCACTTCTTGATTGTTCACAGCAATGGTCTCATTTTTTACTAAATTGATTTCCTCAAAACACTCGGTCAGCCATTGGGCATATTCATTATCCCTTTGCTTTGGCAACTCTCTCGGCCATCTTCCCGATACGGTTGTAATAAGACCCACATTCAATTTTTGATCCGCCATTTCAAAATCCCCCTTCAATATTGATTATATGCGATTTTATAGGACAGCCTATTAATATCTGTTCGCCGAACCTACAAGCTTAATAATATCCTTTACATCCTCTTTGAGTTTTTCTTCCGCGTACTTGGCAACCATCCAGGTATGATCTTTATGATCTAACATATTAATACCCTCTTTATAATAATTCATAAAATTGTGCCGGACGACTGTGCCAAAATTAATCTTTGCTATTCCGATTGCGATGGCTTCTTTGATATCCTCGTCCGGAATACCCGTTGCTCCGTGAAGCACCAGGGGAATATCCGTCACCTTTCTAATATCTTGTAAAACATCCAGTCTAATATCCGGCTTTCCTTTATAAAAACCATGGGCATTGCCAATACCTACTGCCAAAAGATCCGGTTGACATGCTTTCGTAAACGCTTTGACATCTTCTACCGAAGCCAGATTCTTATTTTCCGCTTGATGACCGCCGGCGTCCAGCCTTGCCAACTCTCCAACCTCAGCTTCTACAGATACATTTACCGCATGAGCCGCTTTTATGACTTCATTGGTATATTTGATATTATCTTGAATAGTATCTTTTGAACAATCAAGCATTACAGAAGTAAACCCGTACTTTATTGCTTTCATGCAAGACTCAAAAACATCACCGTGGTCCAAATGTATTGCTACGGGCACAGATACTTTATCGGCGAAATACTTGCTGACCTGAGCAAACCACTCCATTCCGTAATAGTGTACATTGCTTACATACATGGCAAGCATCACCGGCGACCCGGTCTCTTCCGCAGCTTCACACACTGCTCGTATGATGTCGTAATTCCCTCCTTGCGTATTAATGGCAGGCACGGCATACCCGCTTTTTTGAGCATCTAAAACCAGCTCTTTACTGGTTACAAGTGCCATCCGTTATCTCCCCCTTCACTCTTTATCTCTCAGCACCATACATTCACTATGTTGCTGATTTTTTTTCCATTGATTGTCTTGACTTACTTCTATTATATAATTATACTGATAATAAATACATGCATAGTATTGTCGTTTATATACACAAAATTGCCGAGGAGGAAAACATAAAAATGATAGATATTTCAGGTCATTTGCGGCGGACCCGACGAGAATGCGGATACGTAGATAAAGAAAATTACATCACCGTGAACTGCTGCGGTTATCAAAAATTTATTACCAAAAATTTTACCCGCCGGAGAGAAAAGGGACGATTGGATTATCAAATGATATACATTACAAAAGGGAACGGCATCTATTATTTGGACAATCAATGGACGCCTATCCAAGAAGGAAATATCGTCATTTATCCGCCCGGTATTCCCCAGCATTATCACTATTATTTCGAGCACAACCCCGAGGCTTATTGGATTCACTTCACAGGATACGGTGCCGAGGAATGTCTGGAGAAAGCAGGGGTGTCGGAACGGCAGGTGGTCCATGTCGGTATTAGCAACCAATGTGTGGATTTATACAAAAAAATTATGCATGAGCTTCAGATCAAAAGGGCGGTATATGAACAAACGGCAAATGCTTACTTTTTAGAGCTCCTTGCACGTATTTCTAGAAGACTGCATGAATTGCCCAATCAAAATAACAGAACCAAGGATACCAATTTGCAAAAAATTATTGAGACCATGCATTCACAATATAATCAAAAATGGTCGGTAAAGGATTTCTCCAATCAATGCAATTTAAGTACCTATAGATTCATACACAATTTCAAGGCGCTGACAGGCATGTCCCCTATTGAATACCTCACTGCAATCCGCATAGACAAAGCAAAGGAATTGCTGCTCAGTTCTTCTTTGAACATCAGTGAGATCTCCGGTATCATAGGGTACGACAACCCATTATATTTTAGCAGGGTATTTAAAAAAATAACTGGGCTTTCTCCCAGTTCATACCGGGAGGCGACCGGTTAACGAATATACAAAATTTGACTTTTTACTGAAATATCGATATAATGTACACGAGTACCTAACAATCAGAAGGGGGTTATCTTTATGCAACAACCGAATATTTTAATTTTTATGACCGATCAACAAAGGGGCGATTCCATACCGCCCTATTCAAAAGCCAAAACACCTTACCTGGACAAATTCTGCAAAGAAGGTGTTACGTTTAGTCAGGCCTTTTGCTGTGCACCCCATTGTTGTCCTTCCCGCGCCTCCTTTTTTTCCGGTTTATATCCTTCTCAACACGGCGTATGGAATAATGTCAATGTCGGTAATACATTGTCAAAAGGGCTTTATGAGGGTGTGCGTCTTTGGAGTGAAGACCTGAAAGAATCGGGGTATGACCTGCACTTTGCAGGAAAATGGCATGTCAGTAATGTGGAATCGCCCGCCGACAGAGGTTGGACGACAGGATTTGTGACCGGTAATCCCACGGCAGGTGAAAAGGAAAAGCACCGGCGCAGACCGCAAGGACGAGAATGGAAATGGTATCGGGATTTTCAGAATGATACATCGGAACGAAAAGAGGGGCAAATTATTCGTCCCGGTTATCCCCGATATACTCACTATGGCAGCAATGAAAACCCTTTCAATGACCAAAAGGTAGTGGCCAGCGCCATCAGCGAGATCAAAAGCAGAAATAAAGACGATACGCCTTGGTGTCAATTTGTGGGCACTTTAGGTCCGCATGACCCTTATTTTGTACCTCAAAAATACTTAGACATGTATGACATTAATGATATTGAACTGCCCGGCAATTTTAACGATCCCATGACCGATAAACCTAACTTATATCGCAGAACCAGAGACCGATTCGATCAACTTACGGAGCGAGAGCACCGGGAAGCCATTAGACACTATTTGGCTTTTTGCAGCTATGAAGATGCGCTATTCGGGCAAATCCTTGAGGCCTTAGAAGAAAGCGGTGAAAAAGACAACACCTTGGTGCTGTATGTCTCCGATCATGGAGATTACATGGCCGAACACGGTTTATGGTGCAAAGGGCTGCCCTGTTTTCAATCGGCCTATCACATACCCGCGACTCTCCGCTGGCCCAATGGCATTAAGAATCCCGGCAGAGTCATCGATCAATTTATTTCGATCGCCGATTTCGCACCTACATTTCTTGAACTTGCACGGATTAACGTTGAACGGTCGATGACCGGCAGAAGCCTGGTGCCTTTCCTCATGGATGAAGACCCGGAAGACTGGCGCGATGCAATATTTACCCAGTCAAACGGCAATGAATTATATGGCATACAGCGTTCCATTATGACAAAAGATTGGAAATTTATCTATAACGGCTATGATTACGACGAATTATACGACTTGAAAAACGACCCTTTAGAAACGAACAATGTGGCAGAAAATCCCGCGCACAAAGAAAAGATTCGCACATTAAGCAAACGATTATGGAAATTTGCTTATGAAACGGATGATATTTGCATTAATCCCTATATTATGGTAGCATTGTCTCAGTATGGTCCCGGTGAAGCATTTGGGAACGAATAATGGATAGCGAGGTGTATACCAATGGCAACCCGTGATGACATCGCCAAACTTGCAGGTGTATCGTCCGCAACGGTATCCAGAGTAATTAATCATAAGGATAACGTCAGTGACGAACTTAGAGAAAAAGTGCTGGCGGCCGTAAGGGAACTGGATTATCGTCCCAATATTAATGCAAAAGGATTGAAAACAAATAAGACCTATCGGATAGCCTATATTATCCCGGATGTTACCAATCCCTACTATACAGAAATATATAAAGGAATCAATGAGTATGCCTTCTCCCAAGGCTACTCTACTCTCCTTTTTCAGCCCACAGCGGAAACATGGTATGAAACATTTTTTAATAATCCTGTGGATGGTTTAATATTGGCAATTGATTTGAGTACTCCGCTCAAACAACTGTTACGGACCATCAAAATTCCGGTAGTGCATCAAACCTTGTATAAGCCGGACAATGATCCGAAAGAATTTAAATATAAAACTGTAAGCCATGACATTGAATCGGCCGTATTAAAAATTATACAACTTTTACATGGCGCCAAGCATACCAAAATTGCGCTTATTACTAAAAAGGGAGAAAATCATGATATGCTTTTGAAGTCATATATAAAGGCCATGAAAAAATACAATTTGCCATACGATGCCCACCAAATTGTTTCATATGAAAGTGAAAATTACAACTATTTCCCGGGTTATGAATCCATGATTCGGCTTATTAAAAACAGACCGGACGTTACGGCCGTTATCGCCAATAACGATTTAACCGCTATTGGCGCCATGTCAGCCGCTGCTGCATACGGTTTTTGCATCCCCCGTGATTTTTCTTTCATAGGCATTAACGATTCCGTAGCAGCCAGATACAGTAACCCTTCCTTGTCGTGCGTCAAACTTTACAAATATCAGCAAGGCAATATCTCCGGCAGGATGCTGCTGGACATGATTGCCGACAAGGAGGTAGCCTCTGTCGAGTTTGAAACAGAATTTGTGCTCAGAAAATCCACACAAGGCATAACAAAATAATCAATGATCTGCTCATTATGCATGGGCTATTTGTATGGGATCTTTGGCTTCCGTGGAGAGCATCTCATCCAATAGCTGCGCTGTCATTTCTTTTGCCCTGTTTCCATATTCCTCATCATGCGCTACATTTGTACGCTCTTGAGGATCATTCTGCAGATCTGTCAGTTCACATTCTCCTGTCTGATACCGCACATATTTCATGTCTTTCGTCACAAGCACTCTGGCGGCACAATCCTTTTCACCGTATCCATTTCGGTACTCCGTCATGCAGCAATTCCTTACGGAGTGCGCAGGGTCCTCCAAATGGGCCATTTGTGACACGCCGTTTACATACAAGGGTACGGGCATTTGGTTTAAATCACAAAGCGTGGGAACGATATCTATTGACGATACCAGCTCTTCCGATACAAAGGGATTAATCCGATCTTTATCATAAATAATCAGCGGAACATTAATCAGCCCTTCGTAAAAGAATGGGCCTTTTGTCCATAAGCCATGGTCACCCAATAATTCTCCATGGTCAGATGTAAAGACAATAATCGTGTCCTCCATGAGCCCCTGCTGCTCCAGCGCATCTAATATCCTGCCTACATTGTAATCGATCAAATCTACCATCGCATAGGTATGAATAATTCTCCTGCTCTCCTCATCCTTCGCTACACCCAAGGGATGTTTTTCCGGTCCGACGCCCTTCCGATGCCATGCCCCTTTAAAGTGCTGTCTATAGTGTTCCGGTCTTGTCTCTAAATCTTCCGGTCCTCCCGTTGGCGCTAACGCATCTTCTAACCCATACCGTTCGGCATACGCTTTGGGCGGGTTAAACGGATGATGGGGATCGGGAAAGCTTGCCACTACAAAAAAAGGCCTGTCTTTCTCTCTTTCTTCACAAATAAATGTCGATACCCTTTCACCGATAAAAGAGGAATCATGAAGTTCGGCCGGCACCGAAGTGCATCCGTTTTTATCGGGTTCCAGCATATCTGCCGTTCCGCCTTTTTCCCTGAACCACTTGCCGTAATGTCCTGCAGCCCTTGTGCTGTGACCAATGGTCAACTCTACGTGATCAAATCCCCAATAAGGGCCAAAATCTTCTATACACCCGCCCTTGCTTTCCCAGTATTCTCTTGATTCGCGGCTTCCGCAGTCAACAGGACATGCGGTGGGCTCAAAATGAATTTTACCAAAGCTCGCCGTCTGGTAACCCCTTTCTAAAAGTTCCATCGGCAGTGTACGTCTTTCGTGTTCCAGCAGCAAGCCATTGGTCCACAACCCATGATTTCTCGGATACATTCCCGTAAAGATGGATAAACGGTTCGGCATACATATGGGATTGGCTACATAGCATCTGTCGAACTGCACCCCTTGGTTTGCCAATCTGTCGATATGAGGCGTATTCACTACGGCATTGCCATAGCAGCCCAATGAATCTTTACGAAGCTGGTCGGTCATAATCACCACAATATTTTTGCCTTTCAAATCATCATCACCCTTTCCCTATTATAATCATAAATGATCCGGCTGTTTTATTTGTCATTTATACATTTTTATTGTAAAATATAATGGCAGAAACATAAATGGTAAAAGGATTGATATTGATGTCAAAAAGTCATAACAATAGTCATTTGGCTTTAGAACAGCTAGGCAAAATCATTCATATGCTGCCTCGCCGAAATCATCTTAACGTGCACTCTTGCTGCAGTATGACCCTTGTGCCGGATTCTCATTTTTCCCAAAGAGAGGATGACCTCTTCACCATTCTCTATGTAACCGCCGGACGGGGGCATGCGCTGCTAAATACAAGCGATGAAAATCTGGTCAAAGGCAAGTTCCTTTTTGTCTCCAGTGAAATGCCCTTCCATATCGCTTCCATGAAAAAAAGCGCCTTGTCTTTCATTATTATGCGCTTTAGTCTATACGACAATCAGACACTAAAGCCTTCCAATCCCATTACGCAGTCATTTAGTTTTGCGGCTATCCCCGGGATGGTACAAAGATACAGCAGACTATTTCAAACAGCGCTTCGTCATTTTTCCAAAGATATTCCCGCACTGCATGATATGCTTTGTGCCGCTACCACAGCTCAAATTATCGGTGAAATGTACGGCACACTTCATTTTCGCAAAAATAATCCCAAGAAGCGTGATGAGCGTATGGTAAATGCCAAAATGATGCTCGACAACAATCCTATATCCACGCTTACGATAGAACAGCTAGCGATAGATATGGGCCTCGCACCCAAATACTTTAGCGGCCTGTTTAAACAGAATTACGGGATCTCTCCAAAGAAATATTTTTTGAAAGTAAAGATGAATTATGCCGTTTTCTTATTAGAATCAACCGGCAAGAAGATTAAAGAAGTATCCCTTATGGTTGGCTATCCGGATCAATATTCGTTTTCAAAGCAGTTCAAGCGGGCGATGGGCTATTGCCCGTCCGAGGTGCGCAAAAAGCGAAAATAAAACCGGTCCGTCTCCCCGGCTTACGCCGGGAAACTGCCGGTTAATGGCTGTACTTATTCCACTACAATGCTGTATTCGCATTCAAAAGTTTTACCGCATTCCAGGGATAAGATACCCTGCTTTTCCCGAAAATCAACGTTGGCATTTTGGCTGGATGTAATACCATACCATGGCTCAATACAAACGAAAGGGGCATCATTTTCCGCAGACCAAATGCCCAAGTACGGAAACCCGTCGAAGCTGACCGTGATCCTCTTATCATTGCGAGTATTTTTGATTGTAACCGATTTTGATTTCAAGTCTTTCAGGATAATTGCTTTTTTCTCAAAGAGCTTGTGAGACAGTTTTACAACCTTTTCATTGTCTAAAAACAACTCTTTCTCTCCGTTTAATAAATTATCTTTCAGCATTAAACGGTGAATGAATTCGTCCTGCTCGAACTCAAGATAATAGTCTTCCATGGATTCACTTTCGTAAAGAGGACAATTAAATCCAGGATGTGCACCAATTGAAAACCAGATGGTTTTATCATCGGTATTCTTTACACTATTCTTGATGATTAATTGATTTCCTTCCAGTTTGTAGCACGCCGTTAATTCAAATTTAAAAGGATATTTTTTCAATGTTTCCGTATTATCGGTCAATTTATAGGTTAGACAATCCGCCGCTTTTTCTACCAACTGAAACTCAGACTCTTTTGTAAAACCATGGGTTTCCTCCATTTTAAATACTTGACCGTCCATATGGTAGCTGCCGTTTTCCAATCTTCCCACGATAGGAAACAAAATGGGGGATTGCTTGCTCCAGTATTGCGGGTTGCCCTGCCATAGATATTCCAAGCTGTCCTCCGCTGCTTTCAAACTGATAAGTTCACCCCCTAAGCTGCTAACACCAATTTGCAGATATTCATTTTTGAGTGTTGATATCATGTGATTTTCGACCTCCTCCAAATAATATGTTTTCCCCTGTTCCGTTATCTCTTTGGCTTACACCTGTTTTTTCAGATTCATTCACCTTTTATTGATCTATGTACCTTTTACGCCTGCTCTTGCTTACTTATATTATGTTATCCGGCAAATTTTACAGTAAGTACGTTCCGGGTGCTCTAGGATAAATATGGAAAAGGATCATGCCAAAAAGTCACTGGGGTACCTTTTATTATATAATGATATGAACAATAAATAAATACATAAGATTGTCGTTTATATACAAAAAATTGCTGTAAAGACCTCTGCGCACAAAAGAATTTTCATTGTGCCGCATAGCCGCCCTGACAACAAATAGGGCAAATCCGCAGATTCACCCATATAAAAAAATTCTATGTATCCGTTTACAATTTAGCAATATATTGCAGTCTTTCTACAATGGGCAAATGCTGGGTACACAATTTTTCACATTTACCGCAGGCAATACACTCAGCGGCTTTTTTAGCTTTTAGACCCCAGTGCCACTTTAACCGATTCTTTATTCTATTGCTTTCTTTACTGAGAATATACATGTTATAAGCATCCATATATTTGGGAATTTCAATACCTTCCGGACATACGTTACAATATTGGCATCCCGTACATAGGGAATCTAACGAATCATTCAGCATTTTAGCCATTCGATTTATTTTTTCTTCCGTCATTTCACCAACGTTCTCTCCCGCTTTTACGTTTTCCTCCACCTCTTCAACGGTTCCCATCCCGGCAAGTGCAACAGTAATTTCTTTGTGGGAAACATTAAATTTCAACGCTGCTTGCGCAAGCGTATCCTGTTCATTTTCTTTGATAAAAGAATAGAATTCAGGGTTTTGCGGAATAACGCCTCCTCCCAACGGATTCATTGTGACGATCCCCAATCCTTTTTCATAGGCAGCTTTAATTCCCTTTTGACGAAAAGCAAAATTGGTGGCATTATAGCCTAAGGTTACACCTTCAAATCCTCCTTCATTGACCATAGTCTCAATCTCCTCACCGTTGCAGTGGGTAGAAAATACGATGTGGTCAACAAGCCCTTCCTCTTTTAATTTCAAAGCGCCTTCATAGGGTCCTCCCGGTGCCATGACCTTTCTATATTGCTCCAGATTTAAAATACACCACATATGAAAGAAATGGATCTTTTCTATGCCTAATCTCTTAAGGGACTTTTCCACCCTGCCCCTCACATCATCTGCGGTCTTCTCATGGTTCAGCATACTTTTGGTTGATACATAGAAGGCATTCGGCATGTCTTTAAAAGCTTCCCCCATGATCTCTTCGCTTTTATCGTCACAATAAAAGGGCGCCGTATCAAAATAGTTAATCCCTAATTGACTGGCCCTCCTGACAGCCATTGCAGACGCTTCAAAGGATTTTTCGTAATCTTCTTTTCTAAATCGCATACCGCCGAAACCGATAACAGATACCTTTTTCCCTGTTTTTCCATACTCTTTATATTGCACTTTATATCATCTCCTTTATACCCCAAACAAAGTACGTATATGCTTCATTTATAGATGTACACTGCTTCTTATTATACTATACTTTTTCATAATTTGCACAATAATAATTTTATCATGGTTGTATAAAATGTGTATAAAATGTGAAGGTCATTTCCATAATTTTCTTCACCTGCACTACATACACCCTTTTATCATTTTATCTGGCATCCGATTAAATATACGCATATAAAATAACAAGCGGGGTCAATCCTTATAGAAAGGATATTCCGCTTGCTGTTTTAATTTACATTTTATACATTTACCTTGCTAACTTGGCAACTGATTTTCTTGTATTTCCATATGATAATACCTTTGTTTTCTAAAGTGCGCTTCACGCTCAAGATATGTAGTCATAACATGACGTAAATCCAGCACATCATTCATTTCAAAAAAACCAACTTTATCATGAATAAATCGAACGGCTTTTAAAGCACCCAGTGCAAAGGCTGTTCTGGAGAAAGATTCGTGAATAATTTCAACCTTATCGTATTTACCGGCTAAAATTGTCCGGTGGCGACCAATGATACCTCCTGCTCTCACCGCGTGGATAGGAATATCCTCATAGTCCAGATCATGAACATTGATATCATTATTAATGGACATACCCTTTAATACCTCTGTTGCAATTTTCTTTGCCGTACCGGAAGGTGCATCTTTTTTCTGCTTAAAATGTGATTCAATAATTTCACAATCATAATTATCCAGAATACTTGCGGCTAAATTAGTAAGCACCATCATAACATTTACACCTAACGTAATATTGGGTGCATGCACGATACCTACCTTGTTATTTTTTGATATGTTCATCAGCTTCTTTTGCTGGAGTTCATTAAACCCTGTGGTGCCTATGACCATTTTGACTCTCATCTTAGCTAAAGCTTCAGCATTCTGTATCGTAGCCTCGGGTTGTGAAAAATCTATAGCAACCTCCGGCTTATACTTTAATAGATTCTGTTCGAGGTCGGTACACCGGCTAACTATAATACCCGTATCTCTCGTGTTTAATATTTCGCCCAAATCTTTGCCTGCCTTATCGCTTTTACTGCTGCATACGGCCATTACCAATTGAATATCGCTTTGTTGCAAAAGAACTTTTGCAATTTCGATCCCTGTTCTACCCAAACCAATTAAGCATAAATTAAGCATCCCTACTCCCCCTATTCTTTTTTGTGCATTTCAAAACTATAGTATGTTAGCAAAAAGATTTGTGTACAATGATGTGTGTAACATAGTATATGAATCAAACAACTTTATTATACACCATAAGTTGTCACTTGTCAATATTTGTGATATGATTTAATAAAATATTATAAAAGTTTTGCTGTTAATACTTTTAAAAAAAGACAATATAATATATAATATATGAAAAAGTTATACTTTGGTAACCATATTTTTAAAATTTTGTGGAGGCTTGAAAATGTCAAAGAATGTTACGCCATCAAGATATGAACGAATTGCATTAGATATTGCACAACGGATTGTCAACAAAGAATTCAATATCGGAGAGAAATTGCACGGGCGATCACTGCTTGCCAGCATGTATAATGTATCACCGGAAACAATTCGAAAAGCTGTAGCTTTATTGCAAGATATGAGTGTTCTACAAGTAAATCAAGGAAGCGGAATTGTAATTAATTCTGTTGATTATGCATACGGTTTTATTCAAAAATTCAAATATAAAGACTCTATCAATTCATTAAAACAAGATTTTGAAAAGTTAATTAAACAAAAAAAACAAATTGATGAACAGTTGGAAAACACACTTGATAACATTATCGAATATTCAGATAAACTCAAAAACCTTTCTCCCTATAATCCCGTCGAAGTAGAAGTATCGGAAAATTCCAAATATGTGGGAAGTACGATCTCTCAGCTCAAATTCTGGCAAAATACCGGAGGAACAGTGGTTGCTTTGCGCAAAGGCAGCGATTTTATCATTTCTCCCGGTCCGTTCGCCGTATTGGAAAAAGGAGACGTTATCGTTGTGGTAGGCGGAAATAACATTTTACAAGATGTTAAAAAATTTATCAACGGCTAAAAAGTCAGTAAAAAACGAAAATGATTTTAAGTAGTTCTCTTTCTAAATGAATAAAGGCTGATCGTAATACGATCAGCCTTTGTCTTGGCTCCTCAAGTAGGACTCGAACCTACGACCCTGCGGTTAACAGCCGCATGCTCTACCAACTGAGCTATTGAGGAATATTTAAGGTACGGGGACACTACA
This sequence comes from Bacillota bacterium, assembly GCA_022360955.1. Taxonomy (GTDB): domain Bacteria; phylum Bacillota; class Clostridia; order SK-Y3; family SK-Y3; genus JAKSBV01. The sequence continues at coordinate 22,323 of JAKSBV010000194.1, forward strand.
CATCATGAACAATGTCCCCGTATGAATCCGGCAACGACCTACTTTCCCAGGAGGCCACCCTCCAAGTATCATCGGCACTGTGAAGCTTAACTACCGTGTTCGGGATGGGAACGGGTGTACCCTTCACGTTATAACCACCGGA
>JAKSBV010000263.1 GCA_022360955.1 Bacillota bacterium
CCGCAGCAAAACTCGCTATCGCTCAAACAGTTGCTGCTTCCTCCCTCTGCGGCACTAACAGGCTCTAAGCCTTTCCATAAGGTCATTTCCATAATGTTCTTCACCTACACTAAATACACCCATTTCCTTCAGAACTGTTGACAAAGTGGAAAATATATGTAAGAATACTATAAAAGGTGAGTATGTATAAGGGCAAAGGTGCCTGAGCTGCATAGAAGCTATTAAGCTTTACACGTGGAGTATATACCCCGCGGAGTCACGCAACTGTGATTCTGTGGGGTTTTTATAGTTGAAGGAGGGTGGATTATTTGGCCAATATATGGAAGCCTAGTCTTCAACAGTATGTTGCGGACCTCTTTAAAAGGGAACAATTTACATCTTTTCTGGACATAGGCTGTGGTTATGGAAAAGACCTGAAATACTTTAAGGAGCAGTTTAAGAGCATTCCGAATTGTCGATTTGTTGGGATTGATAAACTTGAAAGAGCTATTTCATCTGCCTGTGAAAATTATTCTAGAGATGGATTGGAATTTTATACTATGGATGCAGCTGATGGATTGAACTTCTCTGAGGAGTCGTTTGATATTGTATATTCTATGAATGTGATGGAATGTATCAAAGATAAGCTCAAACACATAGAGGAAATTTACCGTGTGCTAAAGCCCGGAGGCCAAGCAGTTTGTTGTCATTGTGATTGGGATTCCGTCATATACAACGGAGAAAATAAGGAGCATATCAGAGAAATTCTAAATAAATACAGTAATTGGAAGCAGCCTTGGATGGACGATGCGGATTCTTGGATGGGTCGCAGGCTCTGGGGAGTGTTTAATTCAATCAAAATCTTTTCAGGGGAGGTTCGGATTTTCAATATCATTGAGACAGACTTTAGTGAACGGAGTAAAGGTTGGGATATGGTAAAGGAAATTGGGTATATGGTGCAAGCCGGTGTTATAACAAAGGATGAATATGATAACTTTGTGTGTGATATCGAAACTGCATCAAGGAGCGGAGAGTATCTCCATGTGCGGCCGATTTATATATATTCGGGTGTTAAGATTTGAGTATCGGAGGGGTTCACATGAACAATGTGGAAGAGTATTACAACTGCCAATATGATGAATGGGGCAGGCTGGAAAGACATAGGCTTGAGTATGAAATGACTAAAAAGGTCTTAAACGAGTACATTGAAGAGAATTCGGAAGTTCAGTTAAAAACGATAAGAATTATTGCTGCTGAAGGTCTTGGCGCTATGTGTGAAAATACATTAATGCAGTTATCAGAAGAAGATTTCATGGCATGGGTGGATCTTCTTTATCAAATATCTGATAGAAAAGTGATTTGGGGTTCTTGTGAGCATTTGTTATATGTGGGAAAGAATGTGGGCTAGGAACGGGTAAAGGGGCTGCTGAGAAAATACTAAAAGAGACAAGTGAAACGTCCCTTTGTCCTAAGAAATCTTTAGCTTTCTATTGACAAGAGGTAAGTTATATGCTATTGTGAACAGTGTTAGCTAACACTGTTCACAATAGAAAGGGATGATGAGATGCCAAAGGATAAGACCGAAACTCTGGAAAAAATAATCCCTTGTGCGAAAAAGGAATTTTTAGAGAAGGGCTTTGAAAAAGCTTCTATGCGTACGATTGCTGCGAATGCAAATATTTCAGCAGCCGGCTTGTACCGCCACTTTGAAAGCAAGGAGGCTATGTTCGAGGCGTTAGTGCTTCCGGCTGTCAAGGGGATAAAGGAACTGTTCTTATCCATTCGGGACGCTTTTTCCGAATTGCCGGGGGACACGCAAAAAAAAGTTGTAAACGACTATTCCGGCGATAAATTTCCCCTATTCATTGCGTACATCTATGACCATTTTGACGCTTTCAAGTTATTGACTACATGTGCGGCCGGAACGCCCTATGCAAACTTTATTCACGACCTTGTAGAGATCGATGTGGCATACAACTTAAAATTCATTGAGGCCACGGGTAACGATGCGTTAACTTCAGGACGATGTACACCGGAGCTTATGCACATTGTGTCCAGTGCTTTCTACGCCGGTATCTTTGAAGTCGTGATTCACGATATGACAAGGCAGGATGCGGATGACCACATTGAGCGTCTGCGGCGCTTTTTTGCAGCCGGATGGCATGCCATTTTGAGGACTTAACTATTTTATGGCTCTTTACGAGCCATAAAAAAATCGCATATTGTTAGTTGATTCTAACTTAAAAGGAGGAGTTGTTATGCACGAAAAACAAAAGAAAAGTTCGTTTTCCCGCTTGGCGGATTTCGCAAAATCCCACAAAGAGAAATATACCGCATCCGTTATTTTTGCAATTGCGGGCGTTGCGGCGGGATTCGTTCCCTATTTCGCTGTGGCAAGAATGATTGTCAGTTTGACCGGAGGCAACAGAGCGTTTTCGTTCTATCTGATCTGGTGCGGCGCGGCGGCTTTGGGACTTGCAGTGAAGGTCCTATGTATGAATATTTCCACCCACATTTCTCATAAGGCGACTTTTGCGGTTATGTCGGAGGTGCGGTACCGGATGGCTTCCAAGTTGACGCGCGTGCCGCTGGGCTATCTGTTGGATACGCCGTCAGGCAAGCTGAAAACCACGATGGTAGAGCGGGTGGACACCATCGAAAGTCCACTGGCCCATATACTGCCTGAGTTGACCGCCAACCTGCTTGTGCCGCTGGGTATCATCGTCTATCTGTTTACGCTGGATTGGCGTATGGCGCTGGTATCGCTGATTACCCTGCCTCTCGGATTCATGGCATATATGGCTATGATGAAAGACTATGTGGTTAGATACACCGCTGTTACCAATGCGGGAAAACATATGAGTGCTACGGTGGTGGAATACATCAACGGCATTGAAGTCATTAAGGCATTCAACCAGTCGGCCAACTCTTATGCCAAATTTACCGATGCCGTGCAGCAAAGCACACGGTTGATGCTGGATTGGGTAAAGGCCACCCAGGTTTATTCCGCCGTTGCCCAAAGCATATGGCCCGCCGTACTTTTGGGCGTACTGCCGGTGGGGTGTCTGTTTTATCTGAACGGCTCCCTTTCCGGTCCGGACTTTATTACGATCATCATTTTATCTTTTGGCCTTGTGGGGCCGCTTATTGCAGCCGTGCGCTTTACCGATGACATTTCCAAAATAAGCACCATCGTTGGAGATATCGGCGCGATTTTAGATGAGCCTGAACTGGAAAGGCCGACGGATGCAAAGAAGATAGCCGATTATGGTATTATGCTTCAAAACGTCAATTTTGCCTATGGGGACGAACCGGTTCTGAATGGAATCAACCTGATGATTCCGGCAGGCGGTGTGACCGCTCTTGTAGGCCCCTCCGGCAGCGGAAAATCCACTATTGCCAAGCTGATCGCTTCCTTTTGGGAGGTAAGCGGCGGTCAAGTCACTTTGGGCGGCGTGAATATTAAGGACATTCCGACCGGCCAGCTCATGGATACCATTGCGTATGTGCCGCAGGACAGCTATTTGTTTAACGATACGGTGCGCAATAATATCCGTATGGGGAAGCAGGATGCAACCGATGCCGAGGTGGAGGCCGCAGCCAAAGCTTCCGGCTGCCATGAGTTTATTATGAAGCTCGAACACGGTTACGATACGGTTACGGGCGGGGCGGGAGGTCATCTGTCCGGCGGTGAGCGGCAGCGGATCGCCATTGCACGGGCTATGCTGAAAAACGCACCCATCGTTATTCTGGATGAAGCCAGCACCTATATAGACCCTGAAAATGAAGCGGTCATACAGGAAGCGGTGGCCAAGCTGGTGGCGGGCAAGACCGTGATTATCATTGCCCACAGGCTGTCTACCATCATTGATTCCGATCAGATTGCCGTTGTCCGGGATGGGAAAATAGCAGGGCAGGGTAAACACGAAGATTTACTGGACAGCTGTGCGCTGTACCATGATATGTGGCAGGCGCATACCAGCGCCAAAGACCAGCTGTAAGGAGGGATAAAAATGTTTGTCATATTTAAAAAATTCTTTGCTTTTGCGGGCAAACAGAGAGGCAAATGGTATAAAGGAATTGGTTTTGCCATTCTGCACTCAGTATTTGAGGCATTTCAATTGTTGGCGATGGCAGTTGCAATCCGTGCAATTGTGGAGAATAACATGAACAGCCAAACTGTATGGCTTACGCTGGGTATTATGCTGGTGAGCGTCATCGGCATGATGATCACACGGCATATTTCCGATCAAAGCGAAATCATAGGCAGCTATAAAATGTGTGAGGAAAAACGGATTCAGATCGGCGACCGTATGAAGTATATGCCGATGGGTTACTTCAACAGCCATAGTCTGGGAAAGATTACAGCCGCCGCCACAACAACGATGGAGGAAATAGAGAAGATCTCACCTCCGGCCTTGTCCAAGACGATGCTGGGACTCATCCGCACATTGATTATCACCATTGGCCTGATCATTTTTGACTGGCGCATCGGTCTGATCACCCTTGCCGGAGTGGTATTGTTTTTCCTGATCAATGCGGTATTACAGCACAAATCCCGGATGCTTTCACCGGAACGTCAAAAAGCCCAGGCGAAGGTCGTGGAAACCGTGTTGGAATATATACAGGGGATGAGCGTGGTCAGGGCGTTTAAATTGGATCAGGACGCCAACAAAGCGATGAATCGAGCCATAGCTGAGGTGGAAAAAAGAAATTTCGATATGGAATTTAGTCTTACCCCTTATGTTGCGTTGCAGCAGCTGGTGTTACGTTTA
>JAKSBV010000231.1 GCA_022360955.1 Bacillota bacterium
CGTTGCACAAACTCTAAACTTTAGCACCAAGTATTTGTGCTTTTTTCAAGACTCAAAAATCATGAAACAAACCAGAAATATCTTAATTTCAAAAATTAGTAAAATAGTTCAATATAATGGACTTGATGTAAACATACATATTCTTAAATCAGATGATACTTTGGCAAAGATTAATGATTTAAAAAAGCAATATACGGAAGGTTGTCTATCATTTTTACTTCCCCTGATTTATGAAGGCATGGCTTTCAGTGACCTAAAAATTCAACTTCAAAAAAACATTAGAGCCTATAATTTAAACCATAAATTATTATTCGATAACGAGATGTGTTCTCCTATTGAATATCATAATAAATTAACAAATAATCGACTTATCTTGCCTTTATGGGCATATATTGATAGGCGATACTAAAAAAGGGGATTTTTTATGAAAGTAGCAATCATAGGAGCAGGTTTTAGTGGAATGTTAGCAGCATACTTATTGGAAAAAGAGGGCGTCAATGTTACAGTTTATGAAAAACAAGATTACATAGGCGGTCATTGTAAAACCGTTATAAGTAAGGATATATGCACTGAACTTGGAACTGTTTTCTCCTTCACTAAACAAATTAAAGAGTTATTAATCGAACTACAAGTTGACTATACAGAACGTTTTGCCTACAGAAATTTTGTTGATAAAAACTTTAATAATGTAGAACACATATTAAGAGAAGATGTGCTTTTACTACTGGATGAACTAGCTAGACTTAAAATAATTCTGAATAAATATACTGCGTCCCTTCATACTGTTAATTATGGATATATTCATGAAGAATTACTGATTCCATTAGACAAATTTCTTATAAAACATAATCTGAAGATTATAGGTCAGGTCATTGCACCTTATCTTTCATCTTACGGCTTTGGAGATATAAGCAATATGCAAGCTTACTATGCATTTAAAGTGTTTAACACAGATACCATATACTCTTTTATTCGAGGAGATAAGCTCTTGTTTATTGACAAGGGCACCTCTCACCTTATTAAAAAGCTTAGTCAAAATATAACCGATATAAGGTATTCTATTGAGGTGAATAACGTGAAAGTTATAGGTAACAAAGTAAAGGTTGAAACTCCCTTTGATTCCGACCATTATGACAAAGTACTCATTACTACAAAACTACCAAGAGATGTCATAAAGGATGATTTGTATAATCAATTAATGAAAAAAATTGATACTAATCCATTTATTACGTGCGCATATGAAGTAAGCAATAAAAACTTAGTAACTACTTATTATAAAGCCAATTTAGGCAAAAAAGGTAAAATACAGTTCTATCATACTTTTAAACATTGCAACAGAACCATACTTGTCACCTACGCATACGGAATTCTCCAAAAGGATTTAGTTAAAGAAATAACAAAGGATCTTGAAAAATCGGGAATTTGTGTAAAACATTTAATAACAACAAATCAATGGTACATCTTTCCACATTTGAAGGAGCATAATTTAACACAGGATTTTTACCAAGAAATAAGTGAAAACCAAAAAGTTAGTAATATTTATCTGATCGGTTCGCTAGTGTCTGAGCCTGCAATAGCAAATTTATATCTATCCGTCAAGAATTCCATAAACGAAGTATTAGAGGGACATCTTTAATATAGTCGACACGGCTGCGATTAATGCTGATAAAAAAATCCTTTTTTTACTTTTAAATTATTATTACCAAAATTATTGAATATGATACATATTAAGGAACAACATTGATAATAATATTGATACAAATATTAGGATCCTGATTATTAATTTTTAAGTTTAATAAAATCTAATTTACCAAATCTGCTCACAGACCCGCTGTCCTTCACATGGGCTTATTTAAGTATTTGCATTTGCCAACTATAAGCAATTCCAAACAGGGAGTAGAACCAATGGTTTACTCCCTGTTTTATTATACCTATGTTATTTAGCCATTCCTCTATAAATGCCAAAGGCCTCCGCTTTTAAAAACTAATAACTAACTATCTCCAAGTATCTTTCTAATGATTCTTCTACATACTCTGCTATCAAAATCACCATGCTTTCAGGATCTCCATTTGACTTATGATATGCAGTAAAACAATCATAATACCTACGCCTGTCTCCAAATTTTACATTAATAGCAGGGTAACCGTCCTTCATAAGTTCTAGATTGAGTAATAACCTGCCTGTACGACCATTCCCGTCAATGAATGGGTGTATGCTCTCAAACTTAAGATGAAATAGTGCAGCTCGCTCAACTGGGTGCATTGTTTTTCTCATTTTATTATATTCTAAAATTAACTCACTCATTTGAACAGGAACAAGTAAAGATTGAGGTGGCTCATGAATTGCTCCCATTATTCTAACCGGTAATCTTCTATATACACCTTTATCCTGTGGTTTATCCATCAACACCAGACTATGAATATCTTTTATTACTTTCTCAGAAAGGTCAGTTTTCTTTTTAACAAGTTCTTCTATATAGTAATACGCATCTTGATGCCCTATTACTTCTAAATGATCTTTCAGTGGTTTCTCCGCAATTGTAATCCCTTCATTTATAATCAATGCAGTTTCTTGTAAAGTAAGTGTATTCCCTTCAATCGCATTCGAGTTGTAAGTAAAATCAATTAGAAAATCATCTCTTAAACGCTGAACTTCCCCTTCTGTTAAGGGTCGACACTTATTTAACATTGATAGTAAATTATCTATTTTATTGAATATTATATTATTCATTTTTACTACCCCATTTCTTCTATAATGGCTTTAATAACATTATAACTTGATTATCATAACATATCCATCAAATTTATCATTATTTTAACAATTTAAATTTATAACCATTAACCTATACCTTGTCCCACCTACCCACAAAAAATATCCTAACCTCATACTCAACCCTATATTTACAGACACCTAACCCACCTGTGCTAATCTCATGCCTATAGAGAATATCCCCAATGGGTGTATATTCTCGTCGACAGCGCCCGGGTTTTAGAGATATTTGGGTTTCAAATAGTTTTTCTGTACTATACTGCCACAGTTTTGTTTCTTCTCGTTCCAGAATTTGATATAACTGGGATGAATACAATTCTGTAATGGCCTCTTTATACGATAGATTTAATTCTGTTGCAATTTTTTCTACAAGTGCTGCCGATATAATCGAAAAAACTGCATCAAATTTGCTTTTATCCATTACTTTTCCCTCCCAAATCTCTATAATCCTCAAAAACGCAAAATTTTAATGATTTATCAGTGTGAAATAATATTTTCTTAGCACTTTTAAATACTTTAAACTAATCTTCAAATAAAATCAAATCTTTTCTCTCTTTACCCAGCTTCCTTACTCTATCCTCAAAACCACTCACAGAGAATAGCACATATACCTTCTCATAGTCGTCATAACCTTTTATACGCTGTGCTTTGGCAACAAGATTGTAAAACACACTATCCCTCATAGGCTTATTAAGATATTTACATTCACCAAGAATAAGCTTCTTGTTTTCGTTATCTATCGCGGCAACATCTATCTCTACTCTAGAGTCCCAATAGCTTCCTATCTTGTTTATCATAAGCCCTAAAGCCTTTGATCGGCTGATCAGCTGCTCTCTACATATATCTTCATAAACAAAGCTCACATGGTTATCTACGAGATTGTTCTTTATCTTGTTTAGAACATAACCTGTATTACCAATCTCCAGCTCGCTTTTATAGGGATATACAAACTTAAACCAAAACGCTATAAAATTGTCCTCAATATAATATAATCCCTTCTTGCTTTTTTCCGGATTCGTTTCTGTGACAGGAATTCGTTTCTCTACTAAACTTAAATCCATTAAGGTCTTGATATAGGGTGTAAGTTTGGTAGATGGGACTTCTAATGAGGATGCTATTTTCGATATTTTATGATTGCCTTCTGCAATGGCCTGTATCATAGAGAAATATGTCATCGTTTCTCTTACTTCTTTTTCTAACAAGAATACGGGCTCTTCATATAAAAAACCATTCTTGTCTAATATTTCGCTTTCAATGTTCTTTATAAACCCTAGATTATTATCAAAGAACTCCAGATATTTAGGAACACCGCCTGTTACTGCATATAGATTTACAAGTTCTTTAAAGCTTAAGCTGTTAAACCCTCTTTGTATTTCCCTAAACCTAAGAGGTTTAAGCTTGATTTGACATGTTCTTCTGCCATATAAAGGACTGGAATAACCAAGAACTTGGGTTGCCATCATGCTAATATATGATCCGCATAATATAACCATAATGTTGTTCTCTTTTAAGATATCGTCCCATACCTTTTGAAATATGGACGTAAAAGAAGAATTGCTGCTAACTAGATATTGGAACTCATCAATTACTATTATTTTCTTTTCTTCCGGCTTATACTTTGCTATTATTTCAAATATATCATACCAGTTATCGAAGTTGCTATTTTTTAGATAGTGCATATCCGTGAATGCTGCTGCCGATATCAGAAATCTATTTCTATTCTTTACCTCAAGCTCTGACGTGGCTAGAAAATATAATGCCCTTTTATGCTTAATAAATTCTTTTATAAGGGTTGTTTTACCCACTCTCCGCCTACCATACATCACTACAAAACTGCTTTGTCTATTGTACTCGCGATTAAGTTTTTTTAATTCTGATTCTCTCCCTATAAAGCTCTTCACCTATTTCACCTCTTTATAATTACCATTATTATAATCGTAATTATATTATACCACAATTATAGTATATTTTATACATTAATTTGTGCGAAGCTTGCAACACCAATCTTTTGTCGGTTGGCAAAGCATTCATCCGCACTGAAACCGGGTTCATTCCTGCCAAAATAAGGGGCATCGACTATTACCGTAAGGCCTTCGAGTACCGGACCTGCCATAAAAACGGGGAAGCTTATTATGATACTTTTAATCAACTGTAAATACCTCTTCCTTCCTTTCATTGGACTCTCTAACGACACCGACTAGAGATAATCCTGAAATACTAACGATCACACCAAAAAATATCAATACATTTTCCATCGTATGGTAATTGATGATAACAGAACCAAATAGAGTCCCTAAAGGTATGGTTACACTGCATAATGTTGTTACTATGCTCATTACTCTACCCATCTTTTCTTTAGGAATCAATATCTGGTATAAGGTAGATATACCAACACTAGCCATGGCTACTCCTAAACCAAGCATACCCATAAAAAATAATATCAGATAATAGTTTTGAATGAATAATCCAAGTGCTATCAGTGCCAATCCCTCAAGGGTTAAACCTGCTATCGCCATTTTATATTTGTTCTTTATAAAACCTAATAAAATCATCACACTTCCTAATAGGGCTCCAATAGATACAGAAGCTTGCATTATACCTAATCCTGTTGCTCCTTTATCCAAGTTTGCACTAATTACCGCTGAATAAATTGACAGTGGCGCTAAAAAGAAGTTAATAATGATGCCTCCAGATATAACCAAATATAAAACCAACTTATTATTCCACACATTTGACAATCCTTCTTTAAATTGCTCAACAAACTTTTGACTTGTATCTTTTACATCAACTTTAGGAATCGTGATAAAACTTTCAGATATAGCTGAAATCAGATATGAGATCCCATTGATAAAGAATAGTATCCACATATCCAAAATAGCGATTAGTATACCTGCCAAGGCAGGACCCAAGATTGAAACGATCCTAGAGGTAAATTGGGACAATGAATTCGCTTTGGTTAACTGCTGACTATCTACAATCATAGGCATACTAGAGGTAATGGCAGGAGTGAATACTGCGGATACAGATGCCCCTAAAGCCATTACTACATATAAAGCACCAATAGAAATATTGTCGACAGCAATAAAATACGATAGTGCCAGCATAAGCAGGCCATTAATACAATCTGTTATAACAATAATCTTTTTCTTATCATGTTTATCGGCAAAAACCCCTGCAATAGGACCAATAATTGTTGTTGGAAGGGTAAAGCAGACCACACTAATCCCCATAGCCAGTGTAGATCCTGTTTTTTCTAATATATACCACATTATTGCCAAATTATATAATGCGGTCCCTAATTGTGAAACAGACTGTCCTGCCCAAAGAAGCATAAAATTAAAGTTTTTAAACAAAGATTTTTCTTGCATAGTAACTGTCATTCCTCCATATATAATCAAAATTAAAGATAAAATGCCCTGATCCACTAACTGCCATAAGAAAGTGCTTTTAGTTTACTATCCGGATACTTTTGAAATCGCCGTCCGGATATGCAAGAATATGCACATTACCCCCATTGAGGAATTATTCGACATATACATTCAAAATCCTTCCGTTATATGTAGTTTTTCAACCCTTATTATAGATACCCAACTTTAAAATTGAATTTATATTTACACAAAAAACGCAGAATCACCGTTGTTTGTGTAAATAATATTTTTAGGTTTAAAGTTGGTTATCTTTACTGATATAATTTTTTATCTTTTGATATAGCTTGTTTTGGCTCATCAGCTCCTTAACATACAAAGGCCCAGTCCGGGAAAAATATCACTGCCAACATCTTTCTCCCAATCTGAGCCTTGAATCCTTAACCGCCTTATTTACTTTTGCTTTGATAACACGCCACCCCTTGCGCCCACTCCCTGCCAATCAAATATATTTTCTCATATGCATTAGTGCACTTTTTTCCAATCGGGACACCTGGGCCTGGGAAATGCCTATTTCCTCAGCGACTTCCATCTGGGTTCTGCCTTCATAAAATCTGAGATTCAAAATATGCTTTTCTCGATCATTTAATTTCCTCATCGCCTCTCTCAACGCGATTTCTTCCAGCCAGCTTTCATCATGATTTTTTTCGTCACTCACCTGGTCCATCACATAAATGGCGTCTCCCCCGTCGTGGTACACAGGTTCAAATAGGGAGATGGGATCTTGTATTGCATCTAAGGCAAACACTACATCTTCCTTTTTTAATTCCAGTTCTTTTGCAATTTCGGTAATCGTCGGTTCCTTTGAATTCTGATTCGTAAGTTTTTCTTTGACTTGAAGCGCTTTATAAGCGATATCCCGTAATGAGCGACTTACCCTTATGGAATTATTATCTCTTAAGTATCTTCTGATTTCACCGATAATCATCGGTACGGCATAGGTAGAAAATTTTACATTTTGCGAAACATCAAAATTATCAATAGCTTTGATCAGTCCTATACAGCCTACTTGAAATAAATCGTCCACATATTCTCCTCTATTATTAAATCTCTGTATAACGCTTAATACCAATCTCAGGTTTCCTCTAATAAACTCTTCCTGGCGGTCATGTCCCCACGATGAATTCTTTCAAACAATGCTTCTTTTTCTTTATTTGATAAAACCGGTAACTTCGATGTATTTACTCCACATATTTCAACTTTGTTGATTAGCATATCAAAACCCTCCAGGTAATCAAGATAATTTCAGCGTCAATATCATTATTACCCTGAGGTTTTTTTTTATACGACAGTATTCGGTTATAATGGGCACATAGCTTTTTAAATATTTGTACTATATTAATCTGCCTTAATCTTGCTTCGTTTTTCTCCAAATTACTTAAAATTATTGTCAAATTGTTAATATGGACCGTTTATGCAATTTCCGCACTCCCGGTATGATTAGGAACGTGAATTTACCACCGCTGTTGCCTCATATCATTCTACTGATCTCTTTTTTTAATCTATTGATAATTCTCTTTTCCAGTCTCGAAATATAGGACTGAGAAATCCCGAGCATATCTGCAACCTCTTTTTGTGTCTTTTCCATTCCGCTTTCCAAACCAAATCTCAGCTCCATGATTTTCTTCTCTCTTGCAGAAAGCTTTTTCATTGCAATGCCCAATAATTCTTTATCCACTTCATCTTCAATGCTTCTATATATTAAGTCGTTTTCTGTCCCTAAAATGTCGGATAATAGGAGTTCATTCCCGTCCCAATCAATATTTAAGGGCTCATCAATAGATATCTCCGTTTTAGCCGTATTATTTTTTCTTAAAAACATTAAGATCTCATTTTCGATGCACCTCGAAGCATAGGTAGCTAATTTAATATTTTTTGCAGGATTAAAGGTATTAATGGCTTTGATCAGTCCTATTGTGCCGATAGAAATAAGGTCTTCAACCCCGATACCCGTATTCTCAAATTTTCTAGCGATATACACCACCAATCTGAGATTTCTTTCTATGAGAATCCTCTTAACAACAATATCCGTTTTATCCAATTTTGATATTAAATAGCTCTCCTCTTCCGAATCCAAAGGAGGCGGTAAAGCTTCACTGCCTCCGATATAATGTATCTCTTTACAGATGTATTTTCTCAACGTTTGTAACAGCAATGCATATTTGATTGACAGATACCCCTTAGCGTTTGATAGCAATTTCAATTTTGTTCTCTCCTTTTAGGACGTCTCACAAAGACGTGAATCGGATTGCCGATGTCCGATGGTATTATTGAACGCCCTTTGACTAATTATTTTTTGATAGCACTTGGCATATGATTTCGCACTTTTGGATTAAAACTGCCAAGGATGCAGTGCGAAACATACAGGCATTATAAATCTCAGGAAATAATTTCAGGATGCAGCAAAGCCCTATATTCCTCACTCTTAGAAAGTTTTTTATTATAAATGCCAATAATGATATCCTTTAAATCTTTTTTTTCCGGCCCTTCCAGTATCTCAATTTCGTCGGGTTTGAATCCTATCAGCATACCGTTTTCTTTGCCAAGAGAGGAAAAGGGAATCAGTCTGAATCTGGACACCCAATCGGAATTGGACATAATACTGGTAATCAAGCCTAAATCGTTTTCGCTGCATTCATTGAAAATTTTTTGAATTTCCTGTGGCAGCAGCCCTTTGATCGCTTGAAATTCCACAATAATGACCGGGAGATTGGATATAGGCTCATATAGAGAATTTCCGGTATCTAAAAGGGCATTAATGCATATACTTTTATTATCAAACATTATTGAAAGCGGTATGTACAAATTTTCTTTATTAATTTTGATGCCGATCAGCTTCCAGGTAATGCTGATAACGATATATGCGGTGACACAAGATAAAAGCAATGTCTTCCAAGGCAAATTAAAATAGATAACCCCATTGCTCAAAATAGCACCTATTGAGGCCCCGATATTGGTAAAGTAAAATAATCCTAAAGCGGCACCTCCAAAAGTAAAAGAAACGATATAAAATATACCTAAAACCTTTAAAAATGCTCTCACCTTTTCTATATTATAGGTAATGGCTATTAATAGCATTGAAAAGAGCAGTTTCGCAATAAGGGTATAATATATTTGAAAAGCCGGAAAAAACATAACAACGGCATAAACTGCGCCTACACAAGCGCCAATGAATAATCTTACAACGGATGTTTTGGTCCTTGAAATCTTGCTTGTCGTCCACAATAAAATATAATTTATCAATAAATTTACCGTAAACAAGACATCAATGTATATAACCGGCTTCACATTTATGCCCCCAATTTTTTAGTTATTAGTTCACGGTCCGCAATGATAGATGCCTAACTTTAAAATGGAATGTATATTTATACAAAAAACGTAGAATCATCGTTATTTGTGTAAATAAATATTTTTGGGTCTAAAGTTGGTTATCTTCAAGAGCCTTTTTACAAACTTTTTTGTGAACCGTCAACAGTGAACTATAACCTTATTTTTTATGCTATAGATAGCGCTACACTATAGATAATAAACACTAGAACTAGAAATATAATCGTATGGAAGTAACCTTATGAAGAATCTTAGAGATTGTTTGCGCAGCGTAGGAAAAGCTGCTTCAACTGTTTGAGCGCAGCGAGTTTTGGAGCCCGCCCGAAGCAAGCAATACAAGCTCTTAGATTCGGAATGCCTGTTGCTGGAGTACGATTATATTTCCAACTTTACTGTTTATTATCTATAGAGATAGAAATATAATTCAAATGCTTTTTGGCGTTTAGTCTATCTTACTATTATTCATTAAATAATCGATGTATGATAGAATGATATAGGATCATCTATCTTTTTGAACCTTGAACGATTAGCTCTTTCTATTATAACTTATATATTATTTAAAATTTGTCAGAAATTGTTACTCGTCTCAAAAAAAATAACGACATGAGTTGATAAATAGGGCTCCCTATTTATCAACTCATGTCGCTGTTCGAAATCTATAAATCTGGTTAAGGAAAATTATTCCAATCATTTCCTTTAACTCAATAAAATGCACCCCGCTGTCCGACAGGTTTACTTATTTCGATTTCTCCTTAAAAAAGTGGGAATATCGATATCATCGGATTCTTGCGTTTTAACCGGATTTGTTTCATTCACGGTATCCAAGACGGGTTTTTGCTTACTATAAGGTTTTTTATCAAAACCCGTAGCAATAACTGTAATCAGTAATTCGTCATTAAGGCTCTCGTCAATCACGGCCCCAAAAATAATATTTGCATCGGGATCGGCGGATTTTTGGACCAGCTCTGCCGCCGCATTTACTTCAAACAATCCGAGATCCTTTCCGCCGGTAATATTTAATAATACGCCTCTTGCTCCGTCTATAGAAGTCTCCAACAGCGGGCTTTGAATGGCTTGCTTCGCGGCTTCTTCAGCACGGTTATCACCGCTTCCTCTTCCGATGCCCATATGTGCAAATCCTGTGTCCAGCATAATCGTTTTAACATCGGCAAAATCCAGATTGACCAGACCAGGCACTGCAATGAGGTCGGATATGCCCTGTACGCCCTGCCTTAAAACATCATCCGCAATTTTAAATGCTTCCATGATGGACGTCTTCTTTTCGGCAATCTGCAACAGACGATCATTGGGAATGGTGACCAACGTATCCACACATTCTTTCAAGTTTGTAACACCTTGTTCTGCGTGAACCATCCGCTTTCGACCTTCAAAAGTAAATGGCTTGGTTACAACACCTACCGTCAGGATACCCATCTCTTTCGCAATCGAGGCAACAATAGGCGCAGCACCGGTTCCCGTACCGCCGCCCATGCCGGCCGTCACAAAAACCATATCCGCTCCTTTGATGGCCTGGGCAATTTCTTCTCGGCTTTCTTCCGCCGCCTTTTGTCCTATTTCAGGATTTGCCCCTGCACCCAATCCGCGAGTAAGTTTATCCCCGACTTGTATTTTTTGAGTGGCTTTCGATAAAAGGAGCGCTTGCTTGTCCGTATTGATAGAAATAAATTCAACACCTTTTAATCCGGCTACAATCATTCTATTGACTGCATTATTGCCTCCCCCGCCAACACCAATTACCTTAATCTGTGCAAAATTGTCCATATCTGTTTCAAATTCTAACATCACAAACAGCCCCCTTTATTTCATTTATAACTATCTTTATAGCATGATGTTATCATTCATGTTACATTCTAAGATTTTCTCTCATTATATATTATCGCTTTTTAAGTATTTATTCAACAGAAATCTTCTAATAATTGCGAAATTATGAAATAATCTGGTTCCAAAAACAATAATAGCGGCAAGATAGATGTCTACATCCAGTTTCTTACCGATATATGTTAACATCGCTGCTAAAATGGCATTACCAAAAAAACCGGAAATAAACATCTTAATATTGAATTTGCCTTGAAAGCTTGCAGTTATTCCCCCAAAAACGGAATCAAGAGCCGCCAAAATAGCGATCGCAATATAAGGGGAATATTGGGTGGGAATATGGTATGGCACCAAAATTCCTATGATCACACCTACTAACAATCCTATAATCGGTATCACTGATCTCCCCCTCCTTTTTTGACCGGTACCGCATACTCAAAGTTAATATATCCGTCATACCTTGGAATAAAAATCTTATTTGATTTTTTAACGCTTACTTCAATACCCCACTGTTTTAAAATATCTACAACACCTCCGCGTAGATTCAGGGCTGCTTCCAACGTGTCCGGATTCCCTATCGCCTTTATGGTAAACGGAGTAGAATATCTATTATTATTAACGCTGACCGTCGCACCGGCACACCGGATCTCACTGGTCGCGATCAAGCGTTCGTCATTTAAAGAAAGTGCTTCCGCCCCCGCATCCGCCAGTTCATTTAACACCATCAAAATATCCTCGTCATGAATAACAAAATAATTTTCGTCAACCGCCATTGAACCTTCATTTTTGAGTTTACTGTCATTTAAGACAGCTACAACGCCTTTTCCTTCCACCGCTGTGAGTCCGGAAAGGATTTCGGCCTGGTCCAATCTTTGCTTTAAGGCCCCTGCAATCACATTTTTTTCGGAAAACTGTTTTTCATAAGAATTCAAATCTTTTTCATATTGCAGCAGCTGTTTATATAAATTTTCATTTTTTTCTTTCTCTTTGCTAAGTTCTAATTGCAATTCATCCGCTCTTTGGAATTGTTTGGATTGAACGGCATCATTTCTTTTGACGCTTTTGAGTTGTATGGAAATCATAACACCCAGTATCACACAAACAAAAGCAATGGCTATCTGTGCTTTAAAGTTCCTCATCTATTTTCCTCCCTTCCGCAGCTTGGCTGCTATGTCGAAACTAATTTATCGGTTTAAAAGTGGGTTTTTCAATACTCAAGTCAATATATCCCCTTTCGCCTTCGTTCAGTTCCTTTAATATTTCTTTCAGAAAACATATCTTGTAATTCACATCCGTTCCGTCACCCAAACTTACAACAATCCTGCTTTGTATGTTCAGCTGTATATTATCGATATCATGTACGTCGATCTCCGAAACTTGATGCAATAATTCATAATTTAAAATTTCTTTTAGGCACGATACAATCATTTCGAGTTTTTTATCGTCATCTACTTGTATTGTCTTCCCCAGTTTAAACCGGTCAAATTTCAAACCGCCAATAAAAGGGATATGATTATCACCCAACTCGGCAACAACTTCCAGAACATGTCCTCTTTTATCGATCAATATATATGAACCCATAAAAGGAATATATCCTACAGGTTTTCTTTCCGTTACATTAATTACAATCCTATTGGGCAAAGATCTTTTGATGTCTACGGTATCAATATAAGATATCTGGCTAATATTGTTTTTGGCATCCGTTATATTAGCTCTAAAAATATTGATTTCCTTCATAATACCGGACGAAACAACGATATCCTGCGTTTCTATCTTTTCGTTACCTATTACTTCCACCTCTTTGACGTTGAACACAGGCAAAAATAATGAGGTTAAGGATACCGCTATCAACATTAATAAAATTACAAACACTTTATGGCTTTTCCTTTTTACTGCCTGTCTTTTTCGTGTGTTGTCAGTAGTGGCAACCAAGTTACCACTACCGCTCCGCGTATTATCCATACACTACCTCCAAGCTGCAACCTTTCACAACGATATGAATATCACGACTCTGTTCTTTTAATATTTGCACCTAATATTGCCAGCTTTTCTTCAATCTTTTCATAGCCTCTATCAATGTGATATATACTGTCTATTGTCGTAACGCCATCGGCTGCTAATCCGGCAATAACCAGGGCTGCTCCTCCTCGGAGATCGGTCGCATTTACGGTGGCCCCCAATAGTTTTTCAACCCCCTTAACCACTGCGACCCTACCGTCAATTTTAATATTAGCTCCCATTTTTACAAGTTCTTCCACATGTTTGAATCTATTTTCGAAAATTGTTTCGGCAATAATACTAGTGCCTTTAGCCAGTGAAAGCAGCGCCATCATAGGTGCCTGAGAATCCGTAGGAAAACCGGGATACGGCAGGGTACGTATCATTTCTACAGGCTGCAGCACCGAATGCCTTGATAAAGTAATGGATTTCTCTCTGATACGTATTTTACACCCACACTCTTTTAACATCGCCAATACGGCTTGAATATGTTCGGCAACCACATCG
Organism: Bacillota bacterium; assembly: GCA_022360955.1. Classification (GTDB taxonomy): domain Bacteria; phylum Bacillota; class Clostridia; order SK-Y3; family SK-Y3; genus JAKSBV01. The sequence continues at coordinate 13,864 of JAKSBV010000231.1, forward strand.
GTGATTTCAACGGTTCCACCTGTAATAGCCGATGCCGTAAGATATGTAGCTGCAGCTATTCTATCCGGTATCACCGTATATTCAACATTATGAAGCTTTGATACCCCTTCGATTCTTATGAGACTCGTACCGGCGCCGGATACTTTGGCCCCCATCGCATTAAGGTAATTCTGCAGGTCACAGATTTCCGGTTCTTTTGCCGCATTTCTTATGACGGTTTCCCCTTTGGCCATCACTGCTGCCAGCATAACATTTTCGGTAGCACCTACGCTTGGAAAAGTCAGGTGTATATCTTCTGATTTAATTTGGTCAACACTACAGTTGATATAACCACGTGTATCATTAATATTGATTGCCAGCTGTCTCAATGCCTTCAAATGTAAATCAATAGGTCTCGGTCCGATTTCACATCCGCCGGGATAACTGATAACCGCTTTTCGACACCTAGAAATAATGGACCCTAGAAATATAATAGATGAACGCATTTCTCTCATCAAATGCTCGGGAATATGGTATTCGTTGATATCGGAGGAATCAACCGTAATGGTCATTCCGTTTTTTTTCACCTTGCATCCCAAAAATTTAAGAATCTCCAGCGTACTCAATACATCTTTGAGTTCGGGACAGTTATGTATAACATTTTTGCCCCCATTTAATACTGTAGCAGCCAGTATAGGAAGTACTGCATTCTTAGCTCCGTCTATTTTTATTTTTCCTTCAAGTTTATTACCACCAGCAATGACAATTTTGCTCATATTTTACACCTCCAGGAGTCAGCTGGCTTACAATAATTGTATTGCAATATATACTATGCAAACTCCTGTGAAGGTGTTACAGTTCCGGCTTTGCGTTAGGCTGTTCGACCTCTGGTGTTAAAGGCTTTTTCGTCAGATTAAAAAATAAACCCCGGGAATATAAATGCCAGTTGAAGAAAATACACCCATAAACCCCTTAACATAAAAATTGTCATCCCTGTTTCTTTTTCTCCGGACTCCGAACGCCAAACTCCGAACCATTCAACAGCTCCATGATAATATTATATATCTTTTCTGCCGCATTTGTAATACCCATACGCAAAGAATTCTTTGACATTTTCCTTAACAAGCTTTTATCTTGCAGCAAAGTATCTATCTGGTTGTATAGTATTGTACCATTTAAATCGCTTTCCGTTAACACCACTGCGGCCCCATGTTTTTCTAGGACTCTGGCATTATATTCTTGATGATTATTGGTTACATTCGGGGAGGGTATCAGAATGGAAGGCTTCCCCATGGCCGTAAGCTCACTTAAGGTAATCGCACCTGCTCTGCAAACTACCAGATCAGCCGCTGCCAGTGCTTCATCCATATTGTATATATAGGGAAACACTTTAATGTCCTGATGGGCTCCCGGATCTATCCCCTCCTGTTGAAGCCCGTCGATGACAGCATCATACTGCTTTTCACCTGTTCCTGCCATCAGCTGGATACTTTTCTTTTGATAAATGAATGGGATGTATTCTACCAATGTCTTATTAATTTTATCTGCTCCTAAGCTACCGCCAAATACGAGAATGAACGGCCTTTTGTCCAACCCTAAAGATGCTCTTGCCCTCTCACGGTCGGTATCGATAATTTCTTTCTTGATAGGGTTGCCCGTATGTACCAGTTTATGTTTAACCTTTAAGTATTTTTTGCTCTCTTTAAAGCTAATGGCGACCACATTGGCAAATCGGGATAATATCTTAATTGTAATGCCCGGAAAAACATTCTGTTCATGAATAAGCGTAGGAATCTTCATCATAGCCGCACGCAATACGACAGGTCCGCTTACATATCCGCCGGTTCCGACCACGATATCCGGTTTAAATGCCTTAAGCAATTGTTTTGCTTCCATCATGCCTTTGAACAATGCCTTTATCGTAATCAAGATATCCAGCGTCCATTGCCGCTTAAATCCTTTTACATGAATATAGCGAATGCTAAAGCCGGCCTTTGGCACCAGTTTCTTTTCCAGCCCCTGCTCGGTGCCCACAAAAAGTATCTCCCAGTCGGGATGTTTCGTTTGAATATGCTTTGCTATTGCTATTGCAGGATTAATATGACCGGCCGTCCCTCCTCCTGCAAACAAGATTTTCAAAAACATCACCCCCTATCCCTCTTTTTCTACCCATCTATCTTGATTTGCCGTATCGAGAAACATTTAGTACAATGCCCATGCCGATCATTACAAATAGCAAAGAGGAACCGCCGGCACTAAAAAACGGTAACGGCATACCTGTGACCGGCATAGAAGACGTCACAACGGCCACATTAATTAACACCTGTACGGCAATAAGTGAGGTAATCCCTGCAACCAGCAAGCTCCCAAAAGCATCCGGTGCATTCAATGCTATTTTAATACCGCGCCAGATTAAAACCAGGAACAGGAACAAAACGGTTGTAGCCCCTATAAAACCTAATTCCTCACATATAATTGAAAATATAAAATCATTCTGGGGCTCAGGGATATATAAAAACTTCTGCCTGCTCCTCCCGAGACCAAGTCCGAAAAGGCCGCCCGACCCTATCGCATACAGCGATTGAATAATCTGCCAACCACTTCCCATTTTATCCTGCCAAGGATCTAAGAAAGCGGTCACTCGTTGCATTCGATAGGGTTCTTTCACAATAACATATATAAACGCCGGTATAGTAGGCAAAGCCAAAATAAAAAAATGAGAAATCTTGGCACCTGCAGCAAACAACACTATCATTCCTACGGCAAATATGACCACCGTACCGCTCAAATGGGGTTCCAGAATGACTAGGAACAGGATGATTCCCAATACCAATAAGTAGGGCAGCAGTCCGGTAAAAAACTGCCTGACTTTTTCTTTTTTCTTGGCAAGACTGCTCGCAAAATATATAATGATTGCCAGTTTTGCAACCTCTGACGGTTGAATCGTAAGCCCTCCGACCCCCAGCCATCTTTTTGCACCATTTATCTCTTCACCCACGATAAGCACCAGTACCAATAAACCAATAGTCACGATCAAAATCGGAATAGATAGCTTTTTTAAATACTTATAATCAAAGCTTGCCATAAAAAACATTGCAAACAGTCCGAGGACCGACCACATCAATTGTCTTTTCACAAAATGATAGCTATCGTTAAAATTATAAAAAGCAGAGGCAGAACTCGCACTAAAAACCATAATCAATCCGAAGGAAAGCAATATCATGATTGTAATAAAAAAACCAAAATCGAAAGAACTTTTGCGCTCCACTGGAAAACCTCCTAAAATATACGGCTTAGTTTAAAGATAACCAACGCAAGCCATCATCCCGCTAAAACCTATTAGGCTAAGAACAATCGTTGCCAATACAAACAGGGCGACAATGTGGGTCTCTTTCCAGCCCGTCATTTCAAAATGGTGATGTAAAGGACTCATCTTAAACACTCTCTTCCCCGTCAATTTAAAAGATGTCACCTGAATAATAACCGACAAGGTTTCTATTAAATAAACTCCTCCTACGATTATTAACATAAGAGGCAATTTTAATACAATGGCTGCAACGGAAATGGCCCCTCCCAAAAACAATGAACCGGTGTCCCCCATAAACACTTTGGCGGGATATGCATTAAATAACAGAAAACCTACACATCCTCCGGTAATGGCCGCAGTGAAAAGTGCCGCAGGTATATCTTTAAATGCAAAAGCCGCTATGGTAAAAAACACTGAAACAACAATTGTAATACCTGTTGCCAGCCCGTCTAATCCGTCGGTCAGATTAACGCTGTTGACGGTAGCCAGTATGACCAGTACTGCAAAGGGTATGTATAACCACCATTCCAGCTCCACCACGAAAGACGAAAAGGGAATCAGGATTTCACCGTCAACCAGATTTGCATAATAGGTATATGCAACAAAGATAACGGCTGCCACTGTCTGTGCCATAAACTTTTGGATAGCCGTAAGCCCTAGATTTCTTTTAAGAACCACCTTTATAAAATCATCTATAAACCCTATGAGTCCGAATCCCAAAGAAGTTAACAATAAGACAACAGCCTTATGGTCTTTGATAAAGAAGATCACCGTCACAGTAACGGCTATGATGAAAATGAATCCTCCCATTGTAGGCGTGCCCGACTTTTTCGCATGCCACCGAGGACCGATTTCCAGAATGCTCTGTCCGAAATTTAGTCTTCTGAGGGCAGGAATGAGGAAAGGCCCGATCACTATACTAATCCCAAAAGAAATTAAAACCGATATAATAATAGCTGTCACTTTCCTCACGCCTTCCTTATACTCAAATGTGCAACAATTTCTTCCATCTTCATGCCCCGTGACCCCTTTATCAGCAATACATCTTCAGGTCTTCCAAACTCTTCCAGAAAATGAATCACCGCTTCATTTGTGTCAAAATGTAAAACCTTCTCCTGCGCCATGCCTGCTTCCACAGCTCCTAACGCAATATTTTCCCCGTTCCGCCCCACCGTTATTAAATAATGGATGTTATGATGCGCTACGTCACTGCCGACTTTTTTATGCGCTTCCAATGCCCAATCTCCCATTTCCAGCATGTCGCCCAGAATGGCAAGCGTTCGATGCCCGGTTGAAAATTGGGCCAAAATTTCAATAGCCGCTTTCATTGAGGCCGGACTGGCATTATAGCAATCGTTAATAATCTTAATCCCGTTTGATTCAAAAATATCCAATCTCATCTTGCCCGGTTTCAATGAAAGCATTGCGCCGGTCATCTCTTCTATATCCACCTTATATTCCAAACCTACCGCAATGGCCGCTAAGGCATTATATATATTATGCTCACCCATCACCGGGATTTTAACCGTATAACGCACGCCGCCGGTCTCAACATCAAACTGACTTCCTTCTTCCCCCAGGGACAGAATATTTTGTGCTTTTAAGCCGCAGTCTTCATTATGGATACCGAAATACAATGTCCTAAAAGGCAGATCATCCTTTAAAGCATAAAGAAGCGGATCATCGCCGTTTAATATGGCGAGGTTCCGGGGATGAAAGGTTTCAAATATTTCCATTTTCGCTTTTAATATATTATTCTTGGAACCGAGTTTTTCTATATGGGACAGACCTATATTTGTAATAATGGCCGTTTGAGGCTTTGCAACCGATACCAGCCGGCTGATTTCTCCAAAGCCGCTCATTCCCATTTCCACGACACCCATATCGTGATTTTTGCTAAGCCGGAATACCGTCAAAGGCAATCCTATCTCATTGTTAAAGTTGCCTGCGGTCTTCAAGACATTATATTTCTGTTCCAATACGAGGGCTATCATATCTTTGGTCGTGGTCTTACCTACACTGCCCGTAATCCCGATAAAGGGAATCGAAAACTTATCCCTGTAGTACCGGGCTATATCCTGCAGCGCTGTCAGCGTATCGGCAACCTTTATGATGCATTTGCCTTTCCCGTCAACCGTTGCATCTTGTTCCGTCACACAACCTACCGCTCCGTTATCAAAGGCATGAGGAATAAAGTGGTGTCCATCGAAACGTTCACCTTTTAAGGGTACAAAAAAATGTTTTTCACCGACGATTCTACTATCCGTTACCACATCAATTAATTCCGTTTCAAGACTGCCGCTGAGTAAATCCCCCCCGGTCGCCTCAACAATTTCTCTTATGCACATCGCTTCCATGCCTTTAACACTCCATTTCTATCTACTTTACAGCTTTGCAAAGGTTATTATACCAAATTTATACATTTTTTACAATAAAAAATAATTTATTGTGTTCGTGAATGGTAATCATTGCATCTTTTCCAATAATCCCGTCACAATCTCTTCTTCATGAAAGGGATATTTTTTACCGTTAATCTCCTGATACGTCTCGTGACCCTTGCCTGCCAGAACAATGACATCATCCTTTTGCGCATTTTGCAATGCGTATTCAATGGCCGCCAGTCTGTTTTCAATGACCACATGGGGGCAGTCCGTTTCCTTCATCCCCTCTAAGATATGGTTTATAATCCGCATGGGTTCTTCCGTTCTGGGATTGTCGGACGTAACAATACAAAAGTCCGACCCCTCTCCCGCCACTTTGCCCATAACAGGACGTTTTTTGCAATCCCTGTCGCCTCCGCAGCCAAACAATGTAACAACTCTGCCTTTCGCAAAACCCTTCACCGTACCGATAATATTCTTAAGTCCGTCAGGCGTATGGGCATAGTCGATAAGTACCGTAAACGGTCTTCCTGTCTCTACAACCTGGGCCCTTCCCGGAACCCCTCTTGCAGACCTCAGCCCTTCTTTTATTTGCCGCAGATCCAGTCCCAGCGCCATACAGGCACCGATACTGCCTAAGGCATTGTATATCGAAAATTTGCCCGGAATTCCCAATGCCATATTTGCCGACCCTTGTGCAGTATCGATTTGAAATTGAACACCCTTTTCTGAAACGATTGTTTCCTTCGCACGTATATCCGCATCATACTCTATACCAATAGTCACCATTTTGCAAGTGCCATGTTCCAATATGTACGGACTGCTGCTGTCGTCAACATTGACAATACCTGTGTTGCAACGTGTAAACAGCTTTGTTTTTGCTTTTAAATAGTTCTCCATCGTGATGTGAAAGTCCAAATGATCCTGTGTAAGATTTGTAAAAATGCCCACTTCAAAGGCACATCCGTCAACCCGGTGCAATGCAAGGGAATGGGACGATACTTCCATTACAACATAGTCAACCTGCTCCCGCACCATCCGGGAAAAAAGCTGCTGCAGCTCCAAGGATTCGGGGGTGGTTCGTTCGGCAGGGATGACTTCATCTCCAATCATATTTTGATTGGTGCCGATAAGCCCGACTTTATACCCTTGTAATGCCAATATTGTCTTTATCAAATAGGTTGTTGTGGTCTTCCCATTGGTACCGGTAACCCCTATCAATTTAAATTTTGATGAAGGATGATCAAAAAAAGCGGCAGCAATAAATGCCAAAGCGCTGCGTGCATTGATTACTTTTACCATCGGAATCGGTGCTTCTTCCACATCTTTTTCAATCACCACCGCCGCTGCACCTTTCTCTACGGCCTGGGCAATGAAATCATGTCCGTCCACTTTAAAACCTGCTATACATACAAACAGATCCCCTTTTTGCACCTTTCTCGAATCATAGGCAATACCGCCTATTTCAGTATGTAAGTTCCCTTTTATCTCGACCGCTTCCACACATGCAAGCAAATCCTTTAGTAACATAAAACCACCTCGGTTTTTTCTAATGAAGAATGAAAAATTTTAGATATATCTCTAATTTCAAAATCCGTCACCCTTCACAACTCTTAAATCTCAATTCTCAATTCTTAATTCCTAACCAGCTCCTAGTCGCCTTCCATCAGCCTAAACTCTACATTGACCACCGTACCGGGAGAGACTTCGCTGCCTGCTGCCGGGTGTTGATTCATAGCCGCTCCGAATCCCGTTATTTTTATATTCAAATCCGCATCCGTCAAGATTTTATTCGCATCCAGCGGCGACTTGTTCGTCACATCGGGTACCACAACCTTTGTGATAAGCTTTGTGTTTTCCGTATATAAAATAACCATGGATTTTTCAGGCAGTTTTGCGCCGGGTTTGGGAAGCTGGTCAATAATAGTATTACCCGAACCCTTCACTTTATATTTCAAATTAACCTGTTTAAGTGCTTTCTCCGCATCCGGTATCTCCATATTTCTAGCTTCCGGTACGGGGACATCAATCAGCACGTCATCTTCTTCGGTAAATCGCTGTTCTACTCCAACATAGCGCAATGTCTCTTCAAAAATCTTTCCGACTACAGGCGCTGCGATCACACCGCCGTAATAATAGGGATATCCCCTCGTGGGCTCGTCAAGCATCACAAGTACCGCTATTTGCGGGTCGTCGGCAGGTGCAAATCCGATAAAGGAAGCAATGTATTTTTTATCTTCTCTTGGAACTTTTTCGGAGGTTCCTGTCTTGCCGGCTATTCTATACCCTTTGACGTTTGCATTTCTTCCCGTACCTTCCGAAACAACACTCTCCAAAATACCTCTAAGCGTATCGGAGGTCTCCTGTGAAATAACCTGCCTCACCATCTCCGGTTCAAACGTTTGAATCACATTATCTTCTTGGTCCGTAAGCTGCTGCACAAGCCTGGGTTTTACTAGCTTTCCGCCATTTGCCACAGCGCTGACGGCACAAAGCATCTGCAACGGCGTAACCGTAAAGCCTTGCCCGAAAGATGCCGTCGCCAGTTCCAGCTCAGGAAACTTGTTTGCCGAATGAAAGAGGCCTACGGCTTCACCAGGCAATGCCAAACCGGTCTTTTCACGCAAGCCAAAAGCATTTATATAGCGATAGAACATATCCGATCCTATCTTAAGCCCTACATTAATAAACACGGGATTACAGGAGTTCTGCACCCCCTGCACAAATGTCTGGGCACCATGGGGATTATCATGCCGGTGGCATTTAATCTTTTTGCCACTAACCATTACATACCCTGTACACGTAAAGGGGTCCTCCGGCTCTACCACGTTTTCCTCCAGACCGATTGCCGAAGTAATGATTTTAAAAGTAGATCCGGGCTCATATGTATCTACAACCGCTTTATTACGCCACATTTTATTTAATTCTTCCGTATATCTTTTTTTTAATTCGTCTCCGGAAAGCCTTTCCAATTCACTGCGTACCGCTTCATTCTCTATCTTAAAAGGATTATTCAAATCAAAATCGGGCTTTACGGCCATTGCCAGAATATCACCGGTGTTGACATCCATTACGATGGCGGCCCCGCCATTGTTGATCTTATTTTCTATCACAGCCGTCTCCAGATGCTTTTCCACAATATGCTGGATAACTTCATCAATCGTCAATATGACATTCGCACCGTCTTCAGGATTTACATATTTTTCATGTCTATAGGGCATCTCCGTTCCTACGGCATTTTTAGCCGAAACAATTCTGCCGGGCAATCCTTTTAAATATTTATCAAACATTATTTCTATACCGTTCAGCCCTTGATTGTCGTCCCCGATAAAGCCTATCACATGGGAAGCAAAATTCCCGTAGGGATAGTACCTCTTCGAATCTTCAACCAAATTTATACCTTTAATCTTTTCATCGATTATATATTGCCTGACTTGTTGGGCCTGTTCGTTTTCTATCCTTCGTTTAACAAGTTCATAGGAACTGTCGCGGGTAATTTTTTCAAAGACCTTCTCATATTCCATGTCTAAAATCTTTGACAGCGTTGCAGCAATCTCTCCTGCATTTTTTGCCTGCTTGATTTCATTAGGGGTGGCAGTCACCGTCTCTACCGAAGCGCTCACTGCAAGAGGCTTTCCGTTACGGTCATAAATAGTACCCCTTTTGGAATAGATCATCTTATCCCTCGTTTGCTGTTCTATGGCTTCTTTTTGGAGCCTTTCCCCATCATGTATCTGCAGCCATCCCGTCCTTGCGATTAATGCCATACATATGAGTGTGAAAGCCACAAGCAGAAAAAGTATCCTCTTCTTAATCCTCAAATTTGGCGAAGCCAAGACAAAACCACCCTTCAAATCGTTCGGAGCTTGGGACCCGGGGAATTGAAGCTATTTACAATATCACCGCAATCTATTGAATATAGAATATTAAACATATAGGGACATACCCGGATAATGTCCCTAATGCTCTTTTACAAATACCCACCTTTAAAATTCAAGTTAATTTACACAAAAAATACAGCGCCATCGTTGTTTGCTCAAATGTATTCAGGTACAAAGTGCGCTATCTTTATCCAATCCATAACCGATCAAAAGATGTTTCAAAAAATAGAATGTATAGATCATTGGGCGTAAGTAAAATGAATCATGTATTTTTTAAAATAACCTTGTTCAAATGTATTTAGGTGTAAAGTACGCTATCTCTATTCAATCCATAACCGATCAAAAGGCATTTCAAAAAGCAGCATTGATGCAGTTCATTTTACATAGTGTGTTTTTTAACGCCCTTGTGTAAATGTATCTCTAGGTTGCAGCCGGTTATCTTTATGACGCCAAACTCCAAACAAATATTCAAATAAATCAGCAGGCCGATGGGGTATGGTTGTCACCACTGCGGCCAACGGTCCACCACCTACTACTATCATATATAATTCAACTCTAGTACAAATATTCCAAAACATTACTGATTTTGCTCAGAAATAACGCAAAAGATCCTCGCTGCCCGGAAGCGTCACATTGTGTCTCTACAATTTCACTATAATCGTTTTTATTCAATGTCACGGGAACCATTTGATAGGTTTTAGGCTCACTCATCCCCAGTTCGTTTTTTGCAATATCCTCAATCTTGCTCAGATCTATAGAACTATCCAATCTTACTTGCATTTGTTCATTCGCTCTCTGTAATTGGTGCAAATCCCGTTTATAGCTGCTAACCGTATTACTCGCCTCCGTAATCGCTACATATCTCAGCATAATAAAAAATGTGACCGCAAAACATACTAAAATGCCTAAAATAGGTTTAAACTTGTTGACGTGTTTTGCAGGCGCCGGATTCTTTTTCTGTTTCCGCCGTTTTTTAGGGGGCTGCTGGGGAATATGATAATACTCTTGTTCTTGATACTTGTAAGCATTACTGCTATTATGCGCTCCCAACATTTGATTCACCTCATCCTTTTTATAGCTTTTCAATGATTCGGAGTTTTGCACTTCTTGCCCTTGGGTTGTCTTTCAGCTCTTCGTCGGAAGATACAACCGGCTTTCTATTCATCACTTTAACAACAGGTTGTCCGCCACACACGCACACCGGAAATTTCGGAGGACATTTGCACCCTCTGCCCAATTCTTTAAAGGTCTGCTTCACAATTCTATCTTCCAGAGAATGAAAAGTAATAACCGCCATCCTGCCTCCGGTACGAAGCACATCGACAAAATCCTTTATCGCATTTTTAAGGATGCCCAACTCATTATTAACCTCAATGCGTATGGCTTGAAACGTTCGTTTGGCCGGATGAGGACCCTCTCTTCTTGCGGCGGCAGGTATTGCCCTCTTTATAATTTCTACTAATTCTCCGGTCTTAGCAATAGTCTTAACCTTTCGTTCTTCAATAATGAATTTGGCAATCCTCTTTGCCCACTTTTCTTCTCCATATTCATGTATAATGGCACTTATTTCATCTTCCGAATACTCATTCACAACATGACAGGCCGTTAATGTATTTCTCCTATCCATTCTCATATCCAACGGTGCATCCTGTTGATAGCTGAATCCTCTTTCCCCCGCATCCAATTGATGAGACGAAACACCCAGATCCATTACAACACCATCAATAGATACAATACTTAGTTGTTCAAGTATGTGTTTTATATTTTTAAAATTGTCATTTACCACTATTACTTTGTCTTTAAATGCCTCTAATCTTTTCGTGGCTGCGTTAACAGCATTTATATCCTGATCAATGCCTAAAACTTTTCCATTGGCCCCCAACTTTTCACAGATACCGTAAGTATGTCCGCCGCCGCCCAATGTGGCATCTACATAGATACCGTTTCCTTGAATCGCCAAAGCGTCAATCGATTCTTTGAAAAGCACGGACACATGATGAAAATTCATAAGATCACCTTCTCAATCTTTAAATCCCCAAGGCCGCCATTCTCTCCGCAATCTCATCGGGGCTTATATTGTCATCGCTATTGTATTGAGCCCATTTTTGTTTGTTCCACACTTCTACTCTGGTAGCCACACCAATAACCACGGTCTCTTTTTCCAATCCGGCGTGTTCTCTCAAATTCCCCGGGATCAGAATTCGACCTTGCTTGTCCACTTCACATTCGGTTGCACCCGAGAAAAAGAATCTTACAAAAGCTCTCGCATCTTTATTGGTTAAGGGTAATGTTTTGAGCTTTTCTTCTAGATTTGCCCACTCTTCAAGGGAATATACAAACAGACAATTATCCAGGCCTTTGGTGACAACAAATTTTTCACCCAGACCTTCACGAAACCTAGACGGAATAATCATTCTCCCTTTTGTATCTATGGTATGCTGATATTCACCAATAAACATAGGCATCAACCTCTTCGTGGAACTCTCCACCACTTTCCCCCACTTTTCACCACTTCAACTGTAATTTTATACTATTTTGCTGTGTAATTCAATCATTTTTTAAGAATTTTTTTCTATAAAACAAAAAGATAGGACTATAGTCTATAGTCCTATCTTTTTTCTAGTACCCGGGCAGTAATATTTTGAATACTTAATAGCCCTGAAGTCATAGAGCTCAAATTCGTACTATTGTTCTGTCTTGGTCCGTTTTTGGTGCGTTCGTCCCAACTGCGTCTCATGATAGTACTCAATCATTAATTTATCTAATGCTACACTGAGTGTATATATTTGTTCCTCACTAATATCTTCCTGCACCATATGCTTGAGCTCATCCTGCAAATCTACAATTTGTTGTTTTAGCACAGAACCACCTCCATTGGTTGATTCTTATTTTACAACATTATGCAAAATTTATCAATATACACTGCGTTTTTTGTTTTTTACAATAATGTTACAGGGCCGTAATATTATTGTAATATTTGTGAGAAAGTCAGAATCAGAAATTCAGTCGTTCATCGACATTTTTCATATTGCCCATTCTTTACAATGCCCTAAACTTCCGTAATCCAAGGATGATCCCGCATTTCCTTATTCAAATATAAACATTCAGCTGTCTTTAGGCATTTTTTTTCTGAAATAAATAAGCAGCGCAGCACCAAAAAGCACCGATAATGCCGCAACAATCTGCGAAACCCTAAAAACACCTATGTACAAACTATCTGTTCTCAGGCCTTCTATCCAAAATCTTCCCAGCCCATACCATGATGCATACAACAAAAATATTTCCCCATCAAATTTCTTTCTTTTTCGATACATATAAATGAATATAAATCCCACCAGATTCCACAGCGACTCATATAGAAAAGTCGGATGAACGGCTATTCTGGCCTGCTGCTGCACGTCAAAGATCTCCATCCTCCAAGGCAGCATCGTTTCACTGCCGTAGGCCTCTTGATTGATAAAATTCCCCCATCTTCCTATGATCTGCCCTACCAGAAAGCCCAATGCGGCAATGTCAAATATCTTCCAAATCCCGATTCCCTTTATCCTGCAATATACGACAGCAGCCATAAGCGCCGCAATAATCGCACCGTATATTGCCAGCCCTCCGTGCCATATGGCAATAATCTCACTAAGATTATCTTTATAGGTCGACCAGTTAAATATTACATAATAAATCCTGGCGCCAATAATAGCCAGTGGCGTAGCGATAAGCACAATATCCATAAAAGTTTCCGGCGCTACCCCTACTCTTTTTGCCTCTTTCGTAGCAATAACCATGGCCAGCAAGAATCCTGTCGAAATAATAATGCCATACCAGTAAATAGATTTTCCGAATAGCTCAAAAGCAACAATATTAATTGAAAATTCCAGTCCCAAACCCGGAAATACTATCGATTGCATACAAAATCCCCCTTCTAATGCAGCGTACAGTGTACAGGATACAGCTAAAAGCATTAGGCAGCTTGCTGCAAAACTGTACGCTGTACACTTCTATTCTAACGGCTTCACAATTGACAATACCATATTCTCCGGTTTAAAATGAGATTCAAAGCGTTCCTGTACATCTTTAAAGGTAACGGACTGATACGCTTCCATATAGTCAAATAAATGAATCCCTTTAAATAAGCTTGCCGTAAAACTATTGGCCAGCCGTTCTATACTATTGAATTGTCTTAAAAATCTGGCGAAAATGACTTTTTTAATTCTTTCAAACACTTTTGGGTCCAAATCTTCACGCTGCCCTTTATTTATTTCATCCAGTATTTGCTGTCGTACTTTCTCCGGGTCCGGCGATTCGCCTCCGAAAACGGTATAGCCGTAACCTTTCTCCGCAGTAAAATCGACATCAAATGTGCTATTAATAAGGCCTTGCTCATATAAAGACTGGTATAAAGAGGTACTCTTACCCAATATCATTTCCAACAGGATACGCGTGGTTATATCCTTTTTGAGAAGCCTTTGACCCCCGTAGCCGATATCCGTATCTTTAAATCCCATATGAAAAAGAGGGATAGACACACTTAAATGCTGCTCAACCTTTTGTTGATAAATCGTACTCGGCTCTTCCGGATAGATCCTTTGAATGTCCTCCTGCGGCGGATGCTCCTTTTTGATATCTTTCTCAACATGGCTGACTACCGTGTCCGCATCTACATCACCGACCACAAATAATATCATATTGGAAGGATGATAAAAGGTATTGTAGCATTTGTATAATATCTCCTTATCTATCTTGCCGATACTATCAATCGTCCCGCCAACATCTTGCTTGACAGGATGATGGTGGTATAATCCCCCTAAAAAATTAAAAAACACTCTCCAATTGGGATCATCCTCATACATACGAATTTCTTGACCGATAATCCCCTGTTCTTTCTGTACGTTTTCATCCGTAAAATAGGGATTTTGGACAAAATTCAGCAATATGTCCAGGTTGTCGTAAAAGTGATCGGTACACGAAAAAAGATAGGCGGTCATGTTAAAACTTGTAAAAGCATTGGGTAAGGCCCCTAAACGTGAAAATTGATTAAAAACACTTCCCTCTTGTTCCTCAAACATTTTATGCTCCAAAAAATGCGCAATACCGTCGGGAACCTCTGTAGCCTGTTTCTCACCCGGAACGACAAACTTATTATCAATCGAGCCGTAATGGGTCGCAAAAACGGCATAGCTTTTGCTATATCCCTGTTTAGGCAGTATATATACATTTAATCCGCTCTTATGTACACCATGATATACATCTTCTTTTAATGTCTCACTGTGATATTGTTTCAAAAGCACTGCTATTACCTCCAATCATTCCATTTATGATGATAGCTTCGGGAACACTTACACCTTACTTGCCCACCGTCTGTTTCCGGCTCCTAACTCCCCACTCCCAACTACTGCTACTGTTTATTTTTCAAGAAATAGATCGTATCCAGTTCAATATTTTGCGCAACTGCTACCACGTCTTCCTTTTTCACGGCAGTAATTTTTTCAATCAAATCTTCGAAGCTGTCCTCCGTGCCCCCCAGCAATTGGCTTATATGATACTCGATCATATGGTAGGCATTATCTTTGAGAGATTTAATGCCATTGACCAGACTGCTGATGGTTGCATGATATTCATCGTCAGAGATATTCCCTTTTTTAATTTCATCTATTTGGGCCAGTATTTCGTCCAATGCATCCTGATACTTTTCAACTTCTATACCCGCACTAACCAGCATAAGCCCCTTAAATTTTTCCAGCCTTGAAAAGACATAGTATGCCAAGCTCAATCTTTCCCTTACGTTGTTGAACAGCTTTGAAGGAGGCCCCCCTCCCAAGATACCGTTACAAACCACCAAGGCATGATATTCTTTATCCCGAGGGGAAATTTTTGTCCTGAAACCCAGCGATAGTTTGCCCTGGGCTACCGGCAGCTCTTCCTCCACTTTTTTATGTTCTCCCACTTCCGATATGATCTCGGTGGAAGGGTAGGCTATATTTTCCGCCGGCTCCATATCAAAGAACCGGTTAACCGTATCGACAATCGTCTCTCTTTTAAGACTGCCCGCCACAAAGATATCAATCGGGCTGGTACGCATCACATCTTTATAATATTCGTAAAGATTCTTTTCATCAATACCGTTCAAATCCTCAACGCTTCCTAATTCGTAAATACCGAATCTTTCGTTTTTGCACATCTCCTGATAGCATCGTTCTACCGCATAGGACGTTTTGTGATTGATAAGCCCTTGGATGACGTCTTTTAATTTCTCCTTTTCTTGTGCGACATATTCCTTTTTAAATGCAGCATTTTCGGTGACAGGATCGAAAATAACCGCCTTCGCAAAATGCAGTACGCTTTCCAAAAGATTCATATCCTCCGGCAGATATGTTTCATCTATCATCTCAAAATTAAAAAATATAATTTGGTCTTCACCTTTTTTGTTAATGCCGCAATCAAATATTGTCCCATATAACCCTTCAAGATGCTGAGTGATCGCTTGGGAAGTAGGAAAATCCCTACACCCTCTTCGTAACACATAGGGAATTAAGGCATTTTTTGTAGCGTCTTTTTTTTGCAGCTGCCGGTGGATATTGACGCTTATTGTAGAGGTCTTAAATTTTTGCGTAGGAAGATAATACAAGTTTAACCCTTTTTTTAGATTTATTCCTTTTAAGCCATTCACAAATGTCACACTCCTTTTGCAATAAATTCTTTCATTCCTTTGGTCTTGTTCTCAAAATCTCAAGATCAGCAAGCAATACAATCTCTTAAATTCGGCATACTATTATATTTCTAACTTTACAATACACTATCCTTATAGATACCCAACTTTAAAATGGCATTTATATTTACACAAAAAAACGCAGAATCATCGTTGTTTGTGCAAATAGTATTTTAAAGTCTAAAGTTGGTTATCCTTAGTCGCCTATATTCCATTATATACTATAACACATCTTTATATAGTTTGTGCCATTATTTCACTATTTTATGCATAAAATAATGTGCCAAGGACGCTGATTTGGTACTTGGCACATTTGTCTTTATCTTGTGGTAGGCATAATTCTATTCATTATTTCTGTAAATTCGTTTGTCATACCCCTCATTGTGTTGCCCGTTGTAGCATCTTTGGACAAATTATTAATCCTCTGATATAAATCGGGGGATTCGGTAATCACTACATTTGTAATGCCCGGTTCCATTTTTTTGATTTTTGTGACCAAATCATTTTTTAAATTTTGGGTGTTATTATTTCCCTGTTGATCATCTGCAACATCAATCCCCACGAGTGCTGTTTTACCATTGACCACACAAGATGCATTTTCTATAGGCTCCATCGCCGTGAGCTTGTTCGTTATATTCTGTGCTTTCCTATTTGCATCTGTAGCAATGGGTCTTGCATTCATGTCATTTTCCAACGTTCTATCCCGTGTCATCGGTGCACCCGGCGCAGCATCCGGTGTTATTGTTCTATTCGGCGTTTGCGGTACATTATCTCTCATCATTCCCCTATCCGGCGTGAGGTTTACATTGTCAGGATTGGCGCCCGGTGCAGGTGCGCCCGGCTGGTTCTGCATGGGTCTCTGTGCCCTCGTACAGCCGACAACGGATAGAAGCAATATGGCCACAACTGCCAAACAACTCCACTTGAAAAATTTCTTTTTCATCTAAAACACCTCCATTTATATTGTTTTCATAATCTAAATTTTTATGAAAAAACAAATTACCAAAACACCTAACAATTATATGAGGCAAACATAAATAAATATATGTTTTAAATCCATACTATAGATATATTGAACGCAAAAAAATCACATTAAACATGTTGGATTTTTTGCGTTCAATCGATAAAGCTATATACTTCACAGTTTACAAAAAGCTTGTAAATTGTGTCATTAACGCGGGATATCTACATGAAAATTTTGTAAAAATAATTGATTCACCTTTAAGTATGGGAAAAAAAGACGGTTATATCCGGCAATATTATCTGTAAACCGTAATCGTAAATAATTAAGGAAACAACGGGAGGAATATTAGATGAATAAAAATCCTAATAAGGTCAGAAAACACCCTAGGGTTTTCACAAAAAAAGATTTGCCTGAATGTAAAGATATCCAGGCCATGATGAAAAACAAGACGTTTTTGATAGGACTGCTCGGCCTCACATTAGTAGAAGGCTTGTGCTTCGGATATATGCTGAGTAAAATGAAAAAACGGTAGGGCTGTTTCACAAGCCCTACCGTTTTCATATTTTTTCATTTATTTAAGTATTCTATTCTAGGTGCAAAATTCATCTTTTTAATTAAATACATATAATCTTCCGTAGAAAGCTGCTCCGGTCTTTTTCCCGCTGCAGCAATCAAAACGGCCTCCATCACATTGGTCCCGAAAGACCTTCCGTTAAATTCAGGTGTTGAAGTAACTAATATGCTTACGCCTCGTTGTTTTAACATATCAACATCTGCTTGTGCGACGGTATTTGTAATGATTATTTTACCATATAAGTTTTCAGGCAAGTATTTTTTTATATACAGGAAATCACCGGCAATAATATCCGCATCATTATAAAATCTTTCAAAATTCCAGTAGGCAGCCTTACCGGCTTGTGTGTACCTGTCTGGCTCTGCAGACTGACCATTGTGTTTTTCTCCTACGGGATACAACACATTGAAAGGCAGGCGAGATATTATGGGTAAAAACGTACTTACGACCTTTTTAAAAACGCTTATGCTTTTAATGGGTATCGGAATACCCAAAGCAAAAATAATATCGCCAAGTATCGTCGTACATCCCATATCGATAAAGCTTTCAGCCATTTTAAACCTATCGATTGCACAAACCAAAAGCACTTTCTTACCGGAAAAATCAATTATTTTCTCTGCTGCCAAAAATTCTACTATATTTTTCTCCAAAGTGTTTTTCAGTCCTGTGCCATCAACAATGGGCGTTTTTTTCGCCGCTTCTACAATAGGAATGGCTTCCTTGATCATAAATTTTCTGTTTGCCCCGCTAAGATATAGATCAATACCGCCGAGTCCCAATGCATCTACCTGTCCGTCTAATGCTTTAATGAGCGTTATCGCCTTCGGGATGCTTCCGTTTGTACCAATGCGTTCAATGGTATACTTTTCGTTTAAAATTTGTGTCTCTACACGATGATCCCGTAAAGAAGAACCTATACTTACACTAATCACTTTCTTCAACAAAGTACCTCCGTCTTGATTGACCGCTCACGGCGAACAGAACATACTTTGCAGGACAATGTTATGCGCTGTAAACCGTGAAGGATAAGCCTAACATTATATTTCCATAATAACCGGTAAAATCATCGGTTTTCTCTTTGTTTTTCCATATAAAAATTGACTTAAACGGTCTTTCACTTTTGCTTTTATTGTGGACCAATCCGTAATTTTCTTTTCTTCACACTCTTCCAGTGCCGTCTTCGTTACACCTCGAACTTCTTCCATTAACGCTTCCGACTCTCTCACATAAACAAAACCTCTTGAAATAATATCCGGTCCTGCTATGACTTGACCATTCTCTCCGGAAATCGTCACAACCACAACAATCAACCCATCCTGGGCCAGATGCTTTCTGTCACGCAATACGATATTGCCGACATCCCCCACGCCTAGTCCGTCCACTAAGACTTTTCCGGCAGATACGCTTCCTGCCTTTTTCGCAGACTTTTCATTCATTTCCAAAATATTCCCAATATCCATCACAAAAATATTCTGTTTTTTCATTCCCATGCTCTCGGCCAAATTGGCATGCTGCTTTAGGTGCCTGTATTCTCCGTGAACAGGGATAAAATACTTGGGCTTTACCAGGCTATGAATCAATTTCAATTCTTCCTTGCATGCATGTCCTGAAACATGAATATCCGCCAACGATTCGTAGATAACATCTGCCCCTCTTTTGAATAATTCGTTAATTACCTTAGAAATAAGCTTTTCATTGCCCGGAATAGGATTCGCTGAAATAATCACCAGATCACCGGTTACGATCTCCACTTTTCGATGGTCGGAGAAGGCCATTCTGGTTAAGGCCGACATAGGCTCTCCCTGGCTTCCTGTTGTTACAATGACAATCTGATTGCTTTTATAGCGTTTAATATCATCAATGTCAATGAGCGTTCCTTCCGGCACACTTAAATACCCTAATTCCATCGCCACATTGACTACATTCACCATGCTTCTGCCGCATATTGCAACTTTTCTTCCGTAGTTCACGGCAGCATTAATGACTTGCTGCACTCTATGCACATTGGACGCAAAGGTCGCAACCAGTATCCTTTGATTGCAATACCTGAATATCTCTTCAAAGGCTTCGCCGACCGTTCTTTCGGACATGGTATACCCTGCTCGTTCTACATTGGTGCTGTCTGCCATTAAGGCCAGCACACCCATTTTCCCAAGCTGTCCAAAGCGGGCAAGATCTATCATTTCCCCTTCAATCGGGGTATAGTCAATCTTGAAGTCTCCCGTATGGACTACAACACCCACCGGCGTGTGTATCGCAATGGCCACCGAATCTGCTATGCTATGGGTAGACCTAATAAATTCGACCTTAAATGCGCCTAAGCTTACTACGTCTCCCGGCTGGCTCCTTTTTAACTTAACTTTTGAGAGCAAACCGTGTTCTTTCAGTTTATTTCCTACCAGTCCCAACGTAAGCTTGGTTCCATAAACCGGAGCATTGATCTCTCTTAACACATAGGGCAATGCCCCAATGTGGTCTTCATGTCCATGGGTAAGCACAATCGCCTTTATTTTCTCTTTATTTTTCACTAGATAAGTTGTATCCGGAATCACCAGATCCACCCCAAGCATTTCATCCTCCGGAAATGCCAATCCGCAATCTAACACAATGATATCATCTTTATACTCAAATACGGTAATGTTCTTACCGATTTCGTTCAATCCCCCTAAAGGTATGATTTTTAAATTTGACTTTCTTGCCACATTTCTACCTCCATCTATCTTCTGCCAAATAAACCGGAACCCCGCTCTTCAGGTATTCTATAACCTGTCCGCCCGCCATCTTTACCCTTGCACAGGCATAAAGACATGGCATTTAACACCTATCTATATATTTTGCGATAAGCATTTTATATGGACTTTATTTATGGATATCGAACTTTAAAATCAAACGGGGCAATCCCCTTAAGATTTGACTGTTAACATCACAAAATATATAGCTTCATACATGCAACACGAAAAGCTCCACCTGTTTCATGTAAGGTTTTTTCGCATCCCATTAGCTGTACGCAGGTATTTATAGGCTCCATATTACTCTAACCAAAACCACAAATTTTAAATTGCTAAACAAACGTTCAAATATAGATACTGCACTTTATGTTCGAGGCATAATTATTTACTTGTCTACCGTCCATATTGTATACCTTACTATTATAGCAGTATTTTACTATCTTATAAACACTTTTTTTAATATTTTTTTATCCCTCTCCCAATTCTTCCGATATCCACACCGTCCGACGGCCTTGATCTGTTGTGTCCCAATGTAGGCCCTGCCTATTTTTCACAGTTAAATCTCACTTATACGTAATCCTTATTTTTCTTATATATAAGTGACGAAAAATCTATTACATTGCGAAGATTTAACACCCGCCAAAAACGCCGACTGTAAAATCTCCGAATGTAAAATGTTTATCGTATTATATATGGGTGACACACTTTTATCCCTGTCCTATCTCTTTTACCCGAACTGCAAAATGATCCGTAATAGATTCGGCAAATTCCTCGGAATACCCTTCACCTATCACCTTGCATACCGCTTTCTCCGCGTCCGGAAGCACCAATACCCATCCTCCGTCCTGATAGATTTTTACCCCTTCCATTAATTCAATAGGCTGGGCCTCGTTTTCTTCTATGATTTTTCGAATAACCTTTCCTTTGACATTCCACGGGCACTCTACTTCTTTCTTGCTCATATAAAAAGAAGGAATACGCTCCACTAATGCGGATAATGGAATATCCTTTGCTTTCATAAAATCCATGATTCTCACAAGGCCGCCAATGGCATCAAAATTCAAAATAAACTGATGATTCAATGCAATGTCTTTCTGCCCGTTCGAAACCATTTGGCCCATCACTTCCAAGGGCGAAGTCTTAGTCCTTAACACTTTCCCGCCATACTGTTCCGCCAATACGTCTATTACACTGGGCGCCGAAATGGGTACGATAATAGTGGCATTTTTGACCGTTTCCAACGTAATCAAGGCGACAAGGGTCATAAACATCTCTTCAGCAATAGTTTTCCCTTTTTCATCAATTAAAATCATTTTTTCACCATTTTTTTCTATAAATACCCCTATATCTGCGCCGGA